>JANQNV010000172.1 GCA_028279425.1 Longimicrobiales bacterium | reverse complement strand
CGCGCTCGACGATGTTCAGGCTCTCGAGCAGCACACCGTCGATCAGGTGGATCACACCGTTTTCGGTCACGATGTCGGTCGCCACGACGTTGGCGCCGTTCACCTTCGGGCCCCCGTCGAGGTCGATCGTCACGGTGTTGCCTTCGACCGTGGCCACCTGGGCACCGTCGACCAGATCGGCCGCGCGGATGTCACCCGGGATCACGTGGTACGTCAGAACGTCCTGAAGGAGCCCGATATTGCCCGGCTCGAGAAGCGCGTCGACCTGACCCGGTGCGAGCGCCGCGAAGGCCGAGTTCACCGGCGCGAAGACGGTGAACGGCCCCGGACCCGACAGCACACCCGCCAGATCGGCCGCACCCACCGCCGTTACCAGCGTCGAGACGTCGGCCTCGATCGAGGCGCGCTCGACGATGTTGAGGCTCTCCTGCAGTACACCGTCGATCAGGTGGATCACACCGTTGTCGATCTCGATGTCGGTCGCCACGACCGACGCACCGTTGATCTTGGCGCCCGACGAGAGGTCGACGCGTACCATGTTGCCCTCCAACGTCTCGAGCTCCGCGCCATCGACGAGGTCACCGGCACGGATCGTACCGGGCACCACGTGATACGTCAGCAGATCCCGGAGGAGCATCTGGTTTTCGGGGAGGAGGAGCGCGTTCACGTCGACCGCGTCGAACGCTGCGTTGACCGGGGCGAAGATCGTGAACGGACCGGACGCCGAAAGGGCGTCGAGCAGCCCGGCCGAGCTCAGGGCCGCCCCGAGGGTCGATACCGACGGGGTGACCGTCACACGCTCGACCGCGTCCATCGCCTCGACCAGGACGGCGTCGATGAGGTGGATCACACCGTTGTCGACCACGATGTCGGTGGCGGTGATGTTGGCGCCGTTGACCTTCGCTCCTCCGTCGAGAGAGACGCGAATGCGGCTCCCCTCGAGCGTCACGAGCACGTCGCCGTCGTTCAGGTCGGCCGCGCGAATGTCACCCGGCACGACGTGGTAGTTCAGCGTCTTCGACAGGAGGTCGGCGTCGGCAAGGAGCGCACCGGCGTCGATGGCGTCGAAGGCCGAGTTCACCGGCGCGAAGATCGTGAAGGGACCGCCTCCCTGGAGGGGATGGGCGATGCCGGCGGCTTCGAGAGCGGTGAGGAGCGTGCTCACATCGGCCGTGATCGCGGCGCGCTGGACGTTGTTCAGCCCCTGCGTCATCACCGCGTCGATCACGTGCACGACGCCGTTGCTCGCCTCGATGTCGGCCGAGACGACGTTGGCGCCGTTGACCGACGCTCCGCCCTCCGGGCTCACCTCGAGCGATCCACCTTCGAGGGTCGGGAGCACCAGGCCCTCACGCAGGTCGGCGGCGGTGACCCGGCCCGGAACCACGTGGTAGGTGAGGAGGTCGGTGAGAACGTCGGCGTTTTCGCTCTGGAGGACCGCGTCGAGGGTGGCGCCGAGCGCCGTGAACGCGGCATCGCGGGGCGCGAAGACCGTAAACGGACCGTCCCCCTGGAGCGCCTCGACCAGACCGGCGGCCTGGAGAGCAGCTACGAGCGTGCTCAGATCGCCGGTGTTCGACGCGAGCGTTGCGATGTCCGAGCCCTGCGCCGGGGTTGGGGCGGTGGTGTCGTCGTCGTCACAGGCTACGAGCCCGAGACTCAGCACCGCGGCCGCAAGAAGACGGCGGGCGGGCCGGGAACGAAATATGGTGGATCGCATGGTATCTAGGGTGTCGAGAGGAACGATTCATAGTTTATCCAGCAAACCGAACACACTATGTACACCCAAAAGTTGCACAATGACTACTCGCCGATCGCCATCCGAGATCTCGGGCGGATCGGCGCGCTTGGGCGGAGGCCGATCGGACGCCCTCGAAGGAGCTATCGGCTGATGCGCATGGTGAAGATCGATGCGATCCCGGGAAGGGTTCGCGGGTGCGCCGCGTAGGCGGCCGGCCCCTCGTCATCGAGGGTGCGGCGCAGAATCTGGTCGAGCACGTTGTCTCGATCGAGCAGGTTTCGTACCTCGCCGCGAAGCTCGATGCGGGATGTGCCAATGCGCCCGGTCCACCCCAACGCCACGTCGAGGTCGATCAGAGCAGGCAGGAGATCGTCGCCGGGTCGGCCGACCTCCGGGCCGTCGACTACGGGGTCGAGCGCCACGACGTCGTAGTAGGAGCGCCGCAGTCCCCATGACCGGCCCCACACACCGCGGCCGTCGAGCCGGACCGAAAGGCTCCGGCCGAGGTCGGCATCCACTCCGGCGTAGAGCCGATGCGGCTCCACCCAGGGTGCGGGCTGACGCTGCCCGTCGAAACGCCCGGGGAAGGTGCGCTCCGAAAACGAATAGTCGTAGCCGACCTGAAGGCGTAGCCGGTCGGTCGTGCGGGTGAACCGCGCCCCCGCTCCCCAGGCCGTCCCCTCCCCCTCTCCGATGAACGCCGTCTGCGTGTGCACACCCTCAGCGGGTCCTCCGACCCCGGTGCGCAGCGCGGGGAAGTCGAGGTCGAGGATCCGGTCCAACCACTTGTGGTACACCTCGGCCCGCCATTCCCACGACTCGGAGGGACTCCAGACGGCCTCGGCGGCGAGGTGTCGAGCCCGCGGTTCCTCCGTGCTTCCGTCGACCGGGAGCCAGAATTGAACCCCCGGTACGAGGGCGCTCGGACCGAGCGTCGTGAGGTCGAAGCGGTTGGTGAACTGCCGGTAGACCCCCGCCGCGAGTCGCGCCGACCACGGCCCGATATTGGCCTCCGGCCGGTCGAATCGTACCGCGAGGCGTGGCTCCCACGACACCCCTCCTCGCGAGTCGAGCCAGGTCGCCCGGACGCCGGGCTCGAAGGTCCACGACCGGCCCACTTCGAGTCGGTCCTCCGCCCACACCACCCCACGCCACTGGTCGGTGACGGTACGGATCGGACGATAGTACGGGCCTTCGAGCTGTACGCGACTGCGCACGCGCAGCCCCTCGATGCCGCCCGACACCAGGTGGCCGGACCCGATCGAGTAGTCGAAGCGCCCCTCCACCGCGAACTCGCTGATCTCACTCCCGTCCCAGGCACCGGCCTGTCCATCGAGGGTGGTGCGCAGCGCCGCCTCGATCGCGTCGAGATCGGCGCCGTCCGGCACGTAGCCGCCCTGGGCTCCCCAGATCATGTCGTATTCGTGATCGACGGCGTGAAGACTACCCCGAATCCGGAGTGCGGCCGACGCGCGGTCACCGACGAGAGCGCGCAGCGCCACCTGCCCCGCGGTGTTCGACCAGCGGTACGAATCCCGAGACAGCAGGAGCGGGTTGGACAGGTCGCCCGGCACGAGGCCCGACGCGAACAGCTCGGAGCCCACCGCATTCGTACCCCGGTAGACCGACGCCTCGAGGGAGCGGAACGCGCCGAGGGGTAGGTCGACCGCCGCGTGCAGGTCGGAGAACGAGAGGTCGGCACCGTCGCTGCGCGACTGGAAGTCGAGACGATCGGTGGGGGCCTCGCCGTCGCCGACGACCGAGCGAAGGAGAACCGGATCGGGCACGTTCCAGGAGCGCAGCGCCTGATCGAGCGACCGCTCCTGGAACACGTCCCACACGGACCCGCGCGCCGCAACCATCAAGGCCCCGGACTCACCGCTGGCGTCGAATGGGAGATTGAGTCGGCCGTTCACGGCGTAGGGGTCGGCGAGCACCGTGAGGCCCGTGGCCCCCGCCCGCGCCGGCTCGTGCTGCACGTCGACCGCGCCTCCGATCAGACTGCCCTCTGCGGCGCCGAAGCCGGCCTTGCGTACTGTCAGACGGCGAACCGCGAGCGGGCTGAAGGCGCCGAGCATTCGTCCGAGCGACACCGGCTCGAAGACGGGCGCTCCATCGAGACGCACGAGGTGCTCCCCCGAACGGCCGCCCTGGATGTGCACGTCGGCGAAGAAGGGAGCTCGGGCGACGCCGACCGCGCGCCCCGGCGCCAACGCCACCCCCTCGGGCTGCGCCGGCCCCGGCCCGACGTCATCGTCGAACACCACATCGGCTCCGAGCGCCCGGCCCGACGGGCGGCGCTCCATGCCGTTGACCACGATCGGATCCATCTCCACCGCGGTCGGTTCCAGCACGAACCGTCGTCTCACGCCGGCCTTCGGCTCAACGTCGACATCTTCACGCGACACCGAGTATCCGAGCCGGCGCACCCACACCTCGTGGGCTCCGGGCAGGAGGCCCGGGAGGTGAAAGAAGCCGTCGGGACTCGTCACCGCCCGCGCCGCGCCGTCGGCCGTCTCGACGACCGCGTAGGCGACGGGGCCGCCTGTGGTGCCATCGAGCACGACGCCCGACACATGACCCACCTCGGGCCCTCTCGCCGCAGGCTCGACGACCACGTACGTACCCGACGACAAGCGGTAGAAGTCGAGCCCACCGCTCTCCACGATGCAGCGCAGAAGGGCCTCGGCAGACGCGTCGTCCAACTGGCAGAACGCCGTCCGACCCCTCGTCACGTCGGACGAGAACACGAGGTCGATCCCGGTGAGTTCCACGAGGCGGTCGAGGGCATCGATCATCGAAACGTCACGCACCGCGATCGCGAAGTCACCGGACTGCGCCTGAGCGGCCAGCTGCGCGGGGAGACCCACCCATACCGCCGCGATCCCGAGGACCGCGGTAGCCCACGATCCGCCGAAGCGGAGCGGGCGACACCGGGTCACGGCGACGGCAGGATTTCCCAACCGCCCGCGATCGGACGATACCGGAGCCCCAACGCCGTCACGACGTCGTCGAGGACACCCTCGACGTCGATCGGGCTCGTGTAGTAGAGGTTCAGGGCGCGGCCGCGCGTCTCGTCATCGAGAGCCGACACGTCGATCCGGGTCGAGAAGCGACGCTCGAGCTCCTCGGCAATCCGGGCGACCGGCTCATCCGACACGAAGAACCCCCCGTCACGCCATGCCTGCGCGCGCTCGGCCGGAGCCTCGACCACCTCGAGATCCCCCGAGCGCCCGCCCGCAACGACCTGTTGGCCCGCCACCAGAACGACGGCACCGAGGGACGGATCCCGCACCTCGACCGATCCCTCGTCAACGCTCACCGCAGTACCCTCGCCGGGTCGGGCGCGCACGTTGAACCGGGTGCCGAGAACCGCCACGCGGGCCGACGACGTTTCGACCCGAAAGGGCCGCCCATCGGAGGTGACGTCGAAAAACGCCTCCCCGTCGAGCCAGACGACTCGCTCGGACCGCTGCACGCCCGGAATCCACGAGAACCCGCGCTTCCAGCGCAGCGACGACCCCGCGTTGAGGTCGACGGTCGATCCACCGGGCAGCGTGACGGCGACGCGCTCACCCGGGGCGGCAGTGGCCTGGGCCGGCACGGAGTTCCAGACGCCGGCGCTGCCGAGCGAGATCGCCGCGACCGAAGCCGCGATCTTGAGCCAGTGGGTCTCGGTGCGGGAGGGTGCCACACGCTCGGACGCTGGAGCCCTCGGGGCCGCCTCCGCGGGCGCACTGCCCGTTTCGCCTCCAGCGAACAGGCGCGCCGACAGGCGCTCCCACTCGGCGTCGACCGAGGCCGCCGCGTCCAAGGGGCCCTCCAATCCAGCCAATTCGTCCCAAAGCGCCTGAAGCTCCACCTGATCCGGCTCTCCGGAGAGGTCGAGTTCCCTCAATTCGTCTGTCGATCCGTCGTTCGGCATCATGTCGCCTCACCTGCCTCTCCGCTCGCTGCGCGATCTCGAAGCGTCCGGAGCGCTTTCACGAGGTGGTTGTTCACCGTGCGTGGCGAGCAACCCATCACCTCGGCAATCTCTTTGTGGTCGAGCCCCTCGAACCGACTGAGGCGAAGCGCCTCTCGCTGTCGGTCCGGCAAGGCATCGATCCAGCCTTCCACCCGCACCCGGGCCGAAGCCCGCTCATACGCATCGTCCGGCTGCGCCGGACCTCGAACGGGCGCCTCGTACTTCTCGGCGAGGAGCGCCGCCCGGTTGCGGGAATCGCGGCCCCGGTTGAGGGCCAGATTCCGCACCGTCTGGAAGAGAAACGCCTTCAACGACCGCGAGGGGTCGAGCCTCTCCCTTCCCTCCCACACCCGGACGAAGGCGTCCTGCACCACATCCGAGGCCGCCTCGCCATCGTCGGAGTCGAGGTGCCGGCTCGCAAACCGGATCAGACTTGCGTGGAGCGCTCGAAACACCGCTTCGAGCGCCGTTGCATCTCCGTCTCTCAGTCGCCGACACCACACCTCGAACAGGTCGACCGAATCCTCCTCGGCCGCTCCTCGGTCTCCGGGCCCGGAGGCCCGAATCTCCGTCGCCAACTGCGACGACTCAGCGGGTGTTTTCTCCATAGGTACACGCGAGGGCGGCGGGATGACTACGGGGTGGCGGGCTGCTCACGGGGTCGGAGCGCGACACACGCGCCGGAGACCGCGATGACCGACATGGTACTCGACGTCGGATCCCGAGTTCAAGAGCGCCCGCGTCTCCGGAGCAGGCTCTCCATCGGGCACCATCCGGTCAGAGAGCTCTGAACGAGGTTGAACCCGACGAAGGCCGTGAACAGAAGAGCCCACGGGGTCACCCACCAGCCCAGCGCCAGTGAGATCAACACGAACATGCCCGCGATGAAGCGGATCTTGTGATGAATCGACATGGTTCTCGTCCACATGTGGAGTCAGTGTCAGGTGGGCCTGCGCATCAGGAAGAAGATCCCGGGCACGACCACGAGGGTGAGCACGGTCGACGCGAGCGCGCCCGTGATGAGAGCGACCGCGAGCCCCTGGAAGATCGGGTCGAACAGAATGACCACGGCGCCGATGACGACGGTTCCCGCCGTGAGTGCGATGGGTCGCGTGCGCACGGCCCCGGCCTCCAGCACGGCGTCGACCAACGGCACCCCGTCGGCGAGCCGAGTCTCCAGGTAGTCGATGAGGAGGATGCCGTTGCGCACCATGATCCCTGCGAGGGCGATCATCCCGATCATCGACGTCGCTGTGAAGAAGGCTCCGAACGCGAAGTGGCCGGGCGCGATTCCGATCAACGTGAGCGGGATCGCCGCCATCATCACCAGCGGAGTCGAGAACGAACCGAACCAGGCCACGATGAGCACGTAGATGAGCACGAGCGCGCCCGCGAAGGCGATCCCGAGGTCACGAAACACCTCGTAGGTGATCTGCCACTCGCCGTCCCACTTCACGGCGCCGCGCACCGCCGACGTCGGCGCCGAACGATAGAACTGCGGGAGGTCTCCACTCGGGGCGAGCGCCGCGATCCGATCGCGCACGTCGAGCATGGCGTAGACGGGCCCCTCGTCTCCGCCGGCGACCTCGGCGGTGACATAGACCACCTCCAACCCGTTCTTGCGGTCGATCGACTGCGGAACCGACCGCGAGATCGGCTCGGCGACCTGGGCGAGGGGCACCATGCCGCCCTGACCCGACGAGAGGTGCAGGCCCGCCAGACGGCCGGCACCCGCCCGCGCCGCCCGCTCCATTCGAACCCGCACCGGGACGGGGGTGCGCGACTCCGGGGCCTCGAGATGGGTCGCCACATGGCCACCGACACCGACGGCCAGCGCCTGGACGACCCGATCCGGCCGGATCCCGGCCAGAGCCGCCCGGTCCGGCTGGATCCTGTAGTACAACTCGTCGTGGGGCGCGGTGGTCGACAGATCGATATCGACGACGTTGGGCACCTCGGCGAGGGTGGCGGCGACACGATTCGCGAGTTCCACCCGCTCCGCCGCCGACGGGCCGTACACTTCAGCCACCAGCGTCGCCAGCACGGGGGGGCCGGGTGGGACTTCGGCAACCTTGAGGCGCACGTCGACGTCGTGTCGTCGGGCCGCCTCCAGAAGGAGCGGGCGAAGCGCCAGCGCGACCTCGTGGCTGCGTCGGCTCCGCTCGCCCTTGGCAGCGAGGTTGACCTGGAGGTCGGCGACCCCGGGACCGCGCCGCAGATAGTAGTGGCGAATCATCCCGTTGAAGTTGAAGGGAGCCGCCACGCCGGCATACAACTGCACGTCGGCCACCTCCGGCACCGCCACGGCGGCGCGGGCGAGATCCTGGGCCACCGCGACCGTCGCCTCCAGGGGCGAGCCCTCGGGCATGTCGACGATCACCTGGATTTCGTCCTTGTCGTCGAACGGGAGCATCTTCATGCGCACCGTTCGCGTCAGGAACATCGACCCGGAGGCGACGAGCAACACGGCCACACCCACCAACGCACCGACGAGGCGTCGCGGGCGTTGCAGCAGCGGCAGCATCACGGCGCGGTAGCTCCGGTAGATGCGCGTCTGCTCGAGCACGTATTCCGGATGGCCGTCTTCGGCGTGGCCCCCTCGGAGGAGTCGATAGGCCAACCACGGTGTCACGATGAGCGCGACACCCAGCGAAAACAGCATCGCCATCGTGGCCCCGATGGGCATCGGGCTCATATACGGCCCCATCAGGCCCGAGACGAACAGCATCGGCAGGACCGCGGCGATCACGGTCAACGTCGCGAGGATGGTCGGGTTGCCCACCTCGTCGACCGACGCACGGGCCGCCTCGCGCCGAGGCGCCCGCCGCATCGCAAAATGCCGCTCCATGTTTTCGGCCACGATGATCGAATCGTCGATCACGATGCCGGTCACGAAGATCAGAGCGAAGAGGGTGACGCGATTCAACGTGTAGCCGAACACCTGATAGACGAACAGTGTCAGAGCGAAGGTGACCGGGACCGCCATCATGACCACCACCGCGCTTCGCCATCCCATCGTCAGGGCGACGACCAGACCCACGGCGAGCACGGCAAGGAGCAGGTGCTCCTGCAGGGTCAGCACCTTGTCGCGCGCCGTTTCCCCGTAGTTGCGGGTGACCTGTACGCTCACGTCGGCGGGCACGAGTCGACGCTCGAGTTCGCGTAGTCTCTGCTCGAGTGCGCGCCCCACCCGGGTCGCATCGGCCCCCGGACGCTTCGAGACGGCCAGGGTCACCAGGGCGCTCGGGGGCCCGGAGCGATCGATGTGGAAGGTGTAGCTCTCGACCTCGGCGGGCCCGTCCACGACCGTCGCCACGTCGCCGACCAGTACGAGGCGGCCTTCGCGAACGTCGAGGACGACACTCCGTACCGCCTCGGCGTCGACCAGGAACGGACCGGTCCTGACCCGGACGACCTCGCCGTCGCGGGTGAACGAGCCGGCATCCGAACGCGAGCCGGCGAGAGCGAGGCGCTCGGCCACCTGCCCGGGGTCGACCCCGAACGCGCTCAGGCGATCGGGATCGAGGTCCACGCGGATCTCGCGCGCCTCTCCACCGATGAGGGACACCTCGCGGATGTCGGCGAGACGCATGAATTCGACGCGGAGTTCGTCTCCGAGCGCCCGCAAGACGTCCGGCGCGGACGAAGCGGAGCGGAGCGATGCCGTGAAGAAGGGCACGTCGTCGATCGTGACCGTACGCACGAGAGGGAGCGTGAGGCCGGGCGGCATCCGGTCGGCATGCTTCATCAAGGTGGAGTAGAGCCGGACCAGGCTCTCCTCCATCTCGCGCCCCACCTCGTACCGCACCGTGACCAGGGCGAATCCAGGCTCGGCATGGCTGTAGACGTATTCGACGCCCTCGATGCCTGCCAGAACGTTCTCGAGGGGAATCACCACCCGGTTCTCGATCTCGGCGGGGGTCGCCCCGGGCATCGGTAGATAGATGTCGGCCAGAGGCACGATGATCTGCGGCTCCTCTTCGGACGCCATCGTCGCCAGCGTCCACGCTCCGACCGCGAGCGCAGCCGCCATCAGCAGCGGGGTCAACTTCGACTCCATGAACGCATCGGCGACGCGCCCGGCGAGGCTACCCCTCATCGGGAAGGCCCTCGGCACTCTGCCGTCGCACGGGCGCCCCATCTCGCAGATCGGCCGCGGGTCGGCGCACGACGAGCAGGTCGCCGATCGGCCCGGCCAGTACCTCGACCCCAGCCGCCGATCGTCGACCGAGCCGCAGCCAACGGAGGCGCACCGTGTCTCGCTCCACGGTGAAGGCACCCGCGAGCTGGCCGCGACGTATCACGGCGTCTTCGGGAATCCACCGGGCGCCTCCTCCCGCCCCCGGCACCCGAACCGACACGACCGTGCCGGCTGGTGATCGACCCTCTCCCGTGAACCCCGCCTCGATCCGGAAGCGCGACACCCCCGGATCGAGCACGGGCACCACGCGCGATACCACGGCCCGCTCCGCGAGGTCGACGCCCTCGACCGCGACCGTGTCTCCCACCTCGACCGCCCCGATGGCGTCGGCCGGAAGGTCAGCCGCGACGAACACCTGCTCGACGGACTGAAGCCGAAGCAAGGCACGGCCGGGCACCGCGAGATCGCCGACGTCGACCGATCGCTGCGTCACCACCCCATCGAAGGGGGCACGGACCCGTGCGTAGGCGGCTTGGGCACGCGCCTCGACCAACGCGGCGCGGGCCTGCGCGAGGGCCGCCGTCGCCGCATCGAGCTCCTGGCGAGCGGCGGCTCCCTCCGCCTCGAGGCGCGACACCCGACCCCAGCTCTGGTCGGCCAGCTCTACTGTCGCCTCGGCGGCCTGGATGCGAGCGACGAGGTCGCGGTCGTCGAGGGTGAGCACGACGTCTCCCGTACGCACGCGATCGCCCACGTCGACGGGAATCGACCGCACGATCCCGGACACTCTCGTCGCCACGTCGGCCCGGTCGACCGACTCGATCCGACCGCTGAACGACCGGTCCGCGCCCGCGCGCCAGGCCGCGGTGACGACGACGTCCACCGGGTCCGGGGGCTCGACGTCGACCGGCTCCGGTGCCGTGTGGCAGGACGCGATCATCGCGCTCAGCCCCCATAGCAACGCCCGTCGACTTCCCCAACGGCGCATGCGCATCATCTCGACTCCTCCATGCCTTCAGGTTCGCCGTCCAGGTAGTCCAGGCGGGCGAGTGCGAGGCCCCACGCCGCCTCCGCGGCGATAGCCTCTCCGGTCTGCTCGGCCGCCCGGGCCCGCGCAGCCAGTACGTCGGCGAGGGTCGCCATCCCCTCGGCGTAGCGCAGGGCGAGAAGCCGCTCGGCCTCCACCGCCGCGTCGCGCGCCGTCTGCCGCGCGTCCCAGGCACGACGCGCGGCATCGACCATTCTCCGGGCCCCAGCCAGCTCCGCTCGAGCTCGCCGCACACGGTCGACGTGCTCGGCCTCGGCAGCCCGAACCGCCGCCGTCGCGCTCCGCTGTCGAGACTCCAACGCGAAGCCCGTGAACAGCGGCACACGCACCTCCATCCCGACCGACCAGTTCGCCGACCGATCGCCCCCCAACGAGGCCGCATGGGTCGACCAGGCACCGAACACGTCGAGGGCGGGCCACTTCGCGGCCGAGGCGGCCTGGGCCTGCGCATTCAGCGCCTCCACCGATCGCTGCGAGGCTTCGAGATCGGCCCTGGCCGTCAGGGCACTCGGCGCGACGCCGGATCGCGCGCGTGCGGACGCCGGCATCTGACCCACCGGCTCCGGAAGCGAGTCGGCGCCCCACCCCAGCGCCACCCCGAGGGCGGCGCGGGCATCGAGCGCGGCGGCTCCAGCCAGGGCGACGCGTGCCTCGACCTCCGCCAGGGACGCACGCGCCTGCAGATCATCGGCAACGGTGGCGAGGCCCTCCGCCACCCGTCGTTCGACCACCGAAAGCAGCTCGGTCATGGCGATCGCCCGGGACTCGACGGCGGTCATGAGCGCACCCGCCGCGACCGCGTCGAGGTACGCGCGCCGCACGTCGAAGACGACGGCGCTCGCCGTGTTTCGCAGACGCGCCGCCTCGGCTCGCGAGGCGGCCCGGGCCGAGCGGGCCTCCGCGCGGCGCACGGGGTCGCCCGCCGTCCAGCCGGCTCGCAGCCCCGCCGTCCAGTCCGAGCGGGCCGTCGGATCGTTGAGGGCGTCGGTCGCGAAGTCGCCCTCGCCGAACCGACGCTGACGGAGCTTCATGCCGAACACGCCGACCGGATCGTCGGTACGCGCCACGCCCACCGTGCCCTCCACCGACGGCCAGCGGTGCGCCGAGGCGGCGCGGGCCTGCTCCGACGCCCCATTGAGCCGCTCCCGCGCCGCGATCATCGCAGGGTTCTGCTCTCGAGCGATCGTCTCGGCCTCCGCCATGGAGATCGGCACCGAGCGCGGCGCCTCCTGGGCGCCCAATCCGGTCACGCGCACCAACGCTCCGACCACGAGGGGGACGAGCCATACCAGCGCCCCACCCGACCGCACACCCATCACGATTCGACGTCGTCGGAGGGCGGTTCGGCCGTCTCGGATTCGGAGGTGGCCCCCACCGACGCCAACGACCCCCTCACGCAGGCCAGCACCTTCAAGGCGCGCGGATCACCGAGCGAGTAGATCACGTGCACCCCCTCCTTCCGGCGAGCGAGGATGCCCTTGTCGCGCATCAGCCCGAGGTGTTGCGAACACACCGCCTGCTCCAGCGCCAGCCCCTCCTGGATTTGACTCACCGTCGCTTCACCGCGGCGCTCGAGCAGGTCGAGGATACGCAGCCTCACAGGATGTCCGAGGCAACGCAGCATGCGCGCCGTGGTTTCGAGGAGGGCCTGAGGGAGGTGGTCTTCCGGGAGTGGATCGAGAGAGGTCATGGCTCACATGAAATGTGGATATATGAATATCTATATATTTGAATATGTGCTACACGAAGCGGTCGGTCAACCACCTTCGAGGGGCGTCAGTCCATCCGGCGCCGGCGAGAGACTTCATCGAGGAGCGCCCGCTCCTCCGTGGTCAGCGACGACATACCCTTGGCCGAAATCTTGTCGAGTACGCGATCCACCTCGTCGAGGAGGTGACTCTCTTCGCGTGTCTCGAGGGTGTCGTCGTTGTGGGACGCCTCGCGCGACCGGTTCACTTCACGGGGCACGATGGCGAGAGGCCGAGGGCCTCGACTCGCCTTGCGGCCCGTCATGCGCGCCAACCCGGCCTTGGGCCGCCAGTCGGCCTTGAGGTAGATGAAGGCCGCGACGAGCCCGCCCAGGTGAGCGAAATGCGCGGTCCGACTACCGCCGGGACTGAACGTGCCGAAGAGGGACAGCATGAAGAAGAAGGCCACGAGCCACTTGGCCTTCACCGGAAACACGCCCCACACGTAGATCGGGGCATTCGGCCACGCCATGGCGAACGCCAGCATCACCCCGTAGATCGCGGCCGAAGCACCGACGACCGGGCTCTGGGTGATGAGCAGACTCAACGCCGCCCCCCCGAGCCCCGCCACGACGTAGAACTGCAGGAACTCCCGTCCTCCCCACCGGCTCTCGAGAGGCGGGCCGAAGAAGAAGAGGATCAGCATGTTCATCGCCACGTGCCAGAAGCCATCGTGGACGAACATGTAGGTGAACGCGCCCCAGAATCGGGTCAGGGCGTGGTCCGGGCGGAAGGCGAGCCACTCCAGGGTGAAGCGAGGCCCGGCGAGGAGGGTGAAGCCGAATACGACGGCGTTGACGATGAGCAGCCGCTTCACCACCGGAGTGATGGAGAACGAAAACGCCTGGCTGCTATCTCGGTACATATGGCCCTCGTGAAGCGCTCATCGGGTCCCGGCCGCTCGGCCTCTCGCTCCTCCACGATGCGACCAATGACGGGATCGGGTCAAACCCCCCGTCCACCGGGCAGGTTCCGACGACCCGGCACCCGCGCCGTCACACCTCTCGACGGCCGGCAGCCAGCGCGACGATGCGGTGGCACAAATCAGCGAACGAGAGCCCCGCCGCCGCCGCCGCGCGGGGTAGCAGCGACTGGGCCGTCATGCCGGGGAGGGCGTTCGCCTCGAGGCACCACACCCCTCCCTCGGCGTCGACGATGAAGTCGACCCGCGAGTAGTCACGGAGGCGAAGGAGATCGTGCACGACGAGTGCCATCCGCTGGAGGCGCCCGGCGAGGCCGGGTTGGATGTCGGCGGGAAAGATCTCGGCGGCCATTCCAGGCTGATACTTGCACGTGTAGTCGAACAACTCGTGCTCCGACACGATCTCTCCCACGGGCAGCGCCTCGCCGCCGAGCACACCGACGGTGAACTCGCGCCCCTGCACGAACGCCTCGGTGACCACCCGATCTCCGAAGTCCAGACTTCGTGCGTGGGCCTCGGGCCACTCCTCGCGACTCCGTACCAACTCGAGCCGGAGAGACGATCCACCGTTGGCGGCCTTCACCACCACGGGCCACCCGAGTCGCTCGCCGACCCGCCCCCCGTCGGCCTCATCGAGGAGCCAGTCGGCGGTCGGCACGGCCGCATCGCGCATGAGCCGTTTGCTCAGGTCCTTGTCCATCGCGAGACAGCAGCCCACACGATCGGATCCGGTATACGGGATGCCGGTGGTGTCCAGAAGCGCCTGGAGACCTCCGTCTTCACCCGCCCCCCCGTGCATCGCGATGAAGAACACGTCGGCCGATCCGGCTGCGGGGTCGTTGCGCAGGAAGTCGAGATCACCGGCCATGAGGCGGTCGATCACCCCACCGGCGGGCGGGGTGGGCGCCACGCCCTCCTCGCGGATCCGCCGTTCCTCTTCCGGCGACAGGACCCCGCCTGCGGTATCGAACACCACGACGGAGTGCCCCGCGGTTCGCAGCGCCACCGCAACCTCGCATCCGGACGCCAGGGAGACGTCGCGCTCGTCCGACGCTCCGCCCGTGAGAACCGTCACACGCATACCACGGCCTCCCGTCCCTGCTCCGCTCCCATCGTCTCAGCCCTCGGAGCGCGTCAGAGCCCGGACCGCGTCGTAGCGTGTCACGATCCCCGAGAGGGCACCCTCGGAGCCGACGAGTACCGCCGCATTGCTGCGGAGCAGCCGCGAGACCTCGTCGGCGTCGGTGGCGGGCGTGACCACCGGATAGGGCGGATCCATGACCCCCTCGACGGTGCGCTCGAGCAACGAGGGATCCTCCAGGACCGCACGCATCAACCCCGACTCCCTCACCGACCCGACGCAGACGCCGTCCCGAATCACGGGCAGCTGCGACACCCCATGGGTGGCCATCGTCGACAGCGCCATCTGGTTGGAGGTCGACGGCGTGGCCGAGAGAAGGGCGGGCGCCTCGGGTGGTCGAGCCGACAACAGATCCGAGACGACGCGCCGACGGGGCCGCTCGAGGAAGCCGTTCTCGCGCATCCAGTCGTCGTCGAACCCCTTCGTCAGATAGTGCTCGCCCCAGTCGCAGAGCACCGCGACGACGAAGGCGTCGGGGTCGTCGAGCTCGTGCGCCTTGCGCACCGCCGCCTGGACGATCAGCCCCGCCGACCCCCCGACGAAGAGGCCCTCTTCCCGCGTGAGCCGGCGCGCCATGCGAAACGAGTCCCCGTCGGAGACCGTGACGTATTCGTCGATGACGTCGAGGTCGAGTGTGCCGGGGATCTTGTCGTTCCCGAGACCTTCGACCTTGTAGGGATGGCCCTCGATCATCTCGCCCGTGTTGAAGAACGGCCCGATCAGGGATCCCTCGGGATCGACGCCGCAGATCTTCACATCCGGATTCCGGCTCTTCAGGTATCGCCCCGTCCCCGTGATGGTCCCCCCGGTCCCGGCGCCGGCGAAGAAGTGGGTGATGCGACCCTCGCTCTGCGCCCACAGTTCGGGTCCCGTGGTCGCCTGGTGGGCCGCGGGGTTGGCCGGGTTGTAGAACTGGTTGGCGAGCACGGCCCCGGGCGTCGATGCCGCGATCGACTTGGCCTTCATCACGTAGTTCTCCGGGTGATCCGGGGCTACGGCCGTGGGGGTGATGATCACCTCGGCCCCGAAGGCGCGCAGCAGCTTGACCTTCTCGGAGCTCATTTTGTCGGGCATGGTGAAGATGCACCGGTAGCCCTTGATGGCCGCCGCCATGGCGAGCGCCAGACCGGTATTGCCGCTGGTGCCCTCCACGACCGTGCCACCCGGCCGCAGCGTACCGTCTCTCTCGGCGGCCTCGATCATCGCGAGACCGATCCGGTCTTTCACCGACCCGCCCGGATTCATGAACTCGCACTTGCCGTAGACCGGCGTACGTGCGCCGTCGGTCACGCGGTTGAGTCGAACCAACGGCGTCCACCCCACCAGTTCGAGGACGTCGGCACATGTAGAGCGGCGAGGATCGGACATGGGCGCCTGGCTAGAAGGATGTGGATGGGGTCGACCGAGCCGGACCGGGTGGATCCACCGTGAAGATCCGACCCATGGAATACTCGTGGGCGAGGGTCAGTCGCCCCGGCTGGGCCCGGTCCATGGCGTCGAAGCGGGCATCTCCCGTAGGGAGAAGGTAGGGGTATTCGTGGGCTTTCGGCACCACGAGCACCCGTGCGCCGGCCTCGTCCACTGCGCTCCAGAGGCGCTCCGCGTTCCCTGTGGTCGGGAGCCGGTGGGCCGTGCGACCGGTGTGCACGAAGAGTCCCTGCGGCTCGGTCGTTGCCGCGAGGACCGTCGACGGATCGGTGTTGTCGAGGATCCAGGGGATCGCCTCGGCGATCTGGGTCGCGGGGAACTTCTGTTCGCCCGCGCGGAAACGCGTCGCGCGGTCCAGGAGAGTGGGCACGCCGACCGCGACGTACACGGCGATGCCGGCCCAGACCCAGCGCGGGGCATCGGGACGCCAGGAGGCCCGAGGTCGACGGCCGCCGAACCGCAGCGCAGCGAGGGCGGCGCCCGCCCAGCCAGCGATCCACAACAGTCCCTGGAGGTGCGACGAGCCTCGAATCGCGAGTTCGGTCGCCTGGACCAGTCCGGCGCAGGCTGCGATGAGGGCAACCGCACGCCACCCCCGCGCCGTCTGCGGACGGCGACGCGCCAGGTCGACGAAGCCGCGGTATCCGAAGAGGGCGATGAGGGGCAGCAGCGGCATCAGGAAGCGTGTCCCCTCGTCGAAGGGCCACAACACGACGATCCCGAGGTAGGCGAGAAAGAACCAGGCGGCGAGTGGGTTGGGCCGACGCGCCTCCTCCCAGACCCCGCGCCCCACGACCGCGATCAGGACCAGGTGAGGGAGTCCGCCGAAGAAGGGATGGATCGAGGGCAGATTCGTCATCAGCTCCACGAGATTCGCCACCTGCACCGAGAACTGTTCGAAGGTGCGCGCGACGACGTCGATGGGCCCTGCCCTCCCGAGGTCGGGATGATGGGGATCCACCATCGTGAGAAGGTTGCCGTACGATCGCTCGGCGCCGTCCGAGGCCGAGCGCCCCCACCACCAGAGGTGATAGATCGCCCCGCCCCCCAGGATACCCATCAGGAAGCCGCGGCCGGCGGGGTCGGGGGGGCCGCGACGAACCAGGGTGACGACGAGGAGCGTCGCAAGAGCCGCGGCCGGGAGGGCGATCCCGACGGACCGGACGGCCGGAACCGACGCACCGACGAGCACGCCTGCACCCGCCGCGAAGATCCAACCCTGTCCGTTCGACACCCACCGCGTAGGCGACCCGCGCGCGATCCCCGCGGCCGACCCGACCGGTCCAGATCGCACGAAGCGCTCGCCGGCGGCCAGGGCAAGCATGACGACGAGCAGGAAGAGCCCCTCCGACCGGAGGTCGGTGTACTGATCGAACACCGACACGGACGACGCCATCACGACGACCATCGGTGCGGCCGCCCAGAGATCGCCGCGCCGGACGAGGTAGAACGCCACCGCGCCGATCCCGACCCACCCCATGAGCAGGGTCGCCATCTGGAGCGCGAATGGGTCGATTCCAGAGACCGCGACGACGGGAGTCAACGCGAGCGGATAGCCCGGTGGGTAGATCCCGTGGGGCACCGAGTCGAAGACGTATCCGTCACCCTCGGCCAATGCGCGCGCGAGACCCACGTAGTAGGCCTCGTCTCCAGGCAACCAATCGGGGCGTCGCCGGCCCCACAGGTGGAGGCCGCCGAACACGACCACGGCCACCCCGGCGAGCCAACGATGAAGGCGCGACGGGTCGCCCGACCCGTCGGGATGCGGCTCAGTCGCCGCCACCGCCCCCGCCGGGTCGCGACTGCTTGGAGAACTCGACGGGCACCTGCGCCCACACCTCGATCCGGCGTCCGTTCCGACGCGCCGGTTGGAACCGCAGAGCCCGCGCCCCCCGCACCGCGGCAGAGTCGAGCGCGGTATGCCCGCTGGACTGCATGATCTCGACCCGGTCCACGCGGCCCACATCGGTCACGCGCACGCGCAGGAGGGTCTGACCCTCGATGTCCTGGTCCCACATCGCGAGCGGGTAGTCGATCGGCACGTCGTTGAAGAGAGGGGTTGGACGCTCGATCTGCTGATCCCCGGTGCACGCCGCCAGCGCCGGGATCAGACACGCCACGGACAGGGCGCGCCGCATCAGTCGGGCTCCCCGCCCCGCGCCTGGGCGGCAAACTCGTCCAGAAGGCGGAGTGCGTCCATCGGAGTGATCCGATTCACATCGAGTCCTCTGAGTCTCTCGACCACCGGATGGTCGATGGGCGTCTGAAAGAACGACAACTGGTCGGGCGGAGGCTCGGAGGCCGGTCGCAGGCGACCGTGACGTCCGAGCCCTTCTCCGCCCCCGGAATGTGTTCCCTCCAACTCGACGAGAAGTTCCCGGGCGCGGGCGATCACGGGGTCCGGTACACCCGCCAGCCGGGCCACCTGGATGCCATAGGATCGGTCGGCACCGCCCGGCTCCAGACGTCGCAGGAACACGATGTCGTCTCCGACTTCTCGCACCGACACGTTGAGGTTGCGGACCCCGGGCAGGAGGTCGCCCAACTGGGTGAGCTCGTGATAATGCGTCGCGAACACGGCTTTGCAGCCGAGATGCTCGTGAATGTGCTCCGTCACCGCCCAGGCGATCGAGACCCCGTCGTAGGTGCTGGTGCCCCGCCCGATCTCGTCGAGCAGCACGAGCGACCGGCGGGTCGCCCCGTGGAGAATCGCGGCGGTCTCGTGCATCTCGACCATGAAGGTCGACTGCCCCCGAACGAGGTTGTCGGAGGCGCCGACCCGGGTGAACAGCCGGTCGGCGACGGGGATGCACGCGGCGTCGGCGGGCACGAAGCTGCCCATCTGGGCGAGGAGCTGGATGAGCCCCACCTGCCTCAGCACCGTGCTCTTTCCGGCCATGTTGGGGCCGGTCAGGATGACGAGAAAGCCCTCGTCGTCGAGGTGCAGGTCGTTGGGGATGAACTCCTCGCGGGGCATCTTCGTCTCGACCACGGGGTGCCGCCCGGCCACGATGCGCATCTCGTAGCCGGTGTGCACCTCGGGACGCACGTAGCGCCGGGAAACCGCGACCTCGGCGAGGGCGGCGAGGACGTCGAGGGTGGCCACACCGGCGGCGGTCTCCTGCAGCCGCGCCACCTGCCCGGCAACCTGCTCTCGCACCTGGGCGAACAGCTCCGCCTCGAGCGCGGCCATGCGGTCCTCTGCCCCGAACACCTTCTGCTCCCACTCCTTCAGCTCGGGGGTGAAGTAGCGTTCGGCGTTCGCGAGTGTCTGCTTGCGCACGTACGTGTCGGGCACCCGATCGAGGTTGGCCCTCGTGACCTCCAGGTAGTAGCCGAACACCTTGTTGAAGCCGACCTTGAGCGACCCGATCCCCGTGCGCTCGCGCTCCCGCACCTGCAGAGCCGCGATGAAGTCGACGGCCCCATCGCGGACCTCGCGCAACTCGTCCAACTCGGCGTTGAAGCCCGACCGAATCACCCCGCCGTCCTGCAGTGTGGCGGGGACATCGTCGGCCAGGGCGGTATCGAGGAGCGCGGCCACGTCTTCGAGCAGGTCGAAGTCGGCGGCAAGCCGCCCGAGCAACTCGGCGCCCGCCCCGGCGGCGGCGTCGCGCACGGCCGGGAGGCTGGCGAGGGATCGCCGCAGACCGGCCAGCTCGCGGGGATTCACCCGGCCGACGCCCAGCTTGCCCGCAACCCGCTCGAGGTCGTGGATCGGACGGAGTGCGGCGCGCAGGGCCCGGCGCAACGCGGCGTCGTCGACCAGATCGGCCACGGCCTCCTGGCGCGCCCAGATGGCCGGCGCATCGACCAGCGGCCGCAGGACCCATCGCCGCAGCAGTCGTCCCCCCATGGCGGTGACCGGTTCGTCGAGCACCTCCAACAGCGTCCCGCCGCCGTCGCCGGCGCGCAACGGCTCGACGAGCTCGAGATTGCGGCGGGTCATCTCGTCGAGCACCATCGAGGCGCCGCGCCGCACGAGGCGCGGGGGACGGAGGTGGGCGACACCCGAGGGCCGGATTTCGTGCACGTAGGTGACGACGGCGCCAGCGGCCCGCACGAGGAGTTCGTCGCGCCCTTCGAGGCCGAACCCGTCGAGGCTCTGCACCCGATAGCGGGTGGTGAGCTCGTCGCGCGCGAGCGCGAAGTCGAACAGCCAGGCATCGCGCCACGTCACCGCCGGACCACTCCCGATCCGCGCGAGCGCGTCGGCCAGGCCGGACTCGTGCTCGTCGTCGCGCGGAGCCAACACCTCGGACGGCTCCAACCGCCCGAGCTCGTGGCCCAGCATGGGGTCGTCGACCTCCTGGAGCGTCAACTCGCCCGTCGACAGGTCGAACGAGGCCACCCCCCGCACGCCGCCGACCAACGGGGTCACCGCCACCAGATAGGTGTTGCGGCGGGCGTCGAGCAGGGTGTCGTGCAAGACCGTGCCGGGGGTGATCGTCTCCGTCACCTCGCGCCGCACGATGCCCTTGGCCGTGGCGGGGTCCTCCACCTGCTCGCAGATCGCGACCCGACGCCCCGCCTGCACGAGGCGCGGCAGGTAGTCGTCGAGCGCCTTGACCGGGATCCCCGCGAGCGGGACGCGCGCCGACGCCCCGTTGTTGCGACTCGTGAGCGTCAGCCCGAGGATCTTGGACCCCTCCTCGGCGTCTTGATTGAACAACTCGTAGAAGTCGCCCACTCGAAAGAACACCAGGGCATCGCGGTGCCGGCGCTTCACCTCATGCCACTGTTGCATGAGCGGCGTGTCTTGGGCAGAAGCCATGGCAGCGGAGGCGGGAACGGCGAAGGGCGAGGGTGACGACGCGCGAGGGTCGCGACGCGAGGGAGCAGCGGCGGCGCTCTCGAAGCTACCCGGCCCGCCACGGCGGGATCAACCGGGGCAGCACGCCGCCCGGCCGCGTATACTGACGGGACGATGACGCTGCATCGCTTTCGCATCGAGGAGACGCACCATGAGAGGACGCATGTGGGGAGTCGGGGGGATGGTGGCTGCGGCTGGCCTTGCGGTCGCGCTCGTGTTCGGGGGGCCATCGCTCGCCCAGGCACAGACGGTCGAGCCGGATCCGGCCGACGTGTCGAGCATCGACGGCATCATGGCCGCCGTGTACGAATCGATCTCCGGACCCGCCGGGCAGGCACGCGACTGGGATCGCTTCCGTTCGCTGATGGCGCCGGGAGCCCGGTTGATTCCCACCGGCACGACCCCGAACGGGCAGGTCGGCCATCAGGTGTGGAGCCCAGAGGAGTACATCGAGGCGGCGGATCCCGGCCTCGTCGCAAACGGCTTCTTCGAAACCGAGATCGGGCGTGTGGTGGAGCGGTACGGCCCCGTCGTGCACCTCATGAGCGCCTACGACTCACGCCGCAACGCCGACGATGCCGAGCCGTTCGCCCGCGGGGTGAACTCGTTTCAGCTGCTGAACGACGGGTCGCGCTGGTGGATCATGACGATCTTCTGGGCCAGCGAAACCGACGACAATCCGATCCCGGAGCGGTTCCTGGGGTCCGGGGGACGCTGAGCGGGGGGGAGCGGCCCTCCGGGGTCCCCACGAGGTGCGCGATACGGATTCGCAACTTACCGGACAGCAACGTACGTTGGTCCATCGGTCGTCTCGCCTCCGGGCTCACCCCGCTGCTCCAGGCCGTTGCGCGTTCATGATTGCCCGACCCTCCCGCCTGTTCGCCGGCGTACTCGCCCTCGGCGCCCTGGCGTGTACCGACGGCGCCCCCCCGGTCGCCGGTCCGCAAGCGCCAGACACCACCTCTGCGATCGTCTCCATCGAGATGGTTCCGTACCAGCAGTACCTCGACACGCTCAGCGTTCCTGTTCGTACCTACGCTCGGGGATACTCGGCGGAGGGCGTCCAGTTCAGCTCGGCCACGCATCCCGATCTCTTCTCCTGGACCAGTTCTGACCCAGCCGTGCTCGAGGTGGACCAGCTCGGCACTACCACCGGGCGCAGTTGGGGCGTGGCTACGGTGACGGCAGAGACAACGGGCGGGGTGGTTGGATCTCGACGCGTCAATGTGGCCGACGCCATCGATCCCGGCTGGTCGCTTCCCTTATCGACCGGCGCGGTCACTGGCGGCCTTACTGTTGGGCAGGACGGCCTAGTGTACGTGGGTTCGACAGACTTTTCGGCGGATACGACCACGTGGTACGCCGTCACTTCGGAGGGCACGATCGGTTGGAGTGTCAAGCTGCCTCTCTCGAGCCCGACCATTCCAGCCATCGGCGCGGACGGCACGCTCTACATCGAGTCCCGAACCAACCGCCCCTATCGTGGGCGCATGGTGGCCGTTGCTCCTGGTGGCACGATTCGGTGGATGATCGACACGCACCCCGACGACTCCAACCTCACCCCGGCCATCGGACCCGACGGCACGATATACAACGCCGGGGGCGACCGCCTAATGGCCATCAGCCCGGACGGCGAGGTGCTCTGGACCTTCCAAGTCGAAGCCCGTCACTTCCAGTACTCGTCACCGGCTGTCGCCCAAGACGGCACGGTGTACGTCGGGGGATACAATGATCTGCTTTATGCGATCAACCCCGACGGCTCACTTCGCTGGACGTTCCAAGCCAACGATTGGATCGGGTCATCCCCTGTAATCGGCGCTGATGGTACGATCTACTTCGGTTGTGCTGATGGCGAGGTCTACGCCGTGGCCCCTGACGGGACGAGACGTTGGAACACGAAGATCCATTCGCTCCAGTTCGGTGTCCAGTCTGCTCCCGCCATCGGCCCTGATGGTACCCTATACGTGGGGAGCAATGGGATCCACGCGATTGATCCGGCAGGATCGATCCGCTGGTCGTACCCCGGTTCGTTCCATTCGACGCCACTTGTGGGTGCAGATGGCACGGTGTTCTCTACGACTCCTGTCGGAGCGATTACGGCTGTCGATCCTCAGGGACGCCTTTTGTGGGAAGTGGTTCTCCCTGGAGAACACATCGACGCGACCGGGGCGATCAGTCCCGACGGCAATATCGTGCTCGGCTCTTTCGTCCCGAATAGTTCCCCTCCGCCCCACACCACGACGCTCCATTCGTTCGTCCTCAACGGAGCGCGGAGCGGCACCTTCGACGAAGCCTTTTGGCCGACGGGGCGTGGAGGTCGTTCGAATTCGGGATCGGCCGGAGGGTGAAGTCGACACGAACAGGGCGTGGCCCCAGGCCTAGAAGGTCAACCGCACGCTGAAGGTCAGCGTGGCCGGGAGCGGCACCCGTTCGGATGTCCCGACGCCGTCCCCGTTGGCACCCTCGTTGTCGGGAATCTCCACATCCCACCAGGGAACGTCGCGGAACCAGACGAAGGCGTTGCCCAGCGTGACGGTGAAGAGCGCCTCGCTCACGGCATCGGGAAAGGCAAAGGCCACCGGAGCCGTGAGGTTGACGGCACGCAGCCGGAAGTGGTCGGCGTCGAACCAGTAGTCGTCTGCGGCTTCCGGCGTGCACCGCTCTCGCCACAAGTCCGGGGTCTCGGGGCGTAGCTCGGCGGGAGCGAACGGGTCTTCCGGGTTGAAGGGGGTGGCGTACCACGGATCGCACAACGGCGACCGCACGCTGCGGGCCACAGGCACGGGGCTCACGAAGCGCACGTGCCCCCCGCGGTACTCGCCACGAGCCGAGATCACGATCCCACCGGGCACACGTGCGGTCAGCGAGGGGATCACGAAGTGGGTGGGAAGTTGCGGCCCCAGGGGCAGGCGGTCATTGCCGTCTTCGTCCGTGACGTAGCCGAACGACCCGCTGACGGCGTCCGGGTCGGCCACTCGGCGCCCGACGCTGGAGGGTACGGGGTATCCGACCAAGGCATGGGCGCCCGCTTCGGAGAACCCGTCGGCAACCCCGAGGTCGAGCACCTCCGAGTGATTGGTGCCGACGCCGAGACCCAGATCGAATCCCCACCTCGGGCCCCGGTAGAGTGCGGCGTCGAGCTCCACCTCCCACCCCTCGTTCCGGAGTCGTCCGATGTTGCGGAGCTCCTGGCGCTGGGGCACCGCCTGCGGATCGATGGTCACCGGCACGATGGCGCTGCTCGTGACCTGACTGTAGCGTGTGACCCCCAGATCGAGGCGCCCCCGGAAGAGGGAGGCATCGAGCCCGAACTCCAGCTCGCGCATGGACTCCGGCTCGAGGACTCCGCTGAAGTCCGCTCCCTCGGGTGGGTCGCCGCGATAACGCACAGCCTGCAGGAAGGGGTCCGGCGCAGTGCTCGAATGCCCGTACGAAGCGCGCACCCGGAGCGTGCCGAGAGAACGGGGCCAGAACGACTCGTCGCTGGCCACCCACGACAGACCCACCGTCGGATCGAGCCGGAGGAACGACTCATGACCCGAGTCGTGCCGATCCAGCCGGAAACCCGTCGTGAGGAAGTAGCGATCCCGAACCCCCAACACATTCTGGGCGAAGACACCGGCTGTCGACCTTCCCGCGCCCGTCGAGACCGTATCGGCGGTTTCAGCCTCGGGCGGATTCGCAGGCACCCCATCGGGAAAGCCCGACCCGCTCACCACGGTCCAGTCGAGGTCATCGGAGACCACCTGAGCACCGAACGACAGCGTCGACCGAAGGGCGGACCCCCGCGTCCACCCGACCGTGCCCCGATAGTCGGCAGTGAGAAGGTGCCGGTGCCAGTCCCGCACCGTCGCCAGCCGGATCTGGAGGGCGGGCAAGGCGTGTTCGGAGCGAAGATCCTGGCTCGAGTAGTCGTACCCCAGCGTCAGACGATGAGAGGCAGCGGGGCTCTGACTGAAGGTGGTCGTCAGACCACCGGTGAACCGATCGATCCACTGGTCGTTCTGGTTGACGAGCAGATCGGCGATGTCGCGCGGGTCGCCCGAGCTGATGTAGTTGCGCTCCTGCCGCATCGTACTCAGCAGAATGCCCTCCCACGAGGCACCGGAGGCCGTGTTGGAGGTCGCGAAGTTGGTGTACGAAGCGTGCAGACGACTTTCGAGTCGTGGGGTCAGGACGGCCCCCAGATTGGCTCGTACCGCGTAGCGCTCCAACGCGTCCTGCGGCAACGCGTACTGATCGTTCTGGTACTCCCCCGACACGAAGTAGTCGAACCGCGACGATCCGCCGTCGACTCCCACCCGGTAGCGCTGATACCACTGCGCGCCCGGCCAGCTGCAGCCGCCCGAGGCGCTGCTGTTGGCGCCCTCCCACCGAGGGTCGTCGGTCACACACTCCCGCGAGTTCTCCCCGCCTTCATACCCGCCCCCCCACCAGGCGTCGCGCAAAAAGTGCTCCACGTGCAGGTAGTCGACGCCGTTGGCTCCGAAGGGTTGGACCCAGCCGGTTCCCTGAGAGATGTCGGCGGTCCAGCGGGGGGGACCCGCGATCCCTCGGCGGGTGAAGACCTGAATCACTCCGTTCGCGGCCCCCGCGCCGAACAGGGTGCTCGCCGCAGCCCCTCGCACGACCTCGATGCGCTCGATGTCGCCCACGCTGACCAGATCGATCGGACTGGTCGAGACGTTCGCGCCGGTCGGGAGGAGGTTGGCGCTGGGATCGTCGAACACCTCCGCGGGGAACGCCCCCTCCATCATCCGGATGCCGTCGATGAAGATCAGCGGCTGACTCGACAGCATCATGCTGCCGGCACCTCGGAGTCGGATCTGGCGCCCTTGGCCCGCTTCGCCGCTCGCCCCGGTCACCTCGATACCGACGGCGGCGCCCTGGAGAAAGTCAGACACCGATACAGGCCGGTCGGACACGTCGTCGATGACGAGCCGAGCCGCCGAACTCGCGACCTCTCGGGCGGGCCGGTCTCCGCCACGGCCCGTCACGACCAGCCCGTCGAGGGAGAACGGCGAGGGGGTCAGGACGATGTCGGCGGTCGCAACGCCGCCGGCCAGGACGGTGACCTCGACTCTCAGGGGTCTGAATCCGAAGCTCTCCACCCGGATCACCTGTTCACCGACGGGCACACTCACCAGCTCGTAGCTGCCGTCGGTGTCCGAAAGAGCAGCGAGACCGGCGCCCTCGACGGTGAGGGTCGCTTGCGACACCGCGGATCCACCCGAGGCGTCGGACACCGTGCCACGGATCGTACCCGTTTGCGCGGCGGCGGGGAGAGCGGCGGCGAGCGCGGCGGTGAGCGAGAAGAGCGCCAGGCCCCGCAGACCGCGCTCGGAGGGGGGGCGGAGTCTCATGGCTGGCCCCTCACCCTCCCTCACCCTCCGGCCCGTCCGTTGTTGGCGCGGTTGCCGCGCAGGGTGGGCCAGTAGGCGCCTTCGAATCCCCCGTTGCTCGACCCGTTTTCGGTGTAGGCCCGGAGGTACGCGCCGTAGTAGGTGCTTCCCTCCAGAATGTGGGTGCCGACCAGGATGCGCCCGTCGATCCCGATGGCGGGGGATGCGAAAATGGCAGATGAGCCGAAGCTCTCTCCTTCCGGGATCGTCGTGTTCCACAGCAGGTGCCCCTCCGGATCGAGGGCCAGCACCTCTCGCCACGACGCGATGTACACCGCTCCATCGGCCCCGACGACCGGAGTGGTGAGCTCATACCCGCTCGTGGGGTACCGCCATCGTATGGATCCCGACGGGTCGACGGCGAAAATGTCGCCGGCGGTAACGTAGATCGTACCGTCGGGTCCGATCGAAGCTGTCGACGACACCCCGGCCAGTCGCGACGTGTTGAGGTCGGCACGCCATCGCTGGGTCCCATCGGGGGCCACCGCGTGGAGGCGACCGTCGCGGCACCCGAAGTAGATCGTGCCGTCGACCCCCACGATCGGCGACGTCTCGATGCGGTCGTCGGCCCGGTAGGTCCACCTTAGGGTGCCATCGGGCGCGATCGCGTAGAGGCTCGCGTCGACCCCGCCCATGTAGATCGTGCCGTCGTGACCGACCGCCGGTGACGAGGCGAAGGCGTTGGCCTGGTTGTCGAAGGTCCACAGCACGTTGCCGTCGGGGTCCACCGCGCTCAGGTAGTCGCCGCCCGCCGTGTAGATCGTGCCGTCGTCGCCGATCGCGGGGTGGAGAGCGTAGTCGCCGGGACTTCGCTCGATCGACCATTTGATCGATCCCGCAGGGTCGACCGCATACAGGCGGCCGTCGAACGGATCGTTGGTCCGGGTGTCGATGTAGAGCGTGCCGTCGGCTCCGATCGCCGGGGCCACGCGAGCGGCGGACGGTAACGTGAGGCTCCAGAGCGTACCTCCCTGCGGAGAGACCGCATGCCACGTTGTGCTGTCCAGCGGCGGACTCGTAGACCCCACGTAGATGGTGCCGTCCGGACCCACGGTGACGCCGCCGCCAACGCCGCCGTCGACCAGCGGGACCTTCCACGCCGGGTCCATGGCGTCCGCCACGCGCACACGCAACGACGCCGATCGCCCCGCGGTGTCGGTTGCGGTCACCGTCACGGTGCCCCAGGCCAGGCTCGTGATGGCGCCGGTCGGATCGATGCTCACCACGTTCGAGTCGGAGCTGGTCCAGCTGAACTGGTCTGGCCGGTCTGCGGAGTTGTACAACCAACGAGCTTCGCCGTCCATTCCGATGGCGTACGTCTGCTCGGTGTAGCCCAGGCTGTCCATGTAGAGCTGAAGCGGAAACGTCCGGATGGCTGTGGCAACCGACGTCGTATCCGGCTCTTCGGGTGCGACGAGGGGCGGCTCATCGGCGCAGCCGCAGAGCAGAACGAAGGAACCCAGGGCCGCTCCCCGGCGGAGACGATTCATCTTCCTTAGGCCCCGCGGACGAACCCTCATCCCCCGGCGCGTCCGTTGTTGGCGCGGTTGCCGCGCAGGGTGGGCCAGTAGGCGCCCTCGAATCCCCCGTTGCTCGACCCGTTTTCGGTGAAAGCCCGAAGTTGGGTATCAAAATGGGTGCTACCATCGAGCAAGGAGGTGCCAACGAGGATGCGCCCGTCGATCCCGATCGCCGGGGACGCACGAATGGCGGGGGAGCGGAGCACCTCAGCTTCGGTAATCGTGGTGTTCCACAGCAGGTTCCCCTGAGGGTCGAGGGCCAGCACCTCTCGCCATGACGCGACGTAGATCGTCCCGTCGGCCCCTACGACCGGCGTGGTCCCGTGAAAACCGTATCCCGGGTAACGCCATCGAATGAACCCCGAAGGATCGACGGCGAAGACATCGTAACTCGTCACATAGATCGTGCCGTCGGGTCCCATCGAGGCCGTCGCCGAAACGCCTGCCGGCCGAAACGTTGTGATGTCAGTACGCCAACGCTCCGTCCCGTCGGGAGCCACGGCGTAGAGTCGACCGTCGCGGCATCCGAAGTAGATCGTGCCGTCCACTCCGACGATCGGAGACGTCTCGATACGGTCGCCGGCCAGATAGGCCCACCGCAGAGTGCCATCGGGCGTGATCGCGTACAAGCTGTCGTTCACTGCGCCCATGTAGATCGTGCCGTCGTGGCCGATCGCCGGGGACGAGGCGAAGGCGTTGGCCTGATTGTCGAAGGTCCACAGCACGTTCCCGTCGGGGTCCACCGCGCTCAGGTAGTCGCCGCCAGCCGTGTAGATCGTGCCGTCCTTGGCGATCGCGGGGTGGAGGGCATAGTCGCCCGGGCTCCGCTCGAGCGACCACTTGATCGAGCCCGACGGGTCGACCGCATACAGGCGGCCGTCGAACGGGCGGTTCGACCGGGTGTCGATGTAGATCGTCCCATCGTCGGCCACGGCAGGAGCCGCAAGGAACGCATACGGCAGTGTGAGGCTCCACAACTCCGCCCCCTGGGGAGAAACCGCGTGCCAGGTGGTGTTATCGAGCGGGGCGCTCGTAGACCCCACGTAAATGGTGCCATCCGGTCCCACGGTGACCCCGCCGGTGACGGCTCCGTCCGCCAGCGGGACCGTCCAGGCCGGGTCCATGGCATCGTCCACACGAACGCGCAGGGACGCCGATCGCCCGGCCTTGTCAGTTGCGGTGACGGTCACGGTCCCCCACGCCAAGCTCGTGATCGCCCCAGTCGGATCGATGCTCACCACGTTGGAGTCGGAACTAGTCCAGCGAAACTGGTCTGGCTGGTCCGCGGAGTCGTACAACCACCGCCCTTCGTCGTCCATCGCGATGGCGAGGCTCTGCTCAGTGTAGCCCAGGCTGTCCATGTAGAGCTGGAGCGGACGCGTCCGAATGGCTGTGGCGGCCGTCGTCGTATCCGGACCCTCGGGCGCGACCGGCGGCGGCGTTTCGTCCGAGCAGGCGCAGAGCAGAACGAGGCAACTCAATCTCATCCAGCAGTGTCCACGACCCATCCGCAGTCCCCCCAACATTTGACCAGAGCTTCGACACATACTACGGCCCCTTCGGGTAAGCCGCGAGCACCGTTCCGATACTAGGGGACAGGGAGGGCTAGCCGAGCCAACCCTCCCTTCCCCCGTCCGAGCTAGATCCCGCAGCTTTCGTTCTCGTCGCCCCAGGTCCAACTGACGAAGTCGACCGCGCTTTCGTCGTTTGCATCGGTGATGGACACTTCGAGAGACGCATCGCGGGACGAGGACGTGACCCCCGAAACGATGGAGTTCGCGCCGTACGCGCCGGTTGACGCATCCGCGTTGGTAAACTGCCCGGTCCACGTGATGTCGAGGGGCGGCGTGTACGTACCCGTGATGTTGAAGTAGGCCGTGCAATTCTGGCCGTCCTCGATCTCGCCCGCAGGCCAGTTGAGGTGTACGAAGAAGGCGGCCTCCTCCTCAGGCGCCGCCTCGACCGGGGCGACCCACGGGCTCGCCCCCAGGGCTACGGCAGCAGCGATGAGAGCGGCGGCCCCGGTGAAGAGTTTGGTACGGGTCTTGGCGAAGAATGACATGGTGACTCCTTGTAGTCGGTAGTTCGGCGGAGTTGGCCGACTCCGCGGATTTGATGCGCGCACAACATAGACGCAGCGGGCCACCTGAAGCGTGCAAAGCGAGTCTCTGCCGGCCACCGAGGTAGTCGCTAGCTGAGCAGAACTCGAAGGCGTTTCAAGCCGTGCCGGATGTGCGACCGGACTGTGGATGTCGACACACCCATGCGGGCGGCGGCCTCCTCTGAAGACAACTCCTCGAGGAACCGCAGACGGATCGCCTCGCTTTGGCGGGCCGGGAGGGTCGAGAGTGCCCACTCGACGGACTCGGCGGTCAGCAGCCGATCCAACCGGGTGCGGGGGTCGCCGATTGCCGCACTCCCCACGGGCTCCTCGAACTGCATCCGGCCCTTCTCCCGGCGGTGCCGGGCCTCTCTCCGGAGGAACGATCGGCAGCTGTTGACGGTGAGGCGATGTAGCCACGCCTCGACGTTGGCCACCTCGGGAAAGGTGCGGCGCCGCTCCCAGATCCGAATCCACGCGGTTTGGAACAGATCCTCCGCGTCGTCACGATCCTCCGCGAAGCGAAGGCACAGGCTCCACACCAGCGGACCGTGACGCTTGATCAGCGCTGGGAAAGGCTCCGACTCGAAGCCTGAAGGTCGTCCAAGCTGAACCACTGTTGCCCGGCGCGAGATCGCTGCGAGGGGATCGGACGTTGCGGCGCCACGCGACGAACCGTGGTCTCGCGCCTGGCTACTAAACTGTTTGCCCGACCCAGCGAAGGACGCCAGCGTATCGATCTACTCGAAAGCGGCCCCTCGAGCCTCGCTCACGCCGATGGCGCGCGGCTTACCAGCGCCCCGGCTACGTCGCGGGGCAATCTGCCGACACCCAAGGTCAGCGCAGCGTATCGAACCCCGCCGGCGGGCGCCGGTGGTCGGTGGCCTGCTCGTAGGCGTACGCCAGTCGAAACAGGACCGCCTCGTCGTAGGGGCGCCCGAGGATCTGCAGCCCCGCCGGATACGCGCCGTAGCTGAAGCCCATGGGTACGGAGATGGCCGGCGTGCCCGTGGCCGGGGCGACCCGCTGACTGTTGTCGCCGCGATACTCCTCGCTCGCCCGATCGATGTGGGCGGGGATCGACAGCCAGGAGGGGTAGATCAGGGCGTCGACCTCGGCGTCGTCCATCGCGGCGACGAGATCGGCCAGGTAGGCCTGACGTGAGGGGTTGTCGGCGAAGTCCGGGCAGGGGGGATCCGAATCGGCGGGGTGTACGTCGGCCGACCCCCGACCGAACGAGCGCAGTCCGCCTTCGACCGAAGGATGGTACTCCCCCGTCTCGAGCACCTCCATGACGTCGCGAATCGGCGCGGCATCGCCCAGAGTCTCGAGGTAGCGCGCCATGTCGTAGCGAAAGCGACGGCAGAAGAGGCCCGGCCGCTCGAGCTGCTCGAATACGTCGAAGTCGATATCGACGACCTCGGCCCCGGCCCGCTCGAGGTCCTCGATGGCGTCGTCGAAGAGTCGGATCACCGCCGTGTCGGCCTCCGGATCGTCGACGAGCGAACGCAACACGCCGAGCCGGGCCCCCCGCAGTCCATCGACGTCCAGGGCACCCAGGTAGTCCGCATCCCCCCGCCCTCGCCCGAGCTCGGTGTAGGGATCGGCCGGATCATAGCCCGCCACCACCTCGAACACCCGAGCCACATCGTCGACCGAACGCCCCATCGGGCCCGCGATGTCGCGGTCGAAGGCCAGTGGGATCACACCATCGCGACTTGTGAGGCCCAGCGTCGAGCGAATGCCGACCAGCGCAAGGTGTGAAGACGGGCCCCGGATCGAGTTGCCGGTATCGCTCCCCAGCCCGATCACCCCGAAACTCGCCGCCACCCCCGACGCGGTGCCGCCACTCGACCCGGCCGGCACGCGGTCGAGGGCGTAGGCGTTGCGGGTGGTATCGAACGACGAGCTCACACTCTCGCGGGGGCTGAAGGCCCACTCGGCCATGTTGGTCTTGGCCACCACGACGGCCCCGGCCTCGCGGATGCGCCGCACCATGAAGGCGTCGTCGGGCGGCACGCTGGCGGATAGGGCGATCGAACCGCCGGTGGTCACCATGTCGTGCGTGTCGAAGTTGTCCTTCACCAGCATGGGCACGCAGTGCAGGGCGCCCATCGCCTCGCCCAGCCCCATCGCCGCGTCGAGCGAGTCGGCGCGCTCGAGAGCGCGCGGGTTCAGCACGGTGATGGCGTTCACCGTGGCCTCGTCGTAGGCGCCGATGCGGTCGAGGTGGTCCTGGACGGCTTGGCGACAAGTCACCTCCCCCGCCCGAAGCGCGGCGTGCAGCCGCGCGATCGACGTCTCACGCACGTCGAAGGGCACGGGCGGGGCCGAGCAGGCGGTCGAGACGGCGGCGGCCGCCAGGGCTACCGGGACCAGGGCGCCGAGGCGGCGCAGACGGGATCTGGAGAAGGCGGGGATCGTCATGCCCCACGGTGGGGCGTGAGCGCCGACGGGTCCAGAGGCCCACCGCCGAGCATGTCCGGTCTACGCCACGCGACAGCGACATGAGCTCGCCCGGAAGCTGGCTCGGCCCCCGGTACGACTCGACGGCCCCCAAGCTGTGAGAATCGATGAGGCGGCCCAGCGGTATGTCGAGGGTGTCGCGCCCCCTCCGCCGAACCAAACTGGTTCTGGCGAGGGCGCCGTTGATGTACACGCTGGGGCGGCAGCCCCGCGGACCCTTCAGGTGCAGCTCTCCCGTGAGAGTATCCGGGACCGCTCTAAGGTAAGGGACGCTCGCGGCGAGAGCGGAGGCTACAGGGAGCCCCCTCCACATCTCGACCTCGCGAGGAGTGAAGAAGCGACCACGCCCTTCCTTGCGGTACCACTCCCTGCGTTCGAAGACCATAGACCAGGAGGCTGCAACAGCTCCCACCAGGGGTGGGCGGAACTCGTCACCACCAGAGGCTCCAGCTCAAGGGGCTCGACTTCGAGGGTCAGCGCCAGGTCCACCGGCTCTCCCCGGGTCAACCGTATCGGGTCGGAGGTGAAGGTTGCCAGTCCCAACCGCTGCGCCTGGACCACGTAGTCACCCGTGTGCCCAACGTCGAAGCCGAACCACCCCGAGGCCGGGGTGACGGTGCGCTTCAAGCTGTCTTCGGGGAATTCGCCGTCGACGAGCTGCGCGAGGGTGACGAGCACACCGGAGATCGGCTCACCCTAGACGTCGATCACAGTACCGATGAGAAGCTGTCCCTGCGCAGGCGTGGCGGGCACCGCATACCCCACCAGGAAGACCCCCACGACCAAGGCAACAGACTTGACCCGGACCCACATCAGCGCCGGCGGGTCCAGAGGCTGAGGGTCAGGCAGCGGATGTCATCGCGGGGGCGGATCACCTGCAACTCTACAGGGGTCTGGCTCACGCCTCGATACACCTCGACCGCGGTAAGGCTGTGCGCGTCGATCAGGCGATCGAGGTTTTCGAACGCGCCCGGTCCGAAGTAGGCACCGTCGATGAACACGAGGGGTTCGCACCTCGCCGATCCGATCGTCGAGCGACGCATCGGGCTCAGGCCTGGAATCGCGGCCATCAGCGCACTCCGGGCGGGAAGCCCCCTCCACATCTCGACTTGGCGCGGCGTGAAGAAGCGACCCCGGCCCTCCCTACCGTACACCTCCATCCGCTCGAAGAACGGCCATAGGCCAGGGGGCTGGAGCAACTGCCACCAGGGGCGCACGGCGCTCGTAACCACGAGCGGCTCAAGGTCGAGAGGTTCGACCTCGAGTAGGAGTTCGAGATCGACCGGCTCCCCGCGGCGCAGGCGAATCAGGTCGGACGTATAGGTCGCCAGACCCAATCGCTCGGCCTTGAGGACGTAGTTGCCGTCCGCCTCGACGTTGAAGCCGAAACGGCCCGAGGCGGAGGTGATCGTCCGCTGAAGCCTCTCTTCCGGGAACTCCTGGTCGACGACGTGGGCGAGCGTGACGAGCACATCGGAAATCGGCTGGCCGTCGACGTCAACCACGGTACCCATAACGGCCTGGCCCCAGGCGGGCGCGGCGAGACACACCAGCGCAAGCATGGCCCACGTGGCAGGGAACCCCACGGCCCCGTCGACCCGTCTCACCTCACGTTCCTCCTTCCCCCGAATCGCGCAGTTCGCCCGGTGAGGGTGCTGGCCAGGCTGCTGGCCCCGCTTCGTTCCTATCTCTGTGTCACGCGTCGCATGCTGGCGGTGTTCCGCCCGGGGGCGTCAGGTCTAGTCGAATATCCGCGGCCGGCGTCCCCGCGGTTACGCAGAGGTCAAGCACCACCGCATCGCCCCAGCGACTCTCGACCGCGATTCGGCCGGCGCCGACCACGCCAGAGGCAACCAGGGTGCGCGCACCCTGCGAATCGAACTCTGTCCCAACCGTCTGCACGGGCCCGGAAATGACGCGGAACCGCCAGGGCACCTCATTCGACAAGCGATCGAATGCTACGGCCTCACTCCCAGTCGGACTCAGGGTTCCATTGGCTGTCACGCTCTCACCTTCGTTGATCCAGCCCAACAGAACGGCCTGCCCATGGAGCACCTCGGCAGTGACATCGAGAAACTCGAGCAACAGGCCAGCCGAGTTGACGACCCGCGTACGCAGCGTACACGGCCCAGCCAGGTCCCCAAGCCGCCACTGCGTTTCGGCAATGCCCTCTTCGTTCGTGCGAACTGACTCCGGCGACACGCTCCCACAGGACTCTCCCTCGGGAATGAAGAAGGCGGTGAGGTTGGGAAGCGGGCGATCCTCCGAACCCGCCTCCGACACGAAGAACCGGACAGCGTCGACGGCCCCCTCGACAGAGTCGGTGACGGCCTCCCCCACATAGGTTATCCGAACATCGTCGTCCGGGCCCGGCGGTGTAATTTCGTCGTCGAAACAGCCGGTCGAGGGCACGACGGCAAGTAGCATCCCCGCGAGTAGGCGGTTCATTCCTAGTCCCGCCGCCCCGACTCCAGCTGGAGCTGGAGTTCTCGGGCCGAGGTACGTGCCCATTCCAGGAAGTCGGGGGCCGCTGGACGCTCCTGCCAAGCTTCGCCGTTGCCCATGCGTACCTGACGCTCGATTTGGAACGTAGCCACGTAGAACTCGGTCGCGTTGGTCGAGGTCGCCGTCCCCATTCTCTGACGGCCGAGGACTCGGATCCGATTCCGCACCTCCGTGACCCCTGCCTCACGCTCCAAGTCGGTGGGGCGAAGGTTGCGCCAGAAGGTCTGAATCAGGATCGCGGGCACGCCATTGTTGACTTCGACGTCGTAGCTCAGGCGCTGAATGTAGTCGAGACTCTCCGAGATGATCTGGTCCGGTTCGAACGAGCCCAAATTCTGCGAGTAGCCCGACGGACCACCTCCCCCGCCCGCACCGCCGGCAGCGCAGCCCACAGCACTCACCGCCAAGCCGATCATCAGCAGTCCGCGTACACCGCGAATCATGTTCACACTACCTCCGAAAGAAGATGCGGCCCCGGGGGCGGTTCCCCCGGGGCACGCCACGAAACAACGAGCTTCACGCGAACGGTCGGGAGCCTAGCCGGCTTCCCCGCCGGCCGCCGCTCCTTCGCCAGCCACACCCCCGAAGGTGTAGATCGGGAGGTTGGTGTTGGCCAGCTCCCGCCCAGGGATCGGCATGTGGTAAAAGGTACCGGCCGTCAATTGGCCGAATCCGCGCTTGTCCATCCACGCGCGCAATGCGTCGGTACCGGTGAGTTCGATCATGCGCTCGTAGTACAGCGCCCACGCCAAATCGCCACATGAACCGTCCGCGCGCCTGGGCACACAATCTGGCGCATCAGGCACACCCGCGGCGGTGACCGGCGGAAGCTCGCCGTTGGCCACGCGAGTTTCATTGATGATCGCCGCCGCGCCCCCCGCGTTCCCGGTGCGGAGCATCGCCTCAGCGCGATACAGCTGCTGCTCTTCGAGGTGGTACAGCACGGCTGGGCCGTTCTCCCACGCCGGCCCCTCAACGTCCGGCGTCTGGCCGATGTCCCACTGATAGTACGAGAAGTGATACGTGCCGCGCTCGGGGCGGAAGCGCTCCTCCTCAAGGTACTCGAAGTACTTCCCATCCGACTCGGGGGTCTCGCCCGTAATGCGGCGGTCCGGCGTGCTGATGAGGAACTTCTCCCGGTCGGGGATGGCAGTATTGAGCCAGTTCTGGAAATTGCCCGACACGTCGGACCACCCGATGTGTTTGTAGTCGGCCCGTTGCTGAAACGAACCATCGTTGGTCGCCCTGAGGTAGAGGTTACTCTGGCGCACCTCATCCTCCTGGATCGTCACATGGTCCTCGACGATCCCGTTGTCGGCAGCCTGCATGACCCGGTTCCAATCCACCGCGTCGCGTTCGGCGGGTGTGCGCGCACCCAGCACCATGAATCGAGCGATGTAGGCGTTCGACAGCCGCACGATCAGATCGCGAGTGACAGGCACGCCATTGAGGACGTCGCCCCCCAAGGTGAAATCACCCTGCGAGTTAGCCAGCTGGATGGCCTCTTCGAGAGAAGCAATCGCGGTTTCGCGGATCTCTGTGTAGGGCCTTAGCTCAAGCGCACCCAGATCGGTGTCCTCGAGAACGATGTAGCCCTGGTCGAAGATGAGGCTGATGTAGCCCAACGCGACTCCCTGCATGTGCTTTGCCCAGACGCGAGTCGCATGTGTGCGAGTCCCGGCCACACCATCGTCATCAATGATCAGCCCCTCATTGAGAGCGACGAGACCATCGTTGGCGTTCGACAGCGCCTCGTACCAGTCATCCCATTGAAACCGCGGAATCCCAGAGGCAGTGGCGGTAGGATTGTTGTTCAGCGCAATGCGGGGCTCCGAAGACAAGTCGAGTGCAGCATTGTTGGCGTATGTCGCCGTCATCTCGTCGGCCACGACCGGCATGGCGTTGACCGACGAGCCGGAGGTGTGCGTCCGACTCCAGTACGGATTCCAGGCGCCGATGACGAGCGATTCCAGATCACTAGGGTTCGACAGCGCACGGGCGGCGTCTGGATCGTTTGTGTTGACCACGTCGAGGTCCTGGCATCCCGCCAGCCCGGCAAGGATGACAGCCCCAAACAGGGCCATTCTAGGCTTCTTCATATGATCTATCCTCAGAAGACGATGGAGAGCTGACCCGTGATGGTCCGCATGTTCGGATAGGCGAAGTCGTCCACTCGCTCCAGCACGTTCCCGACCTCGGGATCGTAGCCCGTGTAGTCGGTGATCGTGAACAAGTTGCGGCCGGTCAGCCCGATAGTGATCCCCGACGCACCCAGCTGGTCGAGCTTGAACCTAGAAATCTGATCGGGGCTCAAGGTGTAGTTGACCGCGAGCTCACGGAGTCGAATGAAGCCACCATCTTCGATGAAATGGCTGCTTACGTTGTTGAAATTGTACAGAGCCTGGTAGTACTCGATCGTCTTGCGGTTCTGGAGGGCCTTGCCCGTCTGGTCGAGATCACCGTGGCGAACGTCCTGGTACCCGCGCTGACGCGTCTGGTTGAGGATCGCCCCACCCACGTTGGCCTGGAGCTGCGAAAACACCGAGAGCCCCTTCCATCGGAAATTGTTGACCCATCCCAACTGAACGTCGGGGAAACTCTGGTCCAGGAGCTGAACGAGAGGCTGGCCGTTTTCGTCGAGTTCGACCAGCGGAATCCCCCAGCGAAGGGCTGAACCGCCGTAGGTCAGATCGGGCGAAGACGTGCCCCAGAGGTTCGGCTGGCCGTCGGAGGTAAGGCCGTCCTGCCAAGACGCTCCCGAACCGACCCACACCAGGTATCCGTCGTCGTTCACTTGGAACTGGTCAGCATTGGCCTGGAGTTCCTCCGGGAGATCGGTCGTGGACGCAATGAACCGCTCACCCCACATCTCGGCGAGTCCTGCGTCCTGGCAGTAGTTCTGCTGGTTCTCGATACCATCGAAGAAGCAGGAGCGATTCCATTCGGTGATGGTCGATCGGCTCCTGTCCGCTACCAACGTGGTCGACCAACTCATGTCCGGTCGCGCTATGAGCGCCGCTTCGAGTTCGAGCTCGAAGGTGTTTCCGGTCTGCGCACCGGTATTCTGGAACTGAGTGCTGTAGCCCGTCACGGCCGAGAGCGGCACACCGATAATCAGGTCCTCCGTACGCGTGTTGATGTACGAGAACCTGACCTGAAAGCGATCGTTGATGATCGCGTCGAAGCCCATGTCCTGCTCGTGCGTAATCTCGGGCAGTAGATTGCGGTTTCCGAGCGTGCCCTTGCCCACGGCACCCGTCAGCCCATTTACATCCCAGGTCTCGTAACGACGGAAGAAGTTCGGTCGATTCCCCGCTGTGCCGTACGCGTAGCGAAGCTTGAACTCGGTCAGGAAGTCGAAGGGGAACCACGACTCGCGTCCCATGAGCCAAGCTCCGCCGGCCCGGAAGAAGGTGTTCCACCGGGCCTCAGGACCGAATAGCGATGACCCGTCGCGGCGGACCAGGAATGACCCGGTGTAGCGATCCTTGTAGTCGAGGGCCAGGTCGGCCAAATACCCGTCGGAGCGAATTTCCTCCAACTGAGACGTGCCAAAGAGCGAGCCCGCCGCGTCGATATCTTCGACGCCGAGGACCGCGAAATCACGCCCCTCTACCTCGTTGTAGAGTTCACGCTCACGCTCGAAGATCCCACGCAGGGTCGCCCGCGCGGTAAGATCGGAGAAGTTGTAGATGAACTGCGCGTCGAGCGAGCCATTCAAAGCCTCGATGTCTTCGTTTTCGTAAACGAGGAGGCCCGTCGACTCCGTCTCGTTGATGACCGAGGTAATGACGCCGCGCGGAACGTAGACCTTGTTGTCTTCCTGGGATCGATCGTAGGAGAAGTTGCCCGACAGACGCAGCCAAGAGAACGGATTGAACCGCACGTCGGCCGAGGCCAAGGTCCGATTCCGCTTGTTCTCGTTATCGCGCGAGCCCTGACGCCAGATCGGATTCTCCGTCACCTGGGTCGGATCGGGCAACTGAAGGAAGTTCCCGCTTGCGTCGCGGAGCCCAAGATTGATGTCTGGCTCGTACGACAGAATCGGGCGGAAGGGCCCACCTGAGAGTTCGTCCTGGACACTCCTGGAGTGGAAGACGTTCGCGGATACGCTCAGGTTGTCTCGAAGGCGATGGTCAACGTTGACGCGGAAGCTCGTCTGCTGGAACCCGTCATTGTTTTCCAGAGCGCCTTCGGTCGTCCGTTGCTCACCTGACACGAAGAAGTTCGTGCTTGCCGAGTTCGCCGACATCGTAGCCGCTAACGAGGCGAACCCCCCGGGGTTGAAGAACGAACCCAGGTTGTCGAAGAGCTGCGTCTGGTAGGGCTGGTCGACCATGTTGGTCGGACCGACCACTCGGTTCGCCCGGTCGACGGCGGCCCCAGTCTCGTCGATCCAAGTGCCATCGGGCGCCTGAAGGAACTGGTGAGCCATCGCCTGGTCCACCCGGGTCGGCAGAGAACTCTGCCCAAACTCGGATCGCACCGTGAAGCGGGTCTGACCCTGGGCGAGTTCCGATCCTCTCTTGGTCCGGATCTGAATCACACCATTCGCGGCCCGCGATCCATACAGCGACGCCGCAGCAGCACCCTTCACCACCTCGATCGATTCGATGTCCAAACCATTCAAGTCGACAGTCGACCCTACATCGCTGCCAGTCGACAGGATGACGCCATCAATGACGTACATCGGATGGGAGTCTTCCCAGATCGAGGTCGGCGTCCGGAGCAGCACGTCGGCCCCGTCGCCAGGCTGACCGCTTCCCTGTACGATGTTCACGCCCGCCACCTTGCCGGCGAGCGCCGTGACCGGGTTGACCACCGGCGCCACCTGCAGGTCTTCGGCGCTGACCTTGCCCACAGTGAAGGGCAGCTTGATGCCCTCCACCGGATCGACCACACCCGTGACGACGATTTCGTTCATCGACAGCGCCGTGACCGACATCCGGATCTCGAGCGTCGCGTCTTGACCCGCCGTGACGACCACGTTGGTCTCCTGCGCGGTCGCATAGCCGATGCGCTGTGCCACGACCGTATAGTTGCCGGCCGGCACATTGAGGAGGAGGAAGCGCCCGTTTTCCTGCGACAGGCCACCGATGCTGGTGTTCTCGATATAGATCTGAACCGCAGAAAGCGGCTCGCCCGAGGCGTCGGTCACCGTGCCGATGATCCGACCCCCGGTATCCTGCGCCGCCGCAGCGGCGGGCAGGAGCAAGGCCGCGGCCATAGCCAGCCGCGACAGTCCGAACAGAAGTCTCTTCATTGTGTGCTCTCGAGTTCGAGTAGTCGATGGGCTCGACCTGAACGGCCGAGCCGGCTCACGGCGCGCAGTCACGCGCCGCTCGAGATCGCTGAGGGGGCACCTCCTCGCCGAATGGCAGGGGCGCACGCAGATAGAGCAGAGGACACGAGGCGAGCGAACGTCGCCTCGGGAGGTGCACAGTACAGCTGAATCACCCACGAACTCATCCCCACCACCCTCCCGTCGCCAATCCCCACCCCGCGCTCACCCCAACGTCCGGATTCCCGATTGGAATCCGAGATGACGAAAAACTTACGCCAATGAGGAGGATAAGTTACATCGCTGGAAGAAGCCAGTCAGGGCGTCGCGATGAGCATGCCGCCGACCCCCAACCCCGCATGGGCGGCTACCCACGCCTCTTGCCCGCCCACGACCCACCCGATGGCCGTGTAGGCTCCGTCGAGTTCGTGCAGATCATCGAGGGCCACGAAGAGGTCGTCGTCTCCACGCCCCTCGCGGAGCGCCCACCCCACCACGCCTTGCTCGAATCGGATCCGGCCGGGCTCGGGAAGCGGACCGTCCGCCGTCGCCCCCGGGGGGCCCCACTGCGCCAACACGCCCGGCAGCAGTCGGTGAACCGAGGCCATCTCGAGTGTACCGGCCGCAAGTCGGCGGGCGAGATACAGCACAGCGGACGGCGCCTGATCCGGATCGAGCTGCACGATCACCGTGTCGTTGGCAAGCGGAAGACGGAGTGTGGGCTGGGGTCCCAACGCCGCCAGCTCGGCCCAGTCGTCGTCCGACCAGTCCGGGAGGAGTCCATCGTCGAGATCCTCGGGCGACGATGCGTCGCCGCTCCCCCTCGCGCGGCTCGCAAGCCAGGCGACATACCGAGAGGAGCTTGCCTCCGCCTCCGAAAAGATGTCGAGCAAGATGGGGTCGGCCGCATCGGCCACGAGGGCGGCCGCGGCCGACCACCCCACCTCGTCGTCGGGCGCGTACCCCTCGACCCGATCGTAGAGTTCGTCGAGCCGACCGGAAGCCGCCAGCGCGCGCAGCCAGGCCTCTTCGGTCACCGGGTCTGGGCGGGGGCCGATGTCGGCCTCGAGGGCGGCCACTGCCGCGTTACTGCCCGCGACCTGAGCCAACCCGATGGCGGCGGCGTGCCGCACCCAGGGGTGGGGGTCGGCGAAGGCGGTCATGAGGTCGGCCGATCCGAGCATCCCGTCGGAGTGCGACGTGACCGCGAGCACGGCAGCCCGCCGCGTTCTCGGGTCCACCGCGGAACGCCACCAGCGCTCGAGGCTCGCACGCGGGAGCAAGCGTCCGAAGCTCAGAAGGATCGGACGCGCGGCCTCGTCGTCGAGGTCGTAACCGTCGATCGCCTCGGCGACGGGGCGTCGGTACCGAATCCACACGTCGGGCCCGCGCGCCGAGGCGAAGCCGCGTGCCGCCGCCTCGCGCACGGCGGCGTTGGGATCGGTGAGGCGGGCGACCAGTGCGTCGCGCACCTCCTGAACGACCACTCCCCGGCCCCACATCCGCGCGAGCGCTCGCGTGCGCGCCGACCGCTCGTCGCGGCCAGCTGAGTCGCCCGCCCCGAGCAGTGCTCGGGAGGCGCTGGAGTCGCCGACGAGTCCGAGGGTCGAGTAGATCTCGTGGCGCACCGCGTCGACCGGTTCGACAGCGAGTCGGCCGAGGAGGGCCGCGAGCACCGATCGGAGCGACCCATCGGCCGGCGCCACTCCCGCGGGAGAGCCTCCTGCATTGCCGGCTGCCTCAGAAAGGGTCTCTGCGTCTGCGCGCACGCGCGCGAGAGCAAACGCCGCATCGGCCCGCACCGCCGACTCGGAGTCCGCCAGCAGTTCGACCAGCGGCGCGACGACGCGCGGATCGTCCACCTTGGCCGCGTCGAAGGCCGCGCGGGCACGCACGCTGGGGTCGGCGGCGTCGAAGTAGGTCAGCAGCTCGTCGACCCGCCCCCCGACTGCGGCCTCGAAAACCGCCTGGAGCTCCGGGCGCACCGCGAGGGAGTCGCCGCGGAGAGCGAGGGACGAGGACTCGATGCTCGAGTCGGTCGGCGCCTCGGGGACGTCCCGCGCCAGCTCGCGCGCCGGCTCGCGGCTCGACTCGCAGGAAAGGAGGAGGGGAACCAGAACGATCGCGCACCATCTGTACATCACGACCTCACTGACTGGCCCCCACAGGGAGGCGGTCCTAGCCCGACCGAGTCGTTCCCGTACCACCCCCGACACCCCGACGACTCGATCGGGCCGCGGCCAGACCGGCACCGCGTTGGACCACGTACGGGATTACGTCTTGGGGCAGCAAAGGTTACAGCTCGGGAGCCTCGAATTATTCGATGAATATCTTCTCTTCGGCCGATACGAACAGCATGTCTCTCAGCCCCGCGTGCTTACGGAAGAAGTCGGGGCCCTTCTGCTGCACCCGCGCTCCCGTGAATCCGCGAATGACCAGGTCGGCCGACGCACTCTTCACCTCGACCAGACGAGAGAAGTCGATCCGATCGTCGGTCCCGAACACCTGCAGGTTCTTGTCGGTGATCAACAGCCGCCCATCGCGGATCATTTCACGCAGCTGTGCCGTGCGCTCTTTCACCTCACCCTTGGGATACGCCGCATACAGGGTGATCTCGGCGTCCCGCCAGTCCGGGTGTCCGAGAAGGATATAGGCGAGCAGGATCATCAAGTTCGCGTTGCCATGGTCGTGCCACGTCAGCCAGACGTGGATCGAGCGGCGGTTCCCGAAGAAGTGGTCGGTATGCCGGAGTACCAGGCGATTCATCCCCGCCACATTCGCGAGTTTGGTGCCGGCCAGGATCTCGTCGACCACGGCGGGCTCGTCGTGCACGGAGAACTCGAAGAGCACGGTGTTGTTGTCCATCCCGCTGATGCCCGGCATCTGGAGGCTCTGGGCCAACGCCGACTCCATGGAGGGGCTGATCATGGTATCGACGAAGATCGCTCCGGCTCGCTCGCTCGACGACGTGAGCAACTGCTCCTGGATGCTGCGGGACTCCTCGACCGTGCTCGCGTCGAGCAGCCCCCGGATGTAGTGCAGGTAGGTGCCGAACCCGAAGCGGTGGCACAGCCACTCCAGGAACTCCATCGGGGCGTGCCGATCGAAGGTGCGCGAGGTGATCAGGATCACACTCGGCCGCCAGTCGCTCGGCTTGGTCTTCTGCAGTCGGATCTGCATCCAACGGGTCGCCTGGGTCATCACGCCGTGGAAGATCTCGGCCAAGTCGTCGGTCGCCCCTCCGCGACTGCGGCGGATCACCAGGTAGAGCGCCACCATGAACACCATCGCCGCCACCGCGAAGAGCAGGTCCATCTGGAGCATGAGCACCAGACACGCCACGGCTCCGAACAGACTGATCCACCACTTCGACCGGAAGCTGGGTCGGTACGACGGTCGCGCGGCGAAGTGCTCGAGGAAGCTGATGGCGCAGAGCGCACCGTAGGTCACCATGAAGAACATCGAGACCACGCGGGCCACGAGGTCGACCGAACCGAGGAACACGAACACCACGGCCAGCGCCGCCGTGACGAGGGTGGCGTTGCGGGGGTCGTTGGCCAGCCCGACGCCCGCGGAGAGGAAACGATTGACGCCCTCGGCCGGGACGACGCGATCACCAGCCAGAGCCTGGAGGGTGCGTGGCGCCACCACGATCGATCCGATCGCCGACGACAGTGTGGCCATGGCGAGCCCGATCGGGATGATCGGCCCCCACACCGCGATCTGACCCATGATGAGCTGATCGGTCGCGAGCGCTTCGGTCGGAGCCGACAGCCCCAGCTTCACGATGAGTGCGATGTACACGATCATGCCGGCCACCGTGGCCGACATGATCCCCAGCGGAATCGACCGGCGCGGATTCGCCAGGTCGCCCGAGAGCCCAACTCCGGCCGTCATCCCAGTGAAGGCGGGAAAACAGATCGCGAAGACGAGCATGAAGGGATCGGCCTCGGCAATCCCGCTGAACACCCCCACGGCGCTCGGGTCGAACCCGTCCGTGGGCCCCCCGGCGAAGAAGAGGACGAGTGAGACGGCCAGGATACTGGCCACCACGTAGAGGGCGCGGACCCCGAGGTCGGCTCCGCGCAGCACCACCAACCCGGTCAACGCAAGCAGCCCGGGCATCGAGATGAAGCGCAGATCGAACCCCGTGCCGAACTGCGCCTCGATCGTCGGCACGAGCGGCGAAAAGGCCTCGCCGAAGGCGATCATGTAGAACGCGACCGAGATCGCCTGCGAGAGGTACAACGAAATCCCGATCGCTCCCCCGATCGTGGTCCCGAACGACCGAGAGATGATGAAGTACTCCCCTCCCCCCTCGACCCGTCGGTTCGTAGCGATCTCGGCGATGGCCAGCGCCGTCGGGATCGTCACCATGTGGCCGACGATCACGATGACGATCGCGCCCACGATCCCCGCATGCCCTACGGCATAGCCGAAGCGCAGAAACATGACCGCGCCCAGAATCGTGCTGATGCTGGCGAGGAACACGGGTGCGGTACCGAACCCGTAACCCTGTCGCCCTTCGTCGGAAGCGGTCATCGAGGTGTGTCACGAGAGGGGAAGTCGGAAATCTCGGTACGCTGCGCGCCAGCGGAAAGGGCCAGCCCCTCCCGCCCCTGCCCCTTTTCCGACCCCCGCGCCGCTCCCACCTTTGCCCATCCGTCACCGCACCGCTTCCCTCCCACGATCCGTACCCTCTCGCCGTATGGACCCCACCACACGCTTCGACGAAGAGGAGATCCGCCGCATCCTCGCCCGGGCCGCCGACCGCCAACACCAGGCCGACCGCCTGCTGCCCAACGGCACTTCGCCCGACTCCGACGAGCCGAGCGTCACCCTCGCCGACCTGCAGGAGGCGGCCCAGGCCGCGGGGATCGATGCGAGCCACGTGATCGCAGCCGCCCGTGAGGTGCAGCTGCGACGCGATGCACCGATCTCGGAGGAGACGTGGTTCGGGATTCCGCGTGAGATCGCCGAATTCCGCGTGGTGCCGGGCGCGCTGAGTGAAGAGCAGTGGGAGCGGGTCGTGGGCGAATTCCGCTCCGAGTTCAATATGCAGGGGGTCACGAACTCGTTCGGCGACACCCGCGAGTGGTGGTCTACCTCCAACTCGCTCCAGCCTATCGTCTTTCGTCTGGAGGCGAACGAAGACGGGGCCTCGGTCACCCTTCGCCGCGGCAATCGCTCGGCCATCGAGCTCGTGGGTGTGCTCGGTGGCATGTTCGGCTCGATGGCGGTGATCGCGGCAGGAGTGACCGCCTTCGGAATCGGCAGCCTCCCCGTGGCCGTGCCGGTCGGCGTGGGCGCACTCGCCGCGGCGACGCTCGGCGGGGGGAGTCTCCTCGCTCGCCGCGCCTCTCGCGTACTGGGTAAACGCTTCTCGAGCTTGCTCGACCGCGTCGAACTCATCGCGCGGCGTGACGGACCCGTCTGACCGGGTTCCCCGTACCACCGGTGACCCCTCGTTCCACGATCCTCTCCATCCACACCGACCCCATCGCGTCATGAACCCACGCATTCGGCCTCTCCGCCCCGCCAGCGCCATCTCCAGCGTCCTGATCGCCGCCCTCACGCTGGCCCCGGGTGTCTCCGGCCAGGCCTCGGCCCAGACCTCGTGGTCGCCCGACGCCCTCACGGCTCAGGACTATGAACGTGCGGAGCGGCAACTCGCCCCCTTCAAGCGGCCGCTCGTCGTGGGTGGTCAGGTGTCGGCCAACTGGATCGATGGGGACTCCTTCTGGTTTCGGCGGGGGATGGAGTCGGGGTGGGAGTTCGTGCGGGTCGACGACGAACGCGTCGAGCCCGCCTTCGACCACGACGTCATCGCGGGGGCGCTCGGCGCCACCTTGGGCCGCACCCTCGACTCCGAGGAGCTGCCCATTCAGAGGCTCGCCTGGGACGACGAGGGGGGCCTCCTGCTCGACGTGGGCGACGAGCGCTACCGCTGCGAAGGTCGAGCCGCGCGATGCACGTCGGAGGGGCCGGTTCCCCCGCGCCCGGCGCGAACGATGGTGATCTCTCCCGACGGCCTGAAGGCGGCGTTCACGCGCGACCACGATCTGTGGGTCGTCGATCTGGAGACGCGCGAGGAGACGCGCCTTACGAACGACGGCGAAGAGGACTACGGCTACGCGACCAACAACGCCGGCTGGACCCGGAGCGATCGCGCGGTCGTGCTCTGGTCTCCCGATTCCGAAAAGCTCGCCACCTTCCGACACGACGCCCGGGGGGTCTCGATGATGCATCTCATCGGTACCGAAGTGGGGGCGCCCCCGCTCGAGTCGTGGCGGTACCCCCTCCCCGAGGACTCGGTGATCTTCCGGATCGAGCGCATGGTCGTGCATCTCGACGGGCGCATCGTGCCGCTCCAGATGCCCGCCGACCAGCACCGCTCGACGATCTGCGACCACATCGTGTGCAACGGCCAGTTCTCGGACGTCGAGTGGAGTCCCGACGGATCCGCGCTGGCCTTCGTGTCGAGCTCACGCGACCACAAGGAGGCCCTCCTGAGGGTGGCCGACCCGGAGACGGGCGAGGTGCGCGACGTGATGGAGGAGCGCGTCGCCACCTTCTTCGAGTCGGGTGTCGACATGGTCAACTGGCACGTGTTGCACGACGCGGGCGAGGTGCTGTGGTGGTCGCAGCGCGACAACTGGGGCCACCTCTACCTCTACGATCTCGAGTCCGGCGAGCTGAAACGCCAGGTGACCTCGGGCGACTGGAACGTGCTTCAGGTGAATCACCTCGACGCTCGGGAGCGGGAGCTGCTCTTCACCGGGAGCGGGCGCGAGCCGGGCGACCCCTACTTCGAGTACTTCTACAAGCTCGACCTCGACTCGGGCGACATCACCCTGCTGACCCCCGACAGCGCTCATCACACGATTCAGCTGTCGCCGACGGGCGAGACCTTCGTGGACACCTGGTCGACGCCCCTGACCCCACCCCAGGTCGCTCTGCGCGACCGTGAGGGACGCCAACGGGCCGACCTCGGACGAGCCGACATCACCCGCCTGGTGGCGTCGGGGTGGAAGGAGCCCATCCCCTTCGTGACCAAGGCCCGCGACGGCGACACCGATCTTCACGGCCTCATGTACACTCCGTCGAACCTGGATCCATCTCGGAAGTACCCGGTCGTGAACTATCTGTACCCGGGGCCCCAGTCGGGGAGCGTCGGAAGCCGCAGCTTCAATCCGGCCCGGCGCGACCATCAGGCGCTTGCCGAGCTGGGGTTCATCGTGGTCGAAGTCGACGCCATGGGGACGCCGGGACGGTCGAAGGCCTTCCACGACACGTACTACGGCAACATGGGCGACAACGGACTGCCGGATCAGATCACCACGATTCAGCAGCTCGGGGAGCGCTACCCCTACTTCGATCTCGACCGGGTCGGCATCTGGGGCCACTCGGGAGGCGGATTCGCCTCCACATCGGGCATCCTTCGCCACCCCGAATTCTACAAGGTAGCCGTGTCGCAGGCGGGGAATCACGACAACCGCAACTACGAAGACGATTGGGCCGAGAAGTGGCAGGGGCTGCTCGTGGAGTCCGACGACGGCACTACGAACTACGACAACCAGGCCAACCAACTGGTCGCGGGCAACCTACAGGGCAAGCTCCTCCTGGCGCACGGCACGATGGACAACAACGTGCCTCCCTCGAACACCATGCTCGTGGTCGACGCGCTGATCGCCGCCAACAAGGACTTCGATCTGATCATGATGCCGAACCGCCGCCACGGCTTCGGCAACGAGCCCTACATGATGCGCCGGCGTTGGGACTACTTCGTGAAGCACCTGCTGGGGGCGGAGCCACCGAAGGAGTTCCAGTTCGGGCAACAGCAGCGCCCGATCACCTGACGATGAGCCCCGCGCCCGAGGTCGGGTCGCGGGGCTCCTTCGCTCATCGAACCTGTGTCTCGCGTCGTGCGTCGCTGACGACCGCCCCGTCGTAGCCCCCGGCCTGGACGCGCGCCAGTTCGGCCTGGGCCTCCTCGAGGGTGGCGTAGCGGCCGATCCGCACCCGCAGAAGGTCGTTGATCGGCACCTGAACGAGCCGCGCATCGAAGCCCGCAGTGATCAGCTCGTCGACGAGCCCCCCGGCACCGACCGGGTTGCGGAAGGCGCCGATCTGCACGGCGAACGACCCCGCGGACGCCGCTCCTGGCACGGGAGGCCCGGGTGGGACGCTCTCGAACTCCGGTTCGGGCTCGGGGTCGGCGGCCGGGGTCGTCTCCTGCGCCGGTGGATCCGCGGCCGGTGGATCCGCAGCCGCGACCTCGGCGGGCGGCGGAGTCGCCTCGGAGGGCAGGGCCGAGGCGGAGTCTACCACCTCCGTCACCTCGTTGGCGATCGAGTCGACGACCTCGGGGGCGGACGTCGGCGGATCGGCTTCAGGTGGCGCGAGCGCCGAATCTGCGACCGCGGGCCGCCGCGGCGTCGCGACGGAGGTGTCGGCCGAGGAGGAGGTTGCGGGGGAGACGTCGGCGGCCGCGGAGTCGGCCCGCACCGGCTCGCGAGCCGGCATCGACAGTTTGGCGCTGGTGTCGACGTTCGCCACGAAGCGCTCGAAAGCCTGCGCAGCCGAATCGGCCTGCGCGACCGAATCCGCACGAGCGAGCGAGTCGGCCCGCGCCGCGGATGCCAGCGAATCCCGTGTCGACACCGGATCGGGTCTTCTCGCGGGAGCCACACGCCGAGCCGGCGGGGTCGGCTCTTCGACCGCCACACCGCGCGATCGGAGCCACGCGCGCGCATCAGGCGCCACCAAGGACTCCGGATGGTCGTCGAGCACGCGTCGGTAGAGCGTCACCGCCCGCCGTTCGTTACCCTCGGTGTCGGCCGCGGCGGCCAGCCACGCGAGCGCATGGGGCGTGTAGGCGCCCTGCGGGTACTCGCCGACGAAGGCTTCCAGGTCGGCACGGCCCACGACCGGGTCTTCGGCGAGGCGCGCGCGAAGCCAGAGACCGTGCTGCAGCTCGTCTGGCGAAGCCTCGTCCTCCCGGATCTCGAACCAGGCGAGCACCTCGGCTCGCGCGTCGTCGACGCGCCCCTGCTCCGCGAACAACTCGGCGAGGTGGAGGCTCTGCCCAGCGCCCTCGGACGCGACGCCCGTCGCAGCGGTCGCACCGGCTGCGATGCCCAATACGAGGCGAGCGAGGCGGGTCATGCCGCCGCCGCGCCCCGAGCCTGCAGGCCCAACAACCATTCTTCGAGCACGACGTCCTCGGGTAAGGGACTCGACTTCAGCAATCGATCGACGCGCAGCAGGCCGAGCACCGCCATCTGAACCTCGTCGACCGACCATCGATCGGCCAGGCCCGCAAACTTCCGAGCCAGCCACCGCTGGTGGGGTGGCAAGCTCGACTCGAGCGCTCGAACCCCCCGCTCCACGGCAATACCCAACCGCAGAAAGAGGGTCCCGAGCGCCAGCGTCAGCCCGACTCCCGATTCGCCCTGGCTCAGAAGAACGGGGAGCGCGGCCGCCGCCGAATCGAAGCGCCGCTGCGCCACCATGTCGAACCACTCCCAGCGGTCCTGGGCCGGGAGGTAGGTGCCCACCGCGGCGATGTCGTCGCGGGTCACCGAGGCCTGGCCCTCGGTGTACTCCTTGAGTTTGGCCAGCTCCTGGGCGAGCACACCGAGGTCGGTGCCCACGGCGTGCGCCAGCGCGCGCGCCGCGGACTCCTCGATGTCGAGCCCGAACCCATCTCGCCCACGCTCCACGATCCAGCCCGGCACGTCGTCGAGTGACACGGTCGGGAAGCCCACCGCCCGGGCCGTCTTGCGCAACTCCTTCCAGAGCTTGGCCGATGACGACGACGTGTCGCCGGAAATCACGAAGGCGAGGCCCGGCGGAACGCCCTGGGCGGATTCGACGAGGAGCTTCCGGGCGCGCGGACTTCCGGCCAGGGGGTCCGCGTCTCGAATCACCACCACCCGCCATTCGGCCATCATCGGCGGGGTCGCGAGAATCGAAGCCAGAGTGTCGACGTCGACATCGGCGCCGCGCAACTGGTCGAGGTTGAAATCCCGAACACCTTCGTCGAGGTGGGCATCGACGATCGTCCGCACGCTCTCTTCTCGGCGAAACGCGTCGGGGCCGTGCAGGAAGAACACGCCACCCAGCCCGTGACGATCGAGCGCGGCCCGCAGCGGGTCCGCCACCCCCCTACCTACTGAAGCCCGAGACGAGTCCCCGCCGCATCGCGGTACCTCGCCCGGGCAGGCGCGTAGTCGTAGAAGAGGGCAGCCGACTGGCGCCAGAGATCATCCCCGTCGAGCTCCAGCGCCGCAGGTGACAGGGACGCCGGCATGAGGGAGGGAAGCGGCATGCGCAAACCGAGCGGACGACTCGCGGGCACACTCACGACGATCGGCGACAGCTCGACCTCCGGATCGGGCTCGAACAGCAGCGGAATCCCCATGAGCACCCCTACCATCGCGACCGCGCCGAGCACCATCGCCGACGGGTTGAATCCGGCGGTGGACCGCGCGAGGGCGCGCTCGTCGTCGACATGAAACAATCGGTGCTGCAGCCGGGAGTGGAAGTTCTCGTCGACCGAGACCTCGTCGATCGCGGACGTCAGGAAATTCCGGCCCTGGAGGTAGACCTCCTCATACCGACGACACTTCGGACACGCATCTCGATGCGCGGCCGCGGCCCGGCGAATCTCGGGAGACCCGGTGCCGTCGATGTGGTCGGAGAAATGCCGGATGAAGTCCTTGCAATCGCAGTCCATGGTTCTTTGTACAGCCCCCTCCGAGTCGGGTTCCCGCCCTCGGAAGGCCGGGAGACTCCACCCGGAGCAGAGGCCCACCTGGTCTCCGAACGCAGCGGGGTCCCGGACCATCCGGCCCGGGACCCCGTGTCCTGCCTCGTGCACCTTCGACCCCGGATCAGCCGATCATCGGGGCGATGATCTGGGCGAAGTTGTTCCGCGCCCGATTGAGCCGACTCTTCACCGTGCCGAGGTTGACCCCGGTGATCTCCGAGATCTCCTCGTAGGTCTTCCCCTGCAGTTCGCGGAGCACGAAGACGATGCGATGGTGCTCCGGTAGCTGGGCCACCGCCTCGTCGACCTTCTCCTTGAGGTGGCGCTTCCGGAAGAGATCGTCCGGCTTGTACTGCGTGTCTTCCCACTCGAGAGGGCGGTGGTCGGCGTCCCAGTTCTGCTTGATCGCCTGGAACAGCACCAACGGGTTTCGCGACCGATTGCGGAGCTCGTTCTTCGCGAGGTTGCTGGCGATGGTGTAGATCCAGGTGGAGAATTTCTTCGTCTGGTCGAAGCGCTCCATGTGCCGGTAGACCCGGACGAAGGTCTCCTGGACGAGGTCCTGCGCGCGTTCGCGGTCGCCCACCGTACGGTAGACGAAGTTGAGGAGCCGGCTGTCGTAGCGCCGCACCAACTCACCGAAGGCCCGCTGGTCGCCGTCGAGGAACGACTGGACGACCTGGCTGTCGCCCATCTCCCTCAGATGCTTGCGATGCTGTACGGCGCCACCCTCGCGGGCCGCATGGTCCGTCAGAGGTCTGTTCGTCGCCTTAGCACCCATGTTCCACCTCTCCTTGAGGAGGGATCCGCCGGCTGATCCCGATGTTCGTCTCCGGTCGGTCCGGAGGCGTGTCCTGCATGCCGACACGACGACCGGGAGTGCAGCTTCCGTGCCATGTGCGATGTGGCCGCTCAACCATGCGCCCGATCGCTGTTCGTCCTCTACGGAGGACACTGCTGCGACACGCCCCGATCTGCGCTGCTGCTCTTCCCTCCGCCCTTATGGCGGGCCGCTGCCATCCCGGCGCGCCGCCGCGTCGGGACCGATCACGAAATGCGCCGCGTACAGCAGCGTCGCGATGCTCTTGCAGTCGGTGATCGTCCCGTCTCGCACCATCTCGACGGCTCGCGACATGGGCATCTGCACCACTTCGACGAACTCGTCGTCGTCGAGCTGCCCCGTCCCTTCGACGAGTTCGGAGGCGACCCAGAGACGGATGACTTCGTCGGTGAATCCCGGTGTCGTATGAATCCGGGTCAACGGCCGCAGAGTTCCCGCCTTCCAGCCGGTCTCCTCTTCGAGTTCTCTACGCGCGCACTCGTCCCAGGGCTCGCCGGGTCGGTCCGGCATACCGGCTGGGACCTCCCACATGACCCCTCCCGCGGCGTAGCGATACTGCTTCAGCAGCACGACGTCGGGGTCCGGTTCGTCGATGCTGCCCAGCACCGGGAGCACGCACGACGCCCCGGCATGGGCGATGAACTCCAGGTCGCCGACCGACCCATCGGGAAACCGCACGGTGTCCACCGAGAGGTCGACGATCCGGCCCCTGTAGACCGGCACCCGCTTGACCCGACCCGCATCCGCGACGCTGCTCATCGACGACCTCTCTGCTCGGAATCCCGCTCGTCGGGCGACACCCGACTCCCGCTTGGATACGGCCGCCCCGCCCGAGCGTTGCACGACCACGGCGACCCCGTGGAAGCGCCGCTCTATTCGTGGACGGTCACCGGCCCCAGATCGAGCGCCTCGAGGCCGGGGGTCACGGCCTCCGCGTCGCCGACCACGACCGCGGTGATCCGGTCGGGCGACACGTGCGCGCGAATGGCTCGGTGGGCGGCCTCGACTTCGACCGACCGAATGTCGTCGCGGTAGCGCACCCACGCGTCGTCCGACAGTCCGTAGATCATCAGCTCGGCCACACGACCCGCCACTCGACCGGTCGTCTCGAGACGAAGAGGAAACACGCCGGCGATGTAGTCGCGAGTGGTACGCACTTCGTCCGGGGTCGGACCGTTGGCCAGGTAGCGGTCGATCTCGCCGAGCGCCTCGCCGATGGCGTCGGCGGTGACATCGGTGTCGACAGCCGTCGACACGGTGAACGGCCCCGGGCCACGGCGGAAGGCGAAGCTCGAACGAACCCCGTACGTGTACCCCTTCGCCTCGCGGAGATTCATGTTCAGGCGCGACCCGAACGTCCCCCCGAGTACCGCATTGGCCACGACGAGCGCGGGGTAGTCGGCGACGGTGCGAGGGACACCCGGATGCCCCAGTCGCAGTTCGCTCTGGACCGCACCCGGTCGATGAATCACATGTACCGAGCGATGGCCGAATCGGGCGTGGCCCTCGGGGGCGTCCGGCACCGGCGCCGCACCCGCCCAGCCGGCGAGCAGACCCTCGAGCACGCGCAGCACCTCGTCGGGCGACACGTCGCCGACCACCACCAGACCGCTTCCTTCCGGGCGGTAGGCCCGCTCGGCGAATCGCGCGAGGTCGGCCCGCTCGAAGGACTGCACCGTGGCCTCGGTCCCCTGAACGCCGCGTCCGTACGGCTCCCCCTCGGCGTAGAACAGGCCGACGGAGCGATCCGCTGCGAGCGCAGCGGGGTCCTTCGCGCGCTGCTGGATTCCAGCCAGCGCCTGCTCCCGTACGCGATCGACCTCGGCGTCGGGAAACGAGGGGGCCAGCACCATCTCGGCAAGGAGGTCGAGGCCTTCCGCCCAGCGATCGGTGAGACACGAAATCGACGCCATGGTGCTGTCCCAGCCGGTCCGGACCGAGACGTCGGCCCCGACGGCCTCGAGCGCTTCGGCCAGCGCCGTCCCGCTCCGCCGCCGCGTCCCTCCCTCGATAGCGGCGGAGGTGAGTGAGGCCAGGCCCGCCTGCTCGGGCGACACCGCCGTTTCGCCGGCGCCGCGCAAGACGAAGGCCGCCGACACCACGGGCAGCCGGGGCATCGGCACGATCTGAACGGGCAGGGCCCCGGCGAGGCGTCGCCGCACGATCGGGGGCACGTCGAAGGGACGGATCGGACCCGGTGCCGGGGGACGTGTGCGGTCAGGCGCCGTCATCGACGATCTCCCTCGGGGCGATAGGCGACGACGGCCCGGTTGTCTGCACCGAAGAACGTTCTCGCCGCATCACGCACGTCGTCGGTCCGGACGGCCCGAATCCGGGCTACGGTGTCGTTGAGCCGCTCCGGGGCGTCGAAGATCGTCGTGTACATCGAGAGCTGATCGGCCCGATGCGCCATCGACTCGAGCCCTCGCACCTCGCGAGCCTCGGCGAGCGTGCGGCCGCGCTCGACCTCCGCATCGGACACATCGACCATCCCCTCCAACTCGGCTCCGAGGGCCGCTTCGAGTCGCGCCAGGTCGCCCCCGGGGAAGCCGGTCGCGAAGGCGACCATCATCGACCCGCCCGCCACCAGCGGGAAGGCGAAGGTCGCCACACTTCGAGCGATCCGCTGCTCGCGCACCAGCGAGCGGTAGAGCCGGGAGCCCTTGCCCTGACCCAGGATCTGTGTCGCGAGATCGATCGCGTCGAAGCGAGGATCGGTGAAGGGTGGGATGCGAAGCGCCATCATGAGGCGAGGCAGGGGCACGTCGCGAACGAGCTCCACCCGACGGGTCTCACCGAGCACGGGTGCGACGTGGGTCACCCCCGGTATCGGCGGCGGCTCGGCTCCGGGGGGCAGGCCGCCGAACCAACGCTCGGCAGACTCGAACACCCGCTCGGGCTCGGCGTCTCCCGCCACCGTGAGTACGGCGTTGTTGGGCAGGTAGTAGGTGCGGAAGAACTCGGCCACATCGTCGAGCGATGCCGCATCGAGGTCTTCCATCGAGCCGATGACGGTGTGGTGGTACGGATGATCCTCGGGCCACACCAGCGCCTGCAAGTGCTCGTCCCAATCGCCGTACGGCTGGTTGTCGTAGCGCTGTCGCTTCTCGTTCTTCACGACGTCGCGCTGGTTGTCGAGCTTGTCCTGGGTCATGGCCTCGAGCATGAACCCCATGCGGTCCGACTCGAGCCAGAGACCGAGGTCGAGGTGGTGCGAAGGGAGCGTCTCGTAGTAGTTGGTCCGGTCGAACCAGGTCGAGCCGTTCACGGATCCCCCCGCCCGCTCGACGTGCTCGAAGTGGCCGTTCTTGTCGACGTTGGCCGACCCCTGGAACATCATGTGTTCGAACAGGTGCGCGAATCCCGACCGACCTGGGCGTTCGTCCTTGGAGCCGACGTCGTACCAGAGGTTGATCGCCACCACGGGGAACGAGGGATCCGGGGCGGCGACGACCCGCAGGCCGTTCTGGAGGGTCGTACGCTCGATCGGAAAGCCGAGATGTCGGTGCCGGCCCCTCATGGCCGCGTCGCGAGGCGCTCGCGCAGCGCGGAGGGGGCGAGCGTCGTATCGAGCAGCCGTAGCGCGGCCGCGGGGGTATCGTTCATGCGGTCCTCCACTTCGTGTACCATGAGGGTATCCGTGCCTTCGGCGCGGAGCCGGCCGCGCTCGAGCATCTCCCACGCGCGGTCTTCGTGTCCTTCGGCGGCGAGCGACAGCGCGGCGAGGAGCTGGGCCTCCACGTCGTCGTCGCGCAGGCGAGCACCCGCGTCGAGTTCGGTCACGGCTTCGTCGATCCGGTCGGCCGCCACCAGCGCGAGGCCGAGCACCACGCGAATCCAGCCGTCGTGCGGATCCAACTCGAGGGCCCGGAACAGCTCCGTAATCCCCTGCGAACGGTCTCCCGACACGAGATGCCACACCCCCGATTCGTACCGGATCATGGCGTCTTCCCGGTCCAGCTCGAGCGCGGCATCCAACTCCACCCTCGCCTCCGTCAGCATACCCTCTCGTGTCAGGTAGGCGCCGTACATCCATCGAGCCAGCGGCAGGTCCCGTCCCAGCATCGCGGCTGCGCGCAGCGCCGACTCGGCATCGGGGTCGTCGAACTGCGCGATGGCGTTGCCGGCGGTCGCAAGGATGAAGGGGTCCTGCGGGTCGAGCGCGAGCGCCTGTTTGAACCGCTCGTAGGCGATTCCCGAGAGCCCCAGTTCACGTTCTGCCACACCCAGCCAGCAGAGGACGGCGGCACTCGGCGAGGCCTCTCCCGACAACTCCTCGCGCAGAAGGTCGGCCGCTCCCTGCCAATCTCCCTCGTCGGCGAGGCCGAGGGCCTCGTCGAGGACTCCGGGATCGTCACTCACTGCGGTGCACGAGCGTCGTCCCGGTCATCTCCCGGGGCACCTCGATGCCCATGAAGTCCAGTACCGTGGGTGCCACGTCGGCCAGTCGTCCCCCCTCCCGGAGCACGCGCGTCCCGCCCGAGGGGTCGAAGACGACGAAGTCGACCGGCTCGGTGGTGTGCGCGGTGTGGGGTCGCCCGTCTTCGGTGAGCATCTTTTCGCAGTTGCCGTGGTCGGCGGTCACCAGGGCGACCCAGTCGTCGGACTCCGCGATCCGGTCGAGCAGACGGCCCAGCAGTCCATCGACCGTTTCGACCGCGCGCACAGCCGCCGGGATGACTCCGGTATGCCCCACCATGTCGGGGTTTGCGAAGTTGACGAGGATGAAGGAGGCCTCCCCCCCTTCGAGCCCCTCCAACACGGCCGCCGCGACCTCGGGCGCACTCATCTCGGGCTTCAGGTCGTAGGTGGCCACCTTGGGCGAGGGCACGAGAGACCGGGCCTCGCCCTCGTTCGGGGTCTCGTCGCCCCCGTTGAAGAAGTAGGTGACGTGTGCGTACTTCTCGGTCTCGGCCACCCGCAGCTGCGAGCGACCCGCAGCCGCGACGGTCTCGCCCAGGCCGCGGCGGATGTCTTCTCGGACGAAGGCCACGCGCGCGGGCAGTCCGTCGACGTACCGCGTCATCGTGACGGCGTCGCGCACCGGCCCCACCCGGCGCGGGAACGCATCGAAGTCGGGGGCGAGGAGCGCCGCACCGAGCTGGCGCATCCGGTCGGCCCGGAAGTTCATCAACACCACGGCGTCGTCGGGTCCGATACCCGCCTCCCCGGCCCCCAGCAAGAGTGTGGGTTCGATGAACTCGTCGGTCTCTTGCATCCGATAGCGGTCGCGCAGAAATGACGCGTCGTCGGCCACCGCGTCGGCCTCCCCCAGGGCGATGGCGCGCCACGCCTTGGCGGTGCGATCCCATCGCTTGTCGCGATCCATGGCCCAATAGCGCCCCATCACCGTCGCGATCCGCCACCCCGGCGCCGGGGCACATCGCGTCGCGATCCGCTCGACGAAGTCGGCGCCTCCGGTGGGCGACGTATCACGCCCGTCCGTGATGCAGTGCACGTGCACCGGGAGGTCTCGCGGAAGCCGGTTGAACACCGCCTCGAAGTGGCGAATGTGACTGTGCACGCCACCGTCCGATACGAGACCGATCAGGTGCAGCGTTCCTTCGCGCTCCCGCAGCCGCACCATCAGCCCGGGCAGGTCGAGCGCCTCGGAAAACGTGCCGTCGTCGATCGCGCGATCGATGCGCGCGATGTCCTGGAAGACGATGCGCCCGGCGCCGAGGTTCAGGTGCCCGACCTCGGAGTTGCCCATCAGGCCCTCGGGGAGTCCGACGTCGGAACCGGAACAGGCGAGGCGCGTGCTCGGGTGCGCGTCGAGGAGCGCTCGGAACCGCGGCACACTCGCCTGCTCGACCGCGTTGCCCGGATCGGGAGGATCCCCGAAATCGGAGTGCCCCCACCCGTCGAGAATGACCAGCAAAACCTTCGACATCTCCGGTGCTCCGGACCGAGGGACTCCTTCGAGGGGCCGGAATCTAATCGGCCGCGTCGCCGGCTCAAACCGATGCAGCCCCCTCCGAACTGGTTGCTCCCCTCCCGCCCCCCGGAGTACCCTCGCTTCAACCGAAACGCAGCACCCCGCGACCCCCGACCCTCCGAGGCGCCCATGTGGCACTCCAGTACCCGAGTGACGGTCGTCGCAGTCGTCATGACCTGCGCCGTGGCCGTCCCATCGAGCGCGCAGACTCCGACCGAGTACGACCTCCTGATCACCGGCGGACGCGTGATCGACGGAACCGGCAATCCCTGGTTTCGGGCCGACGTCGCCGTCCGCGACGGTCGTATCGTCGCGGTCGGCCGCCTGGAGGGCGCCCCTTCGCGCCGCGAGGTCGATGCGACGGGCAAGATCGTGGCGCCGGGCTTCATCGACGCCCATTCGCACGCCGACGACGGCAGCGCGCGCATCGGTGGGGCGACGATCCGCACCGACTCCCTGCACCGAAAGGCGATGCCCAACATCGTCGCGCAAGGTGTGACGACGGTGGTCGTCAACCACGACGGCCGGTCGCCGTGGCCGATCGCCGAACAGCGTGGCATTCTCGAACGCCAGGGCACGGGGGCCAACGTCGCGATGATGGTCGGACACGGCGAAGTGCGACGTCAGGCCATGGGTCGCGACACCCGTCGCGTCGCCACCGAGGAAGAGATCGAGCGCATGCGGGCACTCGTGCGCCAGGCGCTCGAGGAGGGGGCGGTCGGCATGAGCGCCGGGCTCGAGTACGATCCGGGCCGCTGGAGCACCCTCGACGAGGTGGCGGCGCTGGCCGAAGAACTGACGCCCTTCGACGCGGTCTACATCTCGCATCAACGCAGCGAGGGGGCCGATCCGATGTGGTTCTGGCCGAGTCAGGACCCGGCGGGCGCCCCGACCCTCATCGACGCGATCCTGGAGACCATCGAGATCGGGCGGCGTTCGGGTGCCCGGGTCGTCGCCTCTCACATCAAGGCGAAGGGCGCGCACTACTGGGGCTCGAGCACGACCGCGATTCAGTTGATCGAGCGGGCTCGGGCGGAGGGGGTTCGGGTGTGGGCCGACCAGTATCCCTACCCGACGTCGGGATCCGACGGCAACACCGTCCTGATACCCCGCTGGGCCCTCGTCGACCCGGAGGCCGAACGACCGGGAGACGGACGGTCACCCGCTACGATGCTGCGGGAGCATCTGGCAGACCCCGAGGCGGCCGACCGCATCCGCGGAGACATCGTGCACGAGATCCGCCGCCGAGGGGGGCCGTCGCGCGTGGTGGTATTCGAGTACCCGGACTCCGCGATCGTGGGGCTGTCGCTCACCGATGTCGCACACCGCTGGCAGACGAACGAGATCGAGGCGGCCCTCGAGTTGCAGCTGCGCGGAGACCCCGAAAGGCCCGGGGGCGGCCGGCTGCGCGGATTCTCGATGTCGGATGACGATGTGGAGAGGTACGGAGCGCGGCCGTGGGTCGCCACCGCGTCGGACGGCGGCCTCGCCCACCCCGACGACCGCGGCTCGGTCCACCCGAGATTCTACGGGACGTTTCCCCGCAAGATCGCCTGGTACGCCCGCGACCGGGGCGTGTTGAGCGTCGAGGCCGCGGTCCGCTCGATGACCTCGCTCCCGGCCCTGCTGATGGGCTTCCGTGACCGTGGCCACATCCGCGAAGGGTCGCGAGCCGACCTGGTGGTCTTCGACCTCGCCGAGCTGGAAGACCGAACGACCTTCTTCGAACCTCACGCGTATCCCTCGGGCATCGAGCACGTCTTCGTCAACGGACAGGCGGTGGTCGATGCGGGAGAGCTCACCTGGGCGCTTCCCGGCGAAGTCATCACGTCTTCAACACCCGGGGGATGATGGACAACGGTTGGCAGGACCTCATCGGCAGCATCGGCGGCGTGTTCGATGCAAGCTTCAGCGTGGGAGGGTCGGAGGTCACGATCGCCGACCTCCTGGTCGTGATCGGCATCCTCGCCGCGACCTGGATCTTCTCGAGACTCCTGCGCAAGACCGTTCAGCGGTTCATGCGCGGGCGCGACATCGGAGATCCCGGCACCGTGGCCGTGACGCTGCGGATCCTGCACTACGCCATCATGGGCATCGGGCTCATGACGGCGCTGACCCAGGTCAACATCAACCTCTCGGGGCTGTTCGCAGCCGGAGCGGTGTTTGCCGTCGGGGTGGGCTTCGCGCTCCGCAACCTGTCGGAGAACTTCGTGTCGGGCGTGATCCTGATGTTCGAACGCTCGATCAAGCCGGGTGACATCGTCGAGGTGGACGGCTACGTCGTGCGGGTGCTCCGGCTCGGCATCCGGACCACGCTGGCTCGCAACCGCGAAGACGAAGAGATCCTCGTTCCGAACTCGCACCTCGTCGACTCGACTGTGAAGAACTTCACCTTCCACGACACCGTGCTCCGCCTTCGGGCCACCGTGGGCGTGGAGTACGGCTCCGACATGAAGCGTGTCGTCGAGGTGCTCGAGACGATGGCCAAGGGGCTCGTCTGGCGCCTCGATCATCGTGAACCGACGGTGTTCATGACGGCCTTCGCCGCCTCGTCGGTCGACTTCGAGGTCAGCGTCTGGACCGACGACCCGTGGCAGGCACCCCGCTACCATTCCGAGCTGATGAAAGGGATCTGGTTCGCGCTGGCGGAGGCCGGAATCACCATCGCCTTCCCGCAGCTGGACGTGCATTTCGACGCGCCGGTGCAGGAGGCGCTGAACCGGCTCCCCAGGGCCTCTTGATGAACGACGCCGTTCACGACCTCGAACTCCTCTTTCGCTCGCGCCACGGGGTCGTGCACCTCGACACGCCCGAGGAGGAGCGGGCCCGGGGTCTCCTTCACCATGTGGCGCACAGCCTGGAGATCCCCTTCTTCACGTGGACGCGGTCGCGTGGACTGTCGCGCGCGGGGCTGGCCAGTTCCGTGTACGGCACCGACCAACCGATCAAGGCGCTCGAACATGTGGCGCATGCGAGGATCGACGCGCTGTACCACTTCCAGGGGGTATCCGAGGCCACGCTTCGCGACGACCTCGCCGCCGCCTGGCTGCGCGACTGTGCCGAGGCCTTGTCGTCGCGCGCCGGTGCGCTGGTGCTGACGGGATCGGAGCTGTCGGTCCCCCCGTCACTCACCGGTGTGGTGACCCACGCGACCCTCCCCGGGCCCTCGGAATCGGAGCTGCGTGATCTCCTGACCCAGGTCGTACGCGACGTGTCGGAGCGGCAGCACATCACCCTCGACATCGACGGCGATGGGATCTCGAATCTGATCCACCACCTCGCCGGCCTGACCCTCATGGAGGCCGAGAAGGCGCTCACACGGGCGGTGGTCGAGGACGGCACTCTGAATCTCGACGACATCGCCCGGGTGGCCGAGTCGAAGAAGTCACTCGTCGAGCAGGACGGCTTGCTGGAGTACACGCCGGTCGAGGCCTCGATGGCGCAGGTGGCCGATCTCGTCGCGTTCAAGACGTGGCTGTCCAGCCGGACCGCCGTCGTGCGCAACCCGGCGCGGGCGCGCGACGCTGGACTGCCCTTTCCGCGCGGGGTGTTGCTGTTGGGGGTACCCGGTTGCGGGAAGAGCCTCGCGGCCAAGGCGGTGGCGGCCGAATGGACGCTCCCCCTCCTTCGCCTCGACCCCTCCGGTCTCTACAACAAGTACATCGGCGAGAGCGAAAAGAACTTCCGGCGGGCCATGGACACGGCAGAGCGGATGGCGCCCGTCATCCTCTGGATCGACGAGCTCGAGAAAGCCTTCGCCTCGGGTGGCTCGGAAGACGGAGGGGTGTCGCAGCGCGTGCTGGGCACGTTTCTCTCGTGGATGCAGGAGCGCAGGGGCGACGTCTTCGTCGTCGCGACGGCCAACGACGTCCAGCGGCTTCCGCCGGAGTTTCTACGCAAGGGACGCTTCGACGAAGTGTTCTTCGTCGATCTGCCCGACCCCGCCACCCGATCCGAGATTCTGCGCATTCATCTGGAGGCGAGAGGACAGGACCCGTCGCGCTTTCCGCTCGGTGCGCTGGCGGCCCGGGCCGACGGCTTCTCGGGGTCCGAACTCGAGCAGGCGATCGTCTCCGTGCAGTATGCGGCGTTCGCAACCGGAGGCCGTATCGAGGCCGAGGCCCTCGCCGCCGAGATCGCACGCACGCGACCCCTCTCCGTCACGATGTCGGAACCGATTTCGGCCCTTCGGGCTTGGGCTCGCGACCGCACGGTCCCGGCGAATTGAGCCGGCTCCACACACCTCTTCTCTTCTCACGTACCCTCGGCATGTCCTCGACCGCTCTCGTTTCCGACCTTCTTCGCCAGGGCCTCGACGCCTCGGTCTCGTACGACGTCTACTTCGCCCGGATGGGTGCCGCGATCGACGGCGACCCCATGTACACGTCGGAGAAGAACAACTTCTACACCCGCCTCAACCACCAACGGATGAGGCGCCTGAAGAAGACGGTCACGCTGAATGAGGGTCTTCTGGAGGCGGCGGCGAGGATCTCCCGGCCGGTGCGACTTCTCGTGCTGAGCGAGGCCTGGTGTGGCGATGCAGCCCAGGTCCTTCCGGTACTTCACCTTCTGGTCCAGCGATTCGATACTCTCGAACTTGGGATCGTGTACCGAGATCGGCATCTGGAACTCATGGACGCGTTCCTGACCAATGGCAGCCGATCGATTCCCAAGGTGATCGCCCTCGATCCCGAGACCGTACACGTCTTCGGGAGTTGGGGCCCCCGCCCCCGTCCGGCGCAGGCCATCTTCGAGGCCTACCGATCGGGTGCGTCGGGAACGGACTACGAGACGTACCAGAAGGAGCTGCAGACGTGGTATCTGCGAGACCGCACCGAGCACATCCAGACCGAGCTCATCGCGCTCATGGAGGCGGTCGCCGGCTAGCGACCGCCATCGGACTCCACCTCGTCGGCCTCTGCGCCGCGGCATGCGGGTCTCCCCCGGCGGAGGTCCCATCTCCCGAGGAACTCGGAGTCGAGGCGCTCGACCTGGAGTTGGCCACCTGCCAGCCTGCGTTCGACCTCGCGCGTGTGGGCGTCGACACCCTGGCGACGGGGCTCGAGGTGCCGTGGGACGTCGCGTTTCTCCCCGACGGGCGGGCGCTGATCACGGAGCGCCCAGGCCGGATTCGGGTGTGGTCGCCCACCGAGGGCATCCTGGAACGGCCCTTCTGGACGTTCGACCGGGTGGGCGACCAGGAAGTCGGCCTCATGGGGATCGCCGCGCACACCCGGGCCGACGGTCGGGTCGAGGTCTACACGGCGGTTACCCTCGACCACACCGGAGGCCCCCCGCTGCAGGCCTTCCTGAAGGGTCTGGGCAGACGCATCGCGCGTACGTTCACGGCCGAAGGCGGGCAGCCCCGCTCCCTGCACATCCTCCGCTTCGGCGTCGAGCCCGGAGTCGACGTCGGTCAGGCGCCCGACTCGCTCGTGCGCCTGGTACCCGTCGGGCACCTCCACGGCGGCGGTGCGATCGACATTGGACCCGACGGGCTGATCTACGTCACCAACGGGGACGGCGCCGAGCCACCGCGGGCCTTCGACACGACGACCATCGCGGGCAAGGTGTTGCGGTATCACCTCGACGGCCGTCCCGCGCCCCTGGATCCCGACGCGCAGGTCCCCTGGGTGGTGCGAGGACTTCGCAATAGTCAGGGGATCGGCTGGCACCCGATGACCGAGCAGTTGGTGGTGCTCGAACACGGCCCCACCGGGATGCTCCAGGAGGACGGCCAGGTCGGCAACGACGAACTGAATGTCGTGTCCCTGGGTGACGATCTGGGATGGCCCGTCGTGGCGGGAGCCAGCCGGGGAGGCGACCTCCTTTCCCCCGCCGTCGAGTGGACCTTCGGGATCGCACCGGCCGGGCTCGCGATCGCGGGGATCGACGACGTCGCATGGGGCCCGTCGGCGCTCGTCACGGGGCTCAAGGACGGGCGGCTCCGGCGCGTTCACTTCGACCCGAGCGATCCCTCCAGCTTCGCGTGTCAGGAGCCGATCCTCGACCGTGGGTACGGGCGGCTGCGCATGGTGGCGGTGGCCCCCGATGGAAGTCTGTGGGTCGGCACCAGCAATCGCGACGGGCGCGGTGGCCCTCGAGCGGGTGACGACCTCTTGCTGCGCGTGTACACGCGCGAGGCCGTGGCGCCACCCACTGGCCCATAGGATATTCGATTGATCCTACGCGGAGAGTCTCGATGAGTCAGCAGGATCCGAAGCTCGGTCCACGTGAACTGCCAACCCATCTCGACGGCGCCATCGCCGTGGTGGGAATGGCGCTTCACGTGCCCGGTGCCGACGACCTCGAGACGTTCTGGCGCAACTTGCGCGACGGTGTGGAGAGCATCGCGCACCTCGATCGAGAGGAGATGCGCGCCGCTGGTGTCGCCGACGCGCTGCTCGACCACCGTCGCTACGTGGGCTCGGGCGGCTTCCTGGACCGCATGGAGTGGTTCGACGCCGGCTTCTTCGGGCTGAGCCCGCGAGACGCCGCGGTCATGGACCCCCAGACCCGGCACTTTCTCGAGTGCTGCTGGCACGCCCTCGAGCACGCGGGGCACGTGCCCGAATACTTCGAGGGGAGCATCGGTGTGTTCGCCGGTGCGGGGGCGGGGCAGTACTTCTGGAAGAACGTGGTACCCAACCCAGAACTGATGGCGAGCGTCGGATACTTCCTGCTCCGACACACCGGCAACGACAAGGATTTCCTCGCCACCCGGGCCTCGTACGAATTCGACCTGACTGGACCGAGCGTCAGCATCCAGACGGCCTGCTCCACCTCGCTCGTTGCGATCCACTACGCCTGCCAGAGCCTCCTTTCGTGGGAGTGCGACATGGCCCTCGCGGGCGGCGTCACGATCGAGCAGCCCCACCGGCACGGCTACGTGTTCGAAGAGGGCGAGATCCTGTCTCCGGACGGGCACTGTCGATCGTACGACCACAAGGCCGCCGGGACGGTCTTCGGAAGCGGCGCCGGCACCGTCGTGCTCCGGCGTCTCGTCGATGCCGTCGAGAGCGGCGACACGGTCCACGCGGTGATCCGGGCCTCGGCCGTCAACAACGACGGCGCCGGTAAGGTCAGCTACCTCGCACCGAGCGTCGACGGGCAGTCGAAGGCGGTCGCCGAGGCGCTGTCGCTCGCCGACGTTCACCCGCGCACCATCGGCCTGATCGAGGGGCACGGGACGGCGACGCCCGTTGGAGACCCCATCGAAGTGGCGGCCCTCACACAGGCCTTCCGGACCGGAACCGACGACGTCGACTTCTGCGCCCTCGGCTCGATCAAGTCGAACATCGGCCACCTCGACACTGCGGCAGGGGTGGCGAGCCTCACGAAGGCGGTCCTCGCGCTCCGCCATGCGACCATTCCGCCGACCGTCCATTTCGAGGCCCCCAACCCCCTGCTCGAGCTGGATGGATCGCCGTTCTACGTCAACGCCGAAGCGCGCCCGTGGCCCGCGGGCCCCGAGCCCCGGCGCGCCGGCGTGAACTCGCTCGGGGTGGGCGGCACCAACGCTCACGTGATCCTCGAGGAGGCCCCCGACATCGGTCCCTCGGGCCCGGCCCGGCCGTGGCATCTCCTGACGCTGTCGACCCGCTCGGTCGCCTCGCTCGAAGACGCGGCGCGCGGCCTGCTCGAGCACCTCGAGTCCAACCCGACGTCGCCGCTCGCCGACGTCTCGTTCACGCTGCGACGGGGTCGCCGGGCCTTCCGTCACCGACGGGCTCTCGTCTGCCGCTCGGCCGACGAGGCCCTCGAAGCCCTCGCGACCGGAAAGGGAAGCGGCCTCGTTTCGGGGCAGGCGGCCTCCTCTCCGAGGGGCGTGGCCTTCCTCTTCGCCGGGGGAGGAGCCCAGTACCCGGGCATGGCTCGGGACCTCTACCAGACCGAACCCGTATTCCGGGCCGAGGTCGACCGCTGCCTCGCGGTGCTCGACTCGATCCTCGATTTCGACATTCGGCCCCTGCTGCTGGGGCAGGCGGATGCCGACCCGACCACCGCCGCTGCCGAACTGCGTCGTCCCTCTCGCGCCCTCCCTGCCCTCTTCACGGTCCAGTACGCCCAGGCCCGCCTGTGGATGCACTGGGGCGTCGAGCCGGCCACGATGGTCGGCCACTCGATGGGCGAGTACACGGCGGCGTGCCTCGCCGGAGTGTTCACACTCGAGGACGCCTTGTCGGTCGTAAGCTTGCGGGGCCGACTCTTCGAAACGGTGCCGAGGGGCGGCATGTTGGGCGTCGGCCTCGCCGAGTCCGAGCTTCGGGCCCGGCTCGGCGACGACCTCTCCATCGCTGCCATCAACGCACCGGAGGCCACGGTGGCCGCCGGTGCCGTCGAGGCCCTCGACCGACTCGAGGCGGAGCTCGCGGCCGACGGAATCGACACGCGGCGCATCCGGATCGACGTCGCTGCGCACTCCCACATGCTCGAGGGCATCCTGGAGCCGTTCGGGCGCCATCTGCGCACCCTCAGCCTGGGGCGTCCTCAGCAGCCCTTCGTCTCCAACCTCTCCGGGGCCCCGGCCGGCGACGACGTCGTGGAGCCCGACTACTGGGTGCGCCACCTGCGCCACACGGTCCGGTTCGCCGAGGGTGTGGCGACGACCCTGGCCGAAGAGGGGCCCGTACTCCTCGAGGTGGGACCCGGGAGCACGTTGACCACCCTGTCGCGCATGCACCCGCAGTGGTCGGCCGCTCAACCGACCCTCCGTTCGCTCCCCGGTCCGCGCGACGAGGTCGACGGCCAGTCGGTCATGCTCGGCGCGCTGGGGGCGCTCTGGACGCAGGGCGTAGAGGTCGACTGGTCGGCCTACGACGCCGACCAGCGGCGCCATCGGGTGCCGGCCCCGCTGTACCCCTTCGAGCGCCAGCCCCACTTCGTGCCGCCTCCGGACGCGGGCGATTCCAGCGCAGCCGCCCGCTCGGCCTCGTCGGAGGCGAGTCGCATCGAAGCGCTGGAGGACTGGGTGTATCAGCCCACGCTGACGCCGCTCCCCCCGGTTCGACCACGACCCGAAGCGCCGGCCGCTCCGACATTGGTGCTGGCTCCGATCGACGGCCCCGCCTCCACCTTGCCCCGTCGACTGCGTGAATCGGGAGCCGACGTCACCGTGGTGGTGCCGGGTCCTCGCTTCCAGGCACGCGCGGATCGAGTGGAACTCCGCCCGGGAGTGGCCGAGGATTGGAGTCGACTCTGGTCCTACCTCGTGGCCGACGGGGGGCCGGGCCTTCCGGCTACGGTCGTCCACGCCTGGGCCCTCGACGTCGAGGGGGCTCCGATCAGCCCGTCGGACGGGATCGAAGCCGCCTTCACATCGACCTGGCACCTGCTTCGAACGCTCGAAGAAGCGGCATCGGGACACGCACTCCATCTCGTCGTCCTGGCGTCGGGGTCGATCCTCTCCGGAGAGGGAGCGACGACCCCCGAACACGCCCTCGCCCTCGGGCCGGCGCGTGTGGCTCCACGCGAAATCCCCTCGATGTCGACGCGGGTCGTCGACCCGGGACTGATCCCCGCGTCCGGGCCCGCCGCGCGACGTGTGGTCGATCGTCTCGTGGCCGAGATCCGCGCGGATCAGGATGTCCGCTTCGTGGCGTACCGCGGCGACGAGCGGCTGACGCCGGGAACCGCCCACGTACCCCTGCCGGACCCCGGACCGGTCGACGGCCTCGCCGACCTCGACGTCGTCGTCATCACCGGCGGACTCGGCGGGATCGGCCTCGAACTCGCCCGCAGCCTCGCGAGTCGCCGGAGGCTTCGGTTCGTTCTGACGAGTCGGGGTGGACTGCCGCCGAAGGAGGAGTGGCACGAGCACCTCGAGGGCTCCGAGGAAGACGACAAGGTGGCGCGGGCCATCCGCGACGTGCTGGACCTGGAGGACCGAGGTTGTCCGGTCGCCGTGCACGCCGCCGATGTGGCGGATGAAGCGGCGATGCGCCGTGTGGTGTCGCACACCCTCGACCGCTTCGGTCGAATCGATGTAGCGCTGCACGCGGCCGGCGTCCTCGACGACGGCCCGATTCTCGCCCGCGACGCGGCCCAGGTGGCTCGCGTGCTCGATCCCAAGGTGCGAGGCGCGCGGGTCCTCGATCGCGTCCTCGACGGGCTCGACCTGAAGCTCTTCGCCGTCTTCTCGTCGGTGAGTGCGCTTCTCGGCGCCGCGGGTCAGATCGACTACGCCGCGGCGAACGCCTTCCTCGACGCCTTCGCGCGCGACCGGCAGCGCCGCACCGGGCAGCGGACCGTGTCGATCGGTTGGGGCGCCTGGAAGCAGGTCGGGATGGCGGCGGAACTCGCCGAGGCCGCGCAATACGGGCCACGAGCCGAGACCACGGCCCCGGGACACCCCATCGATCTCGCACCGTTCGACCGCCATATCCCCTCGGGCGACGGCCACCGCTTCCGGGTGACGCTGGAGTGGGGTCGGCACTGGATGCTCGACGAGCACAAGACCCGCGACGGCGAGCGGATTCTTCCGGGTTCGGGCTACGTGTCGCTCATCGAGGCCACCGCGCGGCATCTCGACGAACCGTCGCCCTGGCAACTCGAGAACCTCGCCTTTCTTCGGGCCTGCCGGGTGCGCGAAGACGCGCCGCTCGATCTCGAAGTCCGTCTCCAGCCCGCGGGGTCGGCGTGGACCGTCGAGGTGGTCGGGCGCGCCCGCGACGAGGTGGGCTGGACCACCTACGCGACCGCGCGCGTCGTCGCCGCCGACCGCGATGCTCCACCGCACGCCGCCCGCCTCACCGAGGCCGTGGCACGTATCGGGTCACCAGGCTCGACCCCGCGGCCCGACCACCCGGTCATGGACTTCGGGCCGCGTTGGGCCAACATCGTCGCCGCATCGGTCGGCGAGGGGGAGGCGCTGCTCGCGCAGCAGCTCCCGTCCGCATTCGATTCCGACCTCGACCAGACGCCACTCCACGCGGCGCTGCTCGACATGGCCACGGCGGGCGCCCCCGACCTCGTGCCCGATATCGACCCGGCTTCCGACTTCCTGATTCCCGCCGGCTACGGCCGGGTGCGCCTGTTCCGTCCGCTCCCCGCATCGCTGACCAGCCACGTGCGCCTCCGCGAGACCGACGGGACGCTCGCGTCGTTCGACGTCACGCTCTTCGACGCGGCAGGGGCCGTGCTCGCCGAGATCGAAGACTTCTCGATGATGCGCGTGCCGCGCACGGCGCTCGACGATGAAGCGGCCGCGAGTTCCGAACCCGACTGGCTCCGCGACGCGATTCTTCCCGAGGAGGGAGCGGAGATGTTGCGCCGAGTGCTCGCACAGCCGACGGCGCCGCACCTCTGGATCGTTCCACGCCCCCTCGAGGCGCTCCTCGCCGGGGTCGAACAGCCCTCGGTGCGTGCGCGGCCCACCGCCGCGAGGTCGCCCAGCGGCCCTCCGCGTGTACTCGTGCCCGAGGCGGCCGCAGCGCTGGAAGCACACGATGCCGTGGCCGAGGCGGCGGTCATCGGGACCGACGACGTCGAGGCCACGGCGAGCCGGCGCGTGGCGTTCGTGGTCTTCCATCCGGGCCGACAGGCCACGGTCAGCGAATTGCGCCGCTACTTGCGCAAAAGTATGGACCGCGCGGCCGTTCCGCAGAACTTCGTCGAGATGGTGAACCTTCCTCGCGACACCGAGGGGGCCGTCGCCGCCGACCAGCTGCGCGATCCCTTCGCCGAGGCCGATAGCTTCACCCCACCCCGCAGCGAAACCGAAATCGTCGTCGCCGCGATCTGGACCGAACTCCTCGGACTCGACCGCGTGGGTATCCACGACAACTTCCTCGACGCCGGCGGGCACTCGCTCGTTGGCATTCGCGTATTGTCGAGAATCGCGCGCGACACCGGGGTTCGGGTCGAAGCGAATGCACTCACGATGCAGACGCTCGAGCAGCTCGCCGCCGAAATCGATCGGGCCCGCGGAGCCGGGGCCGCCACATGAACCCGTTCTACTTCGGGCCCTCGGAACGCCCGCTCTTCGGCCTGTACACCCAGGGGCGTTCGAACGGCACGTCGACGACCCCCGACGCGGGTCGGGGCGTCCTGTTGTGCTACCCCGTGGGATCGGAGTACCTCCGCGCCCACCGCGCTTTCCGCCAGCTCAATACCCTCCTCAATCGAGCGGGCATTCACGTCTTGCGGTTCGATTACTCGTGCACGGGTGATTCGGGAGGCGCCGGCGACGAGGCCGACTTCGATCAGTGGATCGAAGACGTCGACTGGGCGCTCGATGAATTGATGGACACCGCCGGCCTCGAGGAACTCGACCTGATCGGACTCCGCTGGGGCGCCACCCTCGCCGCCCTCGCCGCCCGGGAGCGCGACGAGGTGCGCCACATGATCCTCTGGGACCCCATCGTCGATGGTTCAGCGTATTTTAACGAGGTCTTGCCGGATCCCCCGGGCGACTGCACCGTGGGGATCGAGGGTTATCCGTTCAGCGCAGCCCTGCGGGAGCGGATGGGGAGTGTGGACCTGCGTGCCGAGTTGGGGACGCGGTCGCCGCAGCGGACGAGCGTGATCGGCGCCGAAGACGATCCACGGTTCACGTCGCTCGCCGCGGCGCTGGAGTCGAGAGGCGACGCCGTCGACTACGAAGTGGTGCCGTCGCCGGGTAGTTGGGCCGTCGCGGACCCGTTCGGCGACGCCCTGATTCCACAGGACATCATCCGGTCGATCGTCGACCGGCTAGCGACGAGGGGCGGATGAGAGAGCGAGCCTTGGTGCTGGGTCCGGCCAACCTGGTCGGGATCCTGACCCAACCGGATCCGGAGGTGGCCCGAGCGGGCGCGCCGGCATTCGTGATGCTGAACTCCGGAATCCTGCACCGCGTAGGCGCCAGCCGAACGCACGTCCAGCTCGCCCGCGCCCTCGCCGAAGAAGGCTTCACCAGCCTCCGATTCGATTTCTCGGGTATCGGCGATTCCGAGGTCCGCCGCGACTCGATGCCCATCGAAGAGCGATTCGTACAGGAATCCGTCGAGGCGATGGACTACCTCGCGTCGTCCATCGGTGCCTCGACGTTCATCATCGGGGGTCTCTGCAGCGGCGCCGACGGCGGCTTCTTCACGGCGCTGGCCGATGAGCGGATCGTGGGACTCTGGCAGATCGACGCCTTCTGCTACCGCACCCCCGGCTACTTCCGACGGCGGTACCTTCCGAAGCTCGTCGACCCGAAGGCCTGGGCCCACTCCATCAAGGTCCGAGTCCAGCCCGACGAGGAACTCGAAGGCCGCGACGCAGAGCAGTTCGTGAAGCCCGAGTATCGGCGAGTCTTCCCTCCGCGCGAGGTAGTCGGCGAGGGGTTGGGGAAGCTGCTCGATCGCGGCGTTTCGCTCTACTTCTTCTTCACCGGCGGCCTCGAAGAGTACAACTACGCCGAGCAGCACTTCGAGACCTTTCCCGAGCTCGATCTCGAGCATCGGGCGACCCTTCGTTTCGAACCGGAGTCCACCCACATGGTCACGGGGCTGGACCACCAGAAGGTGCTCCTCTCCGATATCCTGTCCTGGGTGAAGCAGATCGTGCCGGGCAAGCCGGAGCCGGTCGGTACCTGACGGCCGATGAGGCGAGAGGACTTCCTTCGCACTGGAGGCCTCGCGATCGCCGTGGGCCTCTGGTACGGGTGCACGCGAGGCGACGACGAGCTCCTCCCGGCCGCCGATGGAGCGGCCCCCGGCGGGTTCGACCTCTGGATCGCCCCGACGGATCCCGCCGCTCTGGGTGCATCCGAGCCCGAGGCGCTGCGCTCGATGGGCATCCGGGCCGCGATCGTGCCCCTCGCGGCCGTCCCAACGGTGTCGTCCTCCCTCCGCGAGAGTGGGATCGCGATCTACGCCCGCGTGAACGTGCTCCGCGATCTGCCCGCCCCGCCCTGGAGCGCCGCACACCCCGAGTGGTTCACCGTCGCGCGCGACGGCCGGTCGTCGGTCGCGAGCGCCTCCGACACCGAGGCATGGTTGTGTCCCAGCTGGCCCGAGGTGCGGGCGCAGCTGATCGACGATGTCGGGGCGGTGGCCGCCGACCCGCAGATAGACGGCGTGGTCCTCGCCGGAATCGAACACTCTCCCGCCTCGGCGCCGCCCGACGCAGACTACTGCTTCTGCGAGGTATGTCGTGCGCAATTCATCGACCTGAGCGGTCGTGACCCGATGACCCTCGCGGCCCACCATCGGGATGTGGGTTGGCAGACCTTCCGGCGAGAGGCGCTGACGGCCCTCGTCCGCGGGCTGGCTCAGGCGGTACGTGCGAACAGCAAGCCGGTGGCGGCCATGGTCCGAGCGACGCCCGAGGAGGGCCGTCGCGAGGCAGCCCAGGAGTGGGACGAATGGCCCGTGGATCGCCTGATCCCGCAGCTCCCCACGACCGCGGCCGTGGCGCCTCCGCCCGACCGCACGCGGAGCGGATGGAACGGGCTGGATCTCGGAGACCGACGGATCCAACCGGCGATCGAGGTCGCGCAGCCGCGTCGTGCGGCGGAAACGCTCGATCCTTCGGAGTTCGGTCGAGAAACCGCGGGTGTGGTCCTCGTCGGGACGCTCGCCTCCCTGCTCCAGCACCTCGACGAGCCCCGCAGACCGTGAAGATGCGCGCCTACCACGCGGAAGACCGCGCGGCGTGTCTGGCGGTCTTCGATGCCAACATCCCGGCGTCGTTCGACCTCACGGAACGGGCCGAGTTCGAGGCGTACCTCGACGACCTGCCCGGCCCATATCTGGTGGCCGTCGACGACCAGGGCACCATACGCGGCTGCGGAGGCTGGGCACGGGGGTCCGACGGCTCCAGCGCGGATCTGTGTTGGGGCATGGTCGACCCCGCCCTCCATCGTCGCGGGTGGGGCCGCGAACTCACATCGGCTCGCATCGCGGACGCATCGCGGGCGAACGGAGTTCGTCGCATCCGCCTGCAGACCAGCCAGGACACCGAGGGCTTCTACCAACGGCTCGGCTTCGTCGTGGTCGAGCGCGAGGCGGACGGCTTTCGGCCGGGCTTCGACCGGCTCGTCATGGAACGGGTCCTGTAACTCACACCTCCAATCCGCCAGGTCGCGCTCTACCGGCGCACTCCCCACGAAACTCGGCGCTGCGTCTTTCGTAGTACAGGTTTGTACTAGTCGTACCACCCGACAGCGATGACGCCATGGCCTTCGATCCACGGGACCTCCTCCCGCTTCGTCCAGCCCACTACCTGATCCTCCTCGCGTTGGCGGAAGGCGACATGCACGGGTACGCGATCAAGAAGGCGGTCGCCTCGAGCACCGACGGCACCGTCCGGCTCGGTGCCGGGTCCCTGTACCGTTCCCTGGCACAGCTGCAGGAGCAGGGGCTGATCGCGCCCTCCGACTGGCGGCCGGACGCCCGCGTCGACGACGAGAGACGGGTCTACATGCGATTGACCGCGCGAGGGCGGCGGGTGGCCAGCGCGGAAACCGATCGGCTGACGGCGGTGCTCCGGCAGGCGCGGGCGTCGGGTCTCGGTGGAGGGGCCCTATGAACGGTGCCCCTCGCCCGCCGCTCCTGCACCGCCTCCTTCTTCGCCTCTACTCCAGGGCCTTTCGAGACGAGTTCGGCGACGCGGCGCTCGACGCCCTTCGTCTCGATCTCCAGGGAGTCGAGGGCTCCGCGCTCCACCGGCTCGGCGCGCGGGCGGCCCATCTCCTCGCCTTCGCGCGCCACGGGATCGGAAACCGCCTCGATCGATGGCCGACCCCGAGCACGACCCCTGCGACCGGTCGCGCCGGCTTCTGGGTGGGTTGGACACAGGATGTCCGGCTCGCCCTCCGGAGCGCAGCGAAGAGACCGGGCTTCACCCTCGTAGCCGTGGCGTCGCTCGCCATAGGCGTCGGTGCCAACGGGGTGGTGTTCGCCGTCGTCGACACACTCATGATGCGCGAGATCCCGGGCACGACCGACCCGGACCAGATCGTGGAGTTGAGCCTCACGCTCGCCGGCGACACGCGCGGTGGCTGGGACTATCCCGACTTCGAGTCCCTCGGGCAGATCCCCATCTTCGCGTCTACGGCCCTCTACGAGCGGGGTCCCGTCAGTTTGTCGGGGGATGGCGCGGGACAACGACTCCTCGCGCTCTACGTCACCTCCGGCTACTTCTCCGTCGTCGGTGTCCCGATGTACCGGGGGCGCGACTTCACGGGGGAGGTGGATCGGCTGCCCGGCCCCCACGCGCAGGTGGTGCTCTCGTATCGCGCATGGGAGCGACTCTTCGACTTCGAGCCCGACATCGTCGGGCGTGTGGTCCGCCTGAACCGGACCCCCTACACGGTGATCGGGATCGCGCCCCCCGACTTCCGGGGGCACGAGTTCGGGATCCGACCCGACGTCTACCTCCCGCTCACGGAATACCCACCCGCGGCTCGAGACGCGGAGCGGTTCTTCGGCTCGCGGGGGACTCTGTGGGCCGACGCCATCGGGCGCCTGGCGGGAGCAGCGACCCTCGACGACGCCAATGCTGCCCTCGCGACCACGATGGAGGGTCTGGAGAGCGAACACGCCCAGAATGTCGGTCGAGGGGCGATCGCCGCACACGCAGCGCTCATGCCGTCGGAGGGACGCCTCCCCGCTTCCATCGCCTTCGGGCTTCTCGGCGCACTCATGATGCTCGTTCTCGCCGTGGCGAGCGCCAATGTGGGCGGGATGTTGCTGGCCCGTGCTTCGGCGCGCGAGGCCGAGATCGCCGTTCGACTCGCGCTCGGGGCGGGCAGGGTGCGCATCGTGCGGCACATGGTTACCGAAGCGATGGTCGTTTTCGTCGCCGGTGGCGCTGCGGGCGCCTGGATCGTGGCGCAGGGGCTGGCATGGCCCGAAGGTCGCGCCCTTCCCACCTTCGTGCCCGTGGAGCTCGAGTTCGTGCTCGACGGACGCTTCATCGCCTTCGGGTCCGTTCTGACCCTCGCCGTCGGGCTGATCTTCGGGCTCATGCCCGCTCTGCGCGCGACACGTGGACACGCGACAGCCGGTTTGCGCACAACGAGCATCGCCGCACACACGAGTCGACTTCGGCGCGGGTTCGTCGCCGGTCAGGTCGGCGTCGCCGTGCTGCTTCTGACCTCGGCCGTGGTGTTTCTCCGATCCATCGCCGTCGGGGCCGACATCGAGACCGGCTTCGACCCAGAGGGCGTATATCTCACGGGATTCGACCTGTCTCTCGAGGGATACCACGACGCCGACGCCGCAGCGCTCTTCGTCTCCGACCTTCTCGAGCATGTGCGGGGGCTCCCGGGAGTCGCCGGGGCCGCCGTCGCATCCGACTACCCGCTGGACGGCGGGACGAGTTCGTCTCCGGTGTGGACCGACGGCGCAAACGGCGCCGACGACCCCACCTATCGGGCCTACTACGCCCGCGTCTCACACGGATACTTCGCCACCTTGGGGATCGGCCTCACGGCGGGACGTACCTTCGATCGACGTGACGCCCGGACGACGCGACCCGTGGCCGTCGTCAACCGTACCTTCGCCGAGGTCGCGTGGCCGGGGTCGAGCCCCATCGGGCGTACCGTCGAGTTCGGGCTGGAGCCGCGGGAGTACGAAGTGGTGGGGGTCGTGGAGAACACACAGAGTGATCTGATCACGGATGGCCCGTCTTCTCAGGTATTCACACTGCTCTCTCAGGAGTACCATCCTGAGCTGATGCTCGGGGTTCGTCGCACCGGGCACGATCCAGACTTCCCGGCGCGGGTTCGGCGCGAGGTTCAGATGTACGACCCCGCCCTGAGCCTTGGGCGCACGCAACACCTCGCCGACCTCGCCGACCTCGGCCTCCTGCCGCAACGGCTCATATCCTGGATCGCCGGTACGCTGGGAGCACTCGCCCTCTTCCTCGCGGCCCTCGGCGTCTACGGAGTCGTTGCCTTCTCCGTAGCGCAGCGGACCCGGGAGATCGGCCTCCGCATGGCGTTGGGTTCGAGTCGCCGCGGAGTCGTGACGAGCGTCCTCCGCGATGCCGTGTTGCTCACCTGGCCGGGCCTGCTGGGTGGCCTCATCTGCGCCGCGCTTTCTGCGACGCTGGCGAAGCGACTCTTCGTCGGGGTAGACCCGATCGACGCAACGAGCTACGCGACGGTCGTCGCGGTGCTCGGGCTCGTGGTGGTGCTCGCCGTGGTCGCGCCTGCGCAACGGGCTTCATCCATCGCCCCCGCCGCGGCCCTGCGCGAGGACTGAACCCCGCGAGCGGTGCGTGGATCGATGTAACAGCCGTCGTGAAACGGCCGCCGTGCGAAGGGGTAGCCGAGGTGACTCTCCCTCCTCCTCGACGCGAAGGGGTTGTCGCATGACAAATAGATTCGTCGTACTCGCCGTCACCGCCCTCCTGATCACCGCCGCCAGCACGGAGCTGCGAGCCCAACGCCCTCTCGGCTTCGAGTTGAGAGGCGGGATCGCATCGCCAAGCGGCGAACTCGACGACTCGCAGCTGCAACGTGGCATCGGGTTCGAAGGCTCGGTCAGCTACCGACTCCAACCACGCCTATCCGCCTACTTCGGGTGGGACTGGTGGCGGTTCGCCGCCGACGAAGCGTTCGCTGGCGCCGGTGTCGACCTGGAGGAGACAGGATTCGCCTTCGGCCTGCGGTACGACCGCCCCCTTCCCGGCCGCCGCGACTCCGGACCCGGCGTCTGGCTGCGCGCCGGAGGGACGGCCGACCACTTCGAGCTCGAAGACGCCGACGGGCGGATCATCGCCGATTCCGGCTACGGCCCCGGGTGGGAGGTGGGAGCCGGCCTGAGTCTGCCCTGGGCCGGATGGCGCCTGACCCCGGGGGTGCGGGTGCGCTACCTCTCCCGCGACGTCGAGGTCAACGATCGCCGCTTCAACCTCGGGCTGCGTACGTACGCATTCGAGTTCGGGGTTGCGCACGCCTTCTGAGCCGCCGGCCCGTGGGTCGCCGCGACGGTGAGCGAGGCCCCGTCGCGGCGTGCCCGTCTGCAGCGTGGCGAGCCAGGCTCCAACGGGGCGTGGCCGTCTGCAGCGTGGCGTGGGCGGCCCCGGCGCGGCGCGCCAGGCTCCGACGGGGCGTGGCCGTCTCCAACGGGGCTTGGCCGTCTGCAGCGTGGCGTGGACGGCCCCGGCGCGGCGCGCCCGTGTGCAGCGTAGCGAACCGGGCTCCGATGCGACATCATGGGCCAGCGTCCACACCAACGCCCGACTCCGCCATGATCGTTCGCCCCGCCGCTCTCGCTGCCCTCGGCACCCTGTGTATCGCCGCCGCCGCCTCGCCTGCCCTAGCACAAGCACTGCCGCTGGCCGAGGTGCACGCGGCCGACGACTGGTCGGAGGCGATCGCCGAGGCCCGGTCCGAGGTGCGTCGCATCATGGTCGAAAGCAACGTGCCCGGTGCTTCGATCGCCGTGGGTCTCGGCGACGACCTGATCTGGTCGGAGGGATTCGGGTGGGCCGACATCGAAGCCGGCGTGCCGGTCTCGACGCTCACGAAGTTCCGGATCGGTAGCGTATCGAAGACCGTCACAGCCACCGCGATCGGCCTGCTGGTCGAACGGGGTCGGCTCGACCTCGATGCACCGGTCCAGGAGTACGTGCCGGAGTTCCCGGAGAAGCGCTGGCCCGTCACCGTGCGACAGATCGCGGGCCACATCGGAGGCGTTCGACACTACCGGGGCCGCGAGAACTTTTCGATGCGTCGCTACCCGACGGTCGACGCCGGACTCGAGATCTTCGCCGCCGACTCGCTCCTGTTCGAGCCGGGCACCGACTATTCGTACTCCAGCTACGGATGGAATCTCTTGAGCGCCGTGGTGGAGGAGGCATCGGGCGAGGAGTTCCTCACCTTCATGCGCGACGAGGTGTTCGAGCCCCTCGGCATGCGCCACACCGTGGCCGACCATACGGATTCCATCATTCCGCACCGGGTGTCGTTCTATGAGAACGGGGCGGGCGGGGCGGTGGTCCCGGCTCCCTACGTCGACAACAGCTACAAGTGGGCCGGAGGCGGATTCCTCTCGACGCCCGAAGACCTCATCCGGTTCGGGCGCGCCCACATGGGTGACGGGGGCTTTCTTCGGCCTGGGACACTGGCCGAACTCCAGACGCCGATGACGCTGCGCAATGGCGAGTCGACCGACTACGGTGTGGGCTGGCGAACCAATCTTCAGGCCGACGACGACGTCACGCTCGGCCATTCCGGGGGCTCCGTCGGCGGCACCACCCTCTTCATCACCGTCCCCGAACACGACCTCATCGTGGCCGGCGTCGTCAACGTGTCGGGCCCGGCCGGGCAAATCGCCAACCGCGTGGCCGAGATCTTCGAACGCCACAAGCTCGGGATGTGAGAGCCGGGCGACCCGTCCCGGTGAAGACGTGTTCGCCGAGCAACGTAACCGAGCGATCGACGGCGCGTTCGGCGCCGTCCACTCGCCAACGGAGGGTTCGATGAAGACGCGAGCACTGGCTCTTCCCACACTCGCCCTGGCGCTCACCGTCGTGGGCGGCGGCCCGGCGGCGGCGCAGAGCGACAACCCGGCGGTCGGTCGCTGGGCAGGCACCCTGGTGGCCGGCCCCCAACAGCTGGAGATCGTCTACAACATCACCGAGGCCGAAGACGGCTCCCTGACCGGCACGATGGACGTCCCGGCGCAGGGGGCCACGGGTATCCCGTTGACGACCGTGACGTTCGAAGACGGCACCCTCGCCATGACCTTCGCGGTCCCGGGAGGAGGCGCCTACGAAGGCACGATCGACGACTCGGGCGATGCTCTGACCGGCACCTTCACGCAAGCCGGATCGTCATCTCCGATGAATCTCGAGCGCCAGGAGGGAGCGGCACCTGTGCTCGAGCGTCCGCAGGAGCCCTCGCCGCCGTTTCCGTACGACGTCGAAGAGGTTTCCTTCACCGGCGGGGGCGATTTCGCTCTCGCCGGCACCCTCACCACGCCCCGGGGAGCCGGCCCATTCCCCGGTGCGGTCCTCGTGAGCGGATCGGGTCCGCAGGATCGCGACGAAACGCTGCTCGGCCACAAGCCGTTCTGGGTGTTGGCCGATCATCTCACGCGGCAGGGCATCGCCGTTCTGCGCTACGACGACCGCGGTGTCGCGGCGTCCGAGGGCGACTTCGCGACGGCCACCACCGCCGACTTCGCCGACGATGCCCTGGCGGCGATCGACTTTCTCGCGGCCGCCCCGCGCATCGACGCGAGCGGGGTCGGGATCGTCGGCCACTCCGAGGGGGGCATCGTGGGCCCGCTCGCGGCGAGCCGATCGGAGCAGGTCGACTTCGTGGTCATGCTCGCAGGCCCGGGCGTGCAAGGCATCGACGTACTCGTCGAGCAGGGGCGCTTGATCAACGCAGCGGCCGGAGTGCCTCCGGCGATCGCCGCGTTCAACGGGCGGATTCAGACGGGGATGGCCGAAGTGGTTCGTACCGTCGAGGACCGTGACCTGGCGGCCGAACAGATGGGCGCGGTGATGCGTGAAGAGGTCGAGGGACTCGAACCGGATCTCCGAGCCCTCGTGGAGGGAAGCCTCACCGAAGAAGCCATCGAGGCCAATGTCACGCAGATGAATTCGGCCTGGTTTCGCTACTTCCTTCACCACGACCCGCGCCCAGCCCTCGAGCGAGTGAGCGTGCCGGTCCTCGCCTTGTTCGGTGAGCGCGACCTCCAGGTCCCCCCGCAGCAGAGCGCACAGGCGGTCGAAGACGCTCTGGCCGACAACCCCGATGCGACCGTCGAAGTGCTCCCCGGGCTCAACCACCTCTTCCAGGAGGCCGAGACCGGCGCCCCCGCCGAGTACCAGCAGATCGAGCAGACGATGAGCCCTCTCGCCCTGGGTCGCGTCGGAGAGTGGATCGCCACCCGGTTCCCCCCACCGCTCGACCCCCTCGATTCCTGACGCCATGCACTCGCTCCGCGGCCGTATCCTGATCTCCAGCGGTGGGCTGTTCGACCCGAACTTCCGCCACACCGTGGTCTTGATCGGCGAGCACGGAGCAGAGGGCGCCCTGGGGGTGGTCCTCAACCGGCCGTCCAAGATCGGGGTGCAGCAGGCGCTTCCGTCGCTGGCTCCGCTCGTGGATCCCGGCACTCCCGTCTACCGCGGCGGCCCCGTGCAGCCGGGGAGCGCGATCCTCCTCGCCGACCTCCTCGACCCCACTCTCGCCGACCTCCACGTGTTCGGCTCCATCGGATTCCTCACCGGCGACGTACCCTCCGAGGTCGAACACGCGATCCGGCGCGCCCGCGTCTACCTCGGCTACGCCGGATGGGGTGCGGGCCAGCTGGAATCGGAGTTGGCCGAAGGCTCGTGGATCGTCGATCCCGCCCACCCCGACGACGTCTTCGGCGACGACGCCCCCTCACTTTGGCAGCGCGTCCTTCTGCGCAAAGGGCCCGACTACGCGTTCATGGCGTCGATGCCCTTCGATCTGCGGATGAATTGACGGGTCGTCGCCGACGACCCGACACCGCACTCGACGAGGACCGTACCAACCTCCGGATCCGGTCTCGGGTCAAGCCCCGATATGCACGACACACCGACGGCGGGATCCCCGCGTACGGTGCTCCCACAGGTAGACCCCCTGCCAGGTGCCGAGAGCCAGCCGGCCTCGCTCGATCGGAATCGACAGCGTGGTGGCCGTGAGGGCCGCCCAGATGTGCGACGGCATGTCGTCGGGACCCTCGAAGGTGTGCGTGAAGTGCGGATCCCCCTCCGGGACGTGACGCTCCATCCAGGCTTCGAGATCTCGCCGCGCAGACGGATCCGCGTTCTCCTGGATCGTGAGACTGGCCGAGGTGTGCTGGACCATCACGGTGCACAGACCCTCCTGGATCCCACTCCCCGAGACGGTCTCCTGAAGATCTCGGGTGAACTCGTGGAGGCCCTTGCCCCGGGTGGTCACCGTGAGGTGAGCGATCATGCGCCGGTACCCTCTGGCGGCGCGTCGGCACCTTGCGCCACATCGGGTGGCGCGGGCATGCTCGAGTGGAGTCGGGCCGACGGGACGGAGTGCGGAGACATGGAGGGGAAGATGGGCCGATGCTCGTCGTGGATGAAGGGTGGTTCGCCCCGGTCGCGGCGCCTCCTGCCCTTCGCTCTCGGTGCGCTTCTCGTGTCGGCGCTGGGGGCGTGCAGCGACTCGTCGACCCACCCCGACGTCTTCGACGGCACACTCGAAGACGGCGGACAGGCCGGACGTTGGGCCACCGCGAGCCCGGTGTCGCAAGGGCTGGACCCGGAGGTCCTCCTCGAGCTCGCCGATGAGATCGACACCGGCACCTGGGGTCGAATCACCAGCCTCCTCGTCGTCCGGAACGGCCGCCTCGTCTTCGAACGCTACTGGCACGACCAGACGGCCGACCGACTGCACGTGGTGAACTCCGTGACGAAGTCGGTGACGTCGCTCCTCGTCGGGATCGCCCGCGCCGACGGTGACCTACCGCCCCTCGACACCCCGATTCTCGATCTGCTGCCGCCCCTCCCCTCACTCGCGCACCCGGAAGGGAAGGACGCCATCACACTCGAGCACGTGTTGACCATGCGCACCGGCCTCGAATGGGACGAGCGCTCCAACGACTACTCCAGCACCCTCAACCCCGTGTTCGCACTCGCGGCGAGCCCCGACTGGCCGGCGTTCACGATGGGGCTTCCACTCGCTTCCGCCCCCGGATCACGCTTCGCGTACAACAGCGGCGTCTCCGTACTCCTGTCGTCGGCTCTGCAACACGCGCTCGGTGTCACGGCGGCAGCCTTCGCGGACGTTCGCCTGTTTTCGCCGCTCGGGATCACGAACTGGAGCTGGTCCACGACGAACGGTGGACTCAGCAACGGCGGCTGGGGCCTCGCTCTCACGCCGCGTGACATGGCCGCGATCGGTCAGCTCGTGCTGAACGACGGCAGCTGGGACGGCGTGTCGCTGGTCCCTCCGGCATGGCTGCACGACAGCGCCGAGGCCGCGACCCGTTTCGTCAGTGGCGGTGGCTATGGGTACCAGTGGTGGCTCGACGAAGACGACGGACGGGAGCGAGCCGTCTCCGCATGGGGGTATGGCGGGCAGTTCATCGTGATCATCCCGAGCCTCGACGCGGTCGTGGTCAGCACGGCGGAGAACTTCCTGGGTGGCGGCTACGATCCCTACATCCTCGCGGACTACCTCGATCGCGCCACCGGGACGCCCCGGTCCTCGCAGTGAGGGCCCGCGCGGGGATGCGTAGAGCTCCTATCGCAGAATCGTCGGGAGGGTGCACGGACGACGGGCCGGGCCCCCGAGGTAGACGGAATCCCGTGTCGTGGTCGCGGGCGTCCACGGCCCCGCCGCCTCACGGTCCCACCCCGGGGCGCCAGCCCGCGATCGTCCACCCGACATGCGGGGCCACCGGGCGGCTGTCGATGGTCTCGCCCCCTCCCCACCCCCGCGGATCCGGTCGAGGAGCGCCCTCGTCTCGGCCATCGGTTCGAGGTCGAGTTCGGCGCGCAACACGGCGGCACAGTCGCGATACGGACGAACCGCCATCGGCCGATCCCCGAGCGCACAGTAGCAGTGCATGAGCTCCCGGTGCACATGTTCGAGAAAGGGGTTTCGGCGGATCAACTCCTTCGCACGGATGATGGCCCGACGCAGGTCGCCGACGGAGCGATCGTGCCCGACGATCTGCGCGAGCGCCGACTGGTGGAGGAGCCGATAGGTCTCTCGCGGGCCCGCGATCCAATGGTCGTCGTGCCCCTCCAGCAGGTCGCCCCGCTAGTGTAGTGTCGCCAAAGTCTGGTGACCGCCGAGGGTGCGGAGGCGCCGCGGGGGCGAGGCGGAACGACGCGGCGTAGCGATAGCTACGGCAA
>JANQNV010000142.1 GCA_028279425.1 Longimicrobiales bacterium | reverse complement strand
CTCCGCGCGCTGTTGGGGCCCACCCGCACGCCGATGGGGCGGGCCCGCCTCGACGCGTGGTTGGCCGGCCCGGCCGACTTCGAGGCCGGGCCGGTCAACCACGCGTCGAGGCGGGCCCGCCCCATCGGCGTGCGGGTGGGCCCCAACAGCGCGCGGAGCGAGGCTCGCCCGTACACGTCCAGATCGGCAGCCCATCGATGCTCGGCTCCCGCCTCCTTCGGCGGGTCGATGTCGTCGGGGAGGTCGTCCCACCGTCGGTCGAGACGCGCGATCCCTTGATTGGCCAACTCCTCGGCCACCACGGCACGGGCCAACCGATCACGGAGCTTGCGGTGCCGCGCTACGAGGAGTCCGAACAAGAGCAGGAGGGGAACCGCGCCCCATCCGACCACATCGGGCACGGCGGCGCTGAACTCGGCGACGACCCACGGCGCGAGCGCCGCGAGGAACACGAAGAAGCGCACGGTGCCCAGACGTCTCGACGCGGCCTCCAGCTCACCTCTTACCTCACCGTGGCGCTCCGACCTCCGTCGATACGCCTCCCGCGGCTCCGGGGTGGAGGTCACGCGCCGCCGACCCCGCCGCCACCCGGACCTTCGAGTTCCCCACCGAGGACGGCCAACAGCTCGTCGAGTTCGTCGATCGTGTGGTCGCCCATGTGGCCGATCCGGATCGTGCGGGACTTCAGCTTCCCGTAGCCGGCACCGATCACGAATCCCTTCTGTCGCATCGCGCCGACCACCTCGGGGCCGGATCGCCCCTCCGGGAGAACCACGCAGGTCACCGTGGGCGAACGAGCGCCCGCAGGCGCCAGAATCGACACCTGCGCGCCACGCTCGTCGCGCATCTCCTCGACCCAGGCGTGGCAGCGCGCGGCCATGCGCAGGTGTCGCTCCCACCGCGTCGCGACGGTCTCCCGGCGGATCCGATCGGCCTGGACCTTCGCCGCCGTCAGTAAGGTCAGCGCCGGCGTCGTCGGCGTCTGGTTGGACTCGGCGTAGCGCGCGTAGCGCACGAGGTCGAGGTAGAAGCCGCGATCCGGGAGCGTATCGGCACGTTCGAGAAGCCGCGTCGACGCCACCGCGAAGGCCAGCCCCGGCGGCATTGCCAACGCCTTTTGCGAGCCGGTCAGCACCATGTCCAGCCCCCATCGGTCGGCGGCCATCTCGGCCCCACCCACCCCCGTGACCGAGTCGACGAGGAGCAGCACATCGGAGTATCCGCCGACGACCTCGCCCAGCGCCGCGATCGGGTTGAGGGCACCCGTCGACGTCTCCGAATGGGCGACGGTGACCGCATCGAACCCACCCTGCGACAGGTGGTCGTCCACCCACCCCGGATCCACCGCAGCGCCCCACGGAAGATCGACCACCACGACATCGCGCCCGCACGCACGACAGATCTCCGCGAACCGGCCGCTGAAGGCGCCGTTGACGATACACAGCACCTTGCGGCGCACGCCGCTTCGAACGGCCGCCTCCATGAAGCCCGTCGCCGACATCGTGCCGATCAGGACGGAGCGCTCCGTCCCGAACAGGGGTCGAAGCCCTCGCTCGACCGCCGCCACCAGCTCGCGCGCCGCGTCGCTGCGATGCCCGAAGAGGGGCTCGACCTGGGCGTCGAGCACCTCGGGCCGCACCTCGGTGGGTCCCGGTAGGAAGAAGCGTCCCGGCTCGAGGGCCGGGGTCAGGTCGGTGGTCACCCCCTAACCTACCCCGAGAGCGGCTCCCGAAGGAGCCCCCGCCCGATCGACTCCACGATCCTTCAAGTTCGATCTCGAAGGGGTCGATCCTCGAGAAAACCAGTAGTGCGCCATACATCTGGAGTCCCCCCCGATGGCCAGAATCCTCTTTGTCGACGACGACGAGCTCGAGCAGCTGTTCGCGCGCGAGGTTCTGTCGATGGGCGGGCACGAGATGGTGGCGGCCGGCGACGGGGTCGAGGCCCTCCGCATCTACGACCGGGAGGGGATGTACATCGACGCCGTGGTGACCGACCTGGCCATGCCGAGGCTCAACGGACTCCGATTGATCCAGCGACTCCGGGAGCTCGATCCGAGGGCGCTGATTCTCGCGGCCTCCGGCAAGAACGCCGACCAGCTCGACCTCGCCCGCCGATACGGGGTGGACGGTGCGTTCTACAAGCCGTGGGATCCCGAAGAGTTCCTGCGCGCCCTGAACGCGCTCCTCGAAGAGCGCGAGTCGCGCTCTCGCGTCGTGCCCGGCTGGGCTGCCCGCAAGGCCAGCGCCTGATGGCGACGATCCTGTTCGTCGACGACGACGAAGTCGAGCGCATCTTCGCGCGCGAGGTCCTGGAGCCCTACGGTCACCGGGTGCTGTTCGCGGGCGACGGCGAAAGCGCGCTGGAAATCTTCAAGCGGCCGGGGCTCGACATCGACGTGGTCGTCACCGATCTCGCGATGCCGAAGTTGAACGGCCTGCGCCTCATCAAGGCGCTGAAGGAGTCCGATCCCACGGCGCCGATCATCGCCGCCTCGGGGGTGGCCGCCGATCAGCTCGACCTGGCCGAGGAATACGGGGCGACATCGACGCTCTCGAAACCGTGGACCCCCGATGCGTTCCTCGGTGCGCTCAGCGCCGCGCTCGACGCCGATCTCCGCGCCCGCGACTGGGACAAGGGCAACTGGGAAGAGATCTGGCCCCAGGAAGAGACCCGGGCGGTCGACCTCGAGGAACCCGACGTCCACTCACCGGCGATCGTCGAACTGGTCGGCCTGTGGGAGGGTGAAGAGCACATCTTCCCGGCTCCCTGGGCACCCCGAGGCCTCATCGCGCGAGGACTGGTCGAGGTGCGATCGGTCATGGGCGACACGGCTCTTCTGATCGAACACCGCCGCGAAGTCGAGGGCGTGGTGCGCCGCCGCGGCCTGACGCTGCTGATCTGGGACGGCTTCTCCGGAGAGGTGGTGCAGTACGGCTTCGTCAGCGGAGGCACCACCCAAGCCGTCTTCCGCGGAGGCTGGGAGGGCAGGCTGTTGCGGGTGGAGGGGCCCGGTCCCGGAGGCACCGTCTCGCACGAGCGGTCCTGGAACGCCGACATCATGACGCTTCGGTCGTGGACCCAATCCGAAGAGGGGGCCCAACCGACCCTATCGTTCGAAGCCCACTACGCCCGGGTGAGGTCGGCCGACCTGAAGGGGTGACCCACGCGGCCGGTCAGCCCTGTGCGCGTCGCTTCTGGTCCTTGCGCCGCTGATTGATGTCGAGGATCCGCTTGCGGATGCGGATCCCCCCCGGCGTCACCTCGATCAACTCGTCCTCCTCGATGAACTCGAGCGCGAGTTCGAGCGTGAGCTTCCGCGGCGTCTCGAGCTTGATGTTCTCGTCCGACGACGTAGTGCGCATGTTCGTCAACTTCTTTTCCTTCGTGACGTTGACGTCCATGTCGTCCTGGCGCGAGTTCTCGCCGACCACCATGCCGGTGTACACGGGGTCGCCCGGACTCACCATCATCGTGGCCCGTTCCTGGAGGTTGAAGAGCGCGAAGCCGACGGCCACCCCCTCGCGATCCGCCACGAGAACGCCGCGCGACCGGCCCCGCAGCGGGCCCGCCCACGGCCCCCACTCGGCGAAGGTGTGGTGGAGAATCCCCTCGCCCCGGGTGTCGGTCAGGAACTCCGACCGGTACCCGAACAATCCACGAGCGGGAACCTTGAATCGGAGCCGGGTGGTGCCGGAGTCGCCCATGGGCTTCATCTCGACCATCTCCGCCTTGCGAGGCCCCATCTTCTCGATCACGGTCCCGACCATACTCGACGGGACCTCGACGACCGCCTCCTCGTAGGGCTCCTGGACGCCGCCCGCGCCGTCCTTGCGGGTCAGCACGCGCGGCCGCGACACCTGGAACTCGTACCCCTCGCGACGCATCGTCTCCATCAGGATGGTGAGGTGGAGTTCGCCGCGACCGTGTACCGTGAAGGTGTCGGGCTGCTCGGTCTCTTCGACCCGCAGGGCGACGTTGCGCTCGAGCTCCTTGAAGAGGCGATCGCGGACCTGCCGAGTCGTCACGAACTTCCCGGACTGCCCGGCGAACGGCGAGTTGTTGACGGTGAAGTCGACCGAGAGGGTCGGCTCTTCGACCGCGATCCCGCGCAGGCGATCGAGGTGTTCGGGGTCGGTGACGGTCTTGCCGATTTCGACGCCATCCAGACCCGCCAGCGCGACGATATCACCCGCCGTCGCCTCGTTCACGTCGATGCGCTCGAGGCCGTCGAAGGTGTAGAGCTTCGCGACCCGGGAGAACTCCGCCTCGCCGGGGTCGTCGAGGCGCCCCGCGTCACCGAGAGGGAGCAACGCCACCCTGTCGCCGACCTTCACCCACCCGCGTTCGATCAGACCGATCGCGATCCTCCCGACGTAGCTCGAGTAGTCGAGGGTCGAAATCAGCATCTGGAACGGCCCGTCGGGATCGACATCGGGGGCGGGCACGTGCCGCACGATCGTATCGAACAGCACGTCGAGGCTGTCGGTCTGCACCTCCGGGTCGGTCGAAGCCCATCCGTCGCGTCCCGAGGCGTACAGGAACGGTGCATCGAGCTGTTCGTCGTTGGCCTCCAGATCCATGAACAGCTCGAGCACCTCGTCGTGAACCTCGTGCACCCGCGCGTCGGTGCGATCCACCTTGTTCACGACCACGAGCGGGAGAAGGCCGAGTTCGAGCGCCTTCCGTGTGACGAAGCGCGTCTGCGGCATCGGCCCCTCGGCCGAGTCGACCAGGATCACCACGCCGTCGACCATGCGCAGGATCCGCTCCACCTCGCCTCCGAAGTCTGCGTGGCCAGGGGTATCGACGATGTTGATCTTCGTGTCGCCCCAGGTCACCGCCGTGTTCTTGGCGAGGATCGTGATCCCACGCTCCTTCTCGAGCGGATTCGAGTCCATCACCCGCTCCTCGACCGCCTGGTTGTCGCGGAACACCCCGGCTTGGCGGAACATCTGGTCGACGAGCGTCGTTTTGCCGTGATCGACGTGGGCGATGATGGCGATATTTCGAACGGACATGGGTCCTGATCCTGGAGCAGACGTCGGGGCGGGTACGGCCTCGCAGCGGACCGAGGGCGGTATAGCCGTGAAAGATAGCGAAGATCCGACTCGACGTCGCCACCCTGCGCCACGGGGTACTGGGTCGAGCTGACCCACTACCCGCCACGGAGGAGTGGGTCGGTCCGACCCTCCACCCGGGAAAGAGCTTGCGCAGCCCCTCGTCGACCCGGATTCTTGCTCCCCGCCGTACCTGGACAACTCGACGAAGGAGTCCCCGGTGGACAGCCCACGCCTACGGCCGACCCTCGACATCGAGATCGACCTCGATCCCGACGAAACCATGCGGTGCATCCGGGAACAGATCGCCGGGGGCCCACGCTCGCGCCGGTGCCAGTCGAAGGGGCGATGTGCCGAACTGTACGTGGACGACGCGGAACGCCACCTCTGGACGCCCTACCTCTCCGTTCAGGCCGATGACGCTCCCGGTGGCAAGACGCGCCTGCACGGTCGGTTCGCCCCGTACCCCGAGGTCTGGACCTTCTTCATCTTCGCGTACGGCGTGGCGTGGTTCGCGGTCTTGTTCGGGGCGGCCTTCGGGTACGCGCAGTGGGCGTCGGGTGAGGCGGCCTGGGGCCTGTGGGGAGTCTGGATCGGGCTCCCCGCCGTCATCCTGCTGCACGTCGGAAGCGCCGTGGGTCAACGGCTGGGGGGCGACGATATGCGGACACTCGCCCACCGTCTTGAGGGCCTCGTCGAAGGAATCGAGGCCGCGTCGAAGAGGAGCATGTCGTGACCGACGAGAAGATCGTTGCCGTGGTAGGCGCGACGGGTGCCCAGGGGGGCGGACTCGCCCGCGCCATTCTCGACGACGAGGAGGGCGGGTTCGCCGTCCGGGCCCTGACGCGGAATCCCGGGTCGGAGGCGGCACGGGCGCTGGCGGCACGTGGAGCCGACGTCGTACAGGCCGACGTCTCGCAACCCACGGACCTGGCACGCGCCTTCCATGGGGCGTACGGAGCCTACTGCGTGACGTCGTTCTGGGAACACTTCTCGACGGCCCGCGAGCTGGCCGATGCCCGAAACATGGCCGATGCGGCCAAGGCCGCAGGCCTCCGACACGTGGTGTGGTCGACACTCGAGGACACGAGGTTGAAGGTGCCCCTCGAGGACGATCGTATGCCCACGCTCCAGGAGCGCTACAAGGTGCCCCACCTCGACGCGAAGGGGGAGGCCGACGCCTTCTGGGCGGAGCGCGACGTCCCGACGACCTACCTCCTGACCTCGTACTACTGGGACAACCTCATCCACTTCGGGGCCCACCCGCAGCGAGCGGAGGACGGCTCGCTGACGTTCGTGTTGCCGATGGGAGACGAGAAGATGCCCGGCATCGCCGCCGAAGACATCGGCCGCTGCGCATATGGCGTCTTCAAGGAGGGCGCCTCCATGATCGGCCGCCGGGTCGGCATTGCCGGGGAGCATCTGAGCGGCGCCGAGATGGCGACTGCGATCGGCGCGGCCATCGGCGAACCCGTGGCGCACTACTCCCCACCGTGGGACGAATACCGGGCATACGGTTTCCCCGGTGCCGACGATCTCGGCAACATGTTTCAGTACTACCACGACTTCGCGGAAGACTTCCGACGGGCCCGATCGATCGATGAAGCGAGGCGCCTGAATCCTGCCCTGCAGACGTTCGATCAGTGGCTCCGGCAGCACGCAGACCGGATTCCCATCGACCCGGCCTGAGCCACTCTGGCGCGGGGATTCCAACCTCCCGCGCACTCCGCCCGTCGAAGGAGGGTGAGTGACCCAGGGTGACGAGGTCGAGGTATACAATTTATTCTTCGATTTCGTGTCGACCCGGCACCCCTCCCGTGAGACCTGGAGCAGCGAAACGATGTCCAAGCTCGGCGAGTTCGAGATGCTGGTGCTGTTGTCGATTCTTCGACAGGGCTCCGAGCCCTATGCGAATCGGGTTCGCGCCGATCTCGAGACCCATGCCGGACGGCGGGTCACACGAGGGGCGCTGTACCGCACGCTCGACAGGTTGGCAGACAAGGGCTTCCTGACCTGGGCCCTCGCTCCGAGTGAGGTGCCCGAACGCGGTGGACACCCCATGCGAGCCCTGCGGGTGACCCCGGACGGACTCGCGGCCCTGCGTCGCTCCCGAGATGTCATCCTGGAGTTCCTCGACGGCCTCGACGGCACGCTGGACCCCCGATGATTCCCGACCCACCCTCCTGGGCTACGCGCTGCCTCGCGTGGGCCTTCCGCGACGACCCCGCCCGGCCGGCGATCCTCGGAGACCTGCGCGAGGACTTCGTCGCGCTGGGCCGCCGACGCGGCTGGCCCGCCGCCCGCCGCTGGTACGTCCGCGAGGTGGCCGCCCTGACGGCCTCGCGCATGCTCCGGGCCATTGCCCGCACCTTTACTGGACCCTCGACCATGACCGAGATACTCGGCCTTCGCGGCCTGAAGAAGGACATCGCCTACGCCTGGCGCTCACTCCGGCGCAGCCCCGGGTTCTCGATCCTCACCGCCACCGTGATCGGACTCGGCGTAGGAGCGACCACGGCCGTGTTCAGCGTGATCAAGCCGCTCCTGCTCGCCCCTCTGCCCTTCGAGAGCCCCGCACAGCTGGCGTGGATCGCGCTCAACGATGGGTCGGGCGAGAGTTTGTCGGCGGTGACGTCGCGAACGTCGAACCTGATGGACTTTCGCAGGCTCGCCGACTCCTTCGACGGGATCACGGCCTTCAACGCCTTCTCCGGACAAGAGGCCTACACCCTCGAAGCCGACGGTCAGTTGCAGCGCATCGCAGGCTACGGTGTGGCGGGAGACTTCCTAGACGTCCTCGGCGTGCAGCCCGCCGTCGGACGCACCTTCCGCCCCGAGGAGTACACGTGGGACGGGCCCGGGGCGATCGTGCTGTCGCACGCCTTCTTCCGGCAGCGTTTCGGGGCCGACGCGAGTGTGGTCGGCACCTCCGTGACGCTGAATGGCGAACCCACCCAGGTGATCGGCGTGCTCCCGGCCCACTTCGACTTCGGATCGATCTTCACGCCCGGACAGAAGGTCGACTTCTTGACCATCTGGGAGATCTCCGAGCGAACTGACAACTGGGGCAACACCGTGCACATGATCGGTCGCCTCCAGCCGGGCGTCACACCCGAGGCGGCCCAGGCCGAGCTCGACGGCATCGTCGCCAGCCTCGAAGAGGCCCAGCCCGACCGATGGGGACTGGGCGCCCATCTCACCCCGCTTCAGGAGAAGATCTCGGCGCCGGTGCGGTCGGGGCTGTACCTGTTGATCGCGGCGGCGGGCACCGTGCTGCTCATCGTATGCGTCAACGTGTCCAACATGCTCCTCGCCCGCACACCGGGTCGGGCACGTGAGATCGCCGTCCGCAAGGCGCTCGGGGCCTCGCGCGGCCGACTGCTCCGTCAGCTCATGATGGAGTCCCTGGGGATCGCCGTCGTCGGCTCCATCGCCGGTGCGGGCATCGCGTGGGCCGCGACCCGACTCGTCTCCAACACGGCCGGCATCGAGGTCCCCCTGCTCGACCAGGTGGGGGTCGACGGCCTGGCCCTGCTCTTCGCTGCGGGAGTGTCGATCCTCACCGGTCTGGTGGTGGGACTGGCGCCGGCCCTCCAGGTCTCGGAAGGCGACGAGGCCGCCGTCTTGCGTTCCGGTGGACGCAGCGCGAGCTCGTCGCGCGGGGCTCGACGGATGCGAGAGGGCCTCGTGATCGCCGAGGTCGCCCTCGCCTCGGTCTTGTTGGTGGCGGGTGGGCTTCTGATTCGCTCGTTCCAGGCCGTCATGGCGGTCGACCTGGGCTTCGAGCCCGACGAGACCGTCGCCTGGCAGCTCAACCCGAGTGGCGACTTCGAATCCAACGCGGCCTTCGTAGACTTCTTCGACCGAGCCGCCACGCGGGTGTCGCAGGTGCCGGGCGTCGAGGCCGTCGGCCTGATCGATGCCCTGCCTCTCGGACGCAATCGCTCGTGGGGCTTCTCGGTCGTCGGTCAGCCCGACCTCGACCTCGACGGCGTCGGAATGCACCCGCACATCGTCGACGCCGGCTATCTCGAGGCGATGGAGACGCCACTGCGGAGTGGACGGTACCTCTCGTCGAGCGACGTCGCAGACGCGCCCCAGGCCGTCGTGATCAACACGACCGGCGCACGCCGGCTGTTCGGCGACGGGCCCGCCGTCGGACAATACCTCCAGCTCTGGCAGGACGAGCCGTGGGAGGTCGTGGGCGTGGTCGACGATGTGCGCCACGTCTCGCCGGAGTCGGACTCCGGCATCCAGGTCTACTTCACCATGTCGCAGATGCCGGACTTCGGTACCATCGAGATGGTGGTTCGGTCGGGGCTGGCCGTTCCGGCGACGGTGTCCCGCGTGCGCGCCGCGCTGGCCGAAGTCGACCCGAACATGCCGACGCGCGAGTTCTGGACCATGAACGAGTCGGTGGCGCGAGCCGTCTCGGCGCGCCGCTTCCTGCTGCAGGTGTTGGCCGCCTTCGGGGGCGCCGCCCTCCTGCTGGCGGGACTCGGCATCTACGGGGTGCTCGCCTACTCGGTCGCGGAGCGTCGAGCCGAGATCGGCATCCGGATGGCGCTGGGGGCCTCGGCGCCCATGGTGCTGCGCAGCGTCATCGGCCGCACCGTCGTGCTCGCCTCGTTCGGGATCGCTCTCGGCCTGCTGGCGTCGCTCGTCGGTGCCCGCCTTCTGTCTTCCCTGCTCTTTCAGGTCGGGTCGACCGACCCCGTCACGCTCCTGGCGATGACGGGGGTGCTCCTGCTCGTCGCTCTGTCGGCCGGCGCGGTGCCCGCGGCGCGCGCCGCGCGCATGAAGGGGGTTCGAGCGCTCCAGTCGGAGTAGACGCCGGCCCGCGACACGCGATCGCCCCAGCGGTTCGCGACGTACGCGCATACGCAGTACTTTCGTTGCCATGCGTCGCCTGCCTGCTCGAGTCGCCGAAACAACCAGCCTTCTCATCGCGGTATGGCTCGCGCCGGGCGCGCCGGCGGCGGCCCAGCGGACCTTCCCCCAGGTCGGGCTCGACACCGAGATCGAGTCCGACTCCCTCACGGGTTTCTGGGTCGGCGTGGTCGCGGTGGGCTCGCCCTACGTGGCGGGCGGTGCCTTCCAGGGGCTGGGCGCGGGGGCCGGCGTAGCGGCGCTGGTCACCGCCGACCTCGGGAGGGCTCTGGCCGTCGACCTGCGCGGTGCGATGACCAGCGTGGCGGAGACGGTGATCGACGGGCGGGCCGAACTCGTCGACGTCGGGATCCAGTTGAGATGGCGGGTGGAGGCGATTCCCGGCGACGTGCGCTTCGGTCCGCTGCTGGGCCTGAGCTGGCGTCAGTTCGCCGACCGGCCCGGCTACGATCGCGGATTCCACGGTGGGGCCGCGGTCAGTATGCGTTGGCCGATCGCCGACGGCTGGGCGTTGATCACACAGGGCGAAGGTCTGTGGGCGGGCTTCGACGCCCCATCGATGCCGGGCGCCCCGATCGGACCGTCGGAGCGGGAGTTCGGTCGCCGAGCGACCCTCCAGTTGGGAGTAGCCCGGCGACTCGGCCGTTGAGTCTGGCCGCCCCGCCCTACTGGCCGCCCCCTCGCGACGGCACGGGTGAGGGTGTGAGGGCATCGGGCTCGGGAGCGGCCACCTCGTAGGCCTCGCTCATCAGCGCCTGAAGATCGCCCTCGATGAAGCCGTTGAGGTCGCTGATCGTGGCGGGGAGCGTCGACCACGCCTCGTCGATCGCCCGCCGCTGAGCCTCCGAGGGCATCCGGTGCATGCCCTGGATCTGGTTCCACGCGCCCGCGCCGCGGCCGGCGTCCCGCAGAGCCTCTTCGATCTCGGCGAGTCGATCCATCGCTGCGTCGAGACGGTCGGCCAGGTCGGACTCCTCCATCCCCGCCTCGTCGACGCGCTCGATGGCCCCCTCGAGCTGATCGTTCGCCCGCCCCACGTTCTGCAGCGCCGACTGGAACGACGGTGTGAGGCGGTAGCTGTCCATCATCGCGGCATGCCGCTCACCCAACTGCGCCGCCGTCAGCTGCGAACGGGGGTCGGCCATCACCCGCACCGGCGCCGAATGGCTGTCTCCGCCCTCGAACGAAATCGCCACGGTGTACTGACCCGGAGGGACTCTGGGGCCGGAAACCGTGTCCTCGCCCTCGTCGTCGGTCATGGCCAGGCGTAGATCCCACGTGACCTCGTGCATCCCGCCCTCCGACGAGGCCGCGAGGGCTCGCACCCGCGCACCACTCGCATCGCGCACCTCGAGGGTCGGCTCCCCCCACCCTTCGGGCAGGGTGCCCGGCACGTGATAGCGCACCTGCACGCCGTAGGGACCGTTGTCAGCCGCGTAGATGCCCGGGGTCCAGCCCTGGGGGCGGTAGGTGCTGTACGACACGGCCGGCCCCATCGAGAACACCTTCACGCCCATGTGTTCGGTAGCATCGGCCATGGCGAGGTCCGACAATGGACCGATGTCGTCCATGATCCAGATGCCGCGACCATGCGTTCCGAGCACGAGGTCGTTCTCACGCTCCTGGATCTTGATGTCGTCCACCGGCACGGTCGGAAGCCCGAGGCCGGACATCGCCACCCAACGGTCTCCTCCGTCCACGCTCGCGTAGACGCCGAGCTCGTTGCCGGTGAACCACAGGTTGGGTGACGTCGGATGCTGGATGAGCGCACTGATGGAGTTCTCGGGAAGCCCCTCCACGATGAGCTCCCACGAGTCGCCGTAGTCGAGGCTCCGGTAGATGTAGGCCGCGAAGTCGTCGGAGCGATGCCCATCGAAGGCGGCCACGACGGCACCCTCCACGTGGTTGGCCGCGACGATGCGCGTCACGTACGTGTTGGCGGGCAGACCCGGCACATTGCCCGTGATGTCGTCCCACGTGGTGCCGCCGTCGCGCGTTCGCATGAGGCGACCGTCGTCGGCGCCGGTATAGAGGAGGTCGGCATTCAGCGGCGACTCGGCCACGGCGGTGAGGTTGCCGTAGGTGGACTGACCGTCGTTGAGCGAGATCTGCGGCTCCGAGCCCTGTACCCCCATGATCTCCAGCGATTCGCGATCGATCGCGAAGGTGTTGTCGTCGGAGATCCGTGTCCAGCTGTGGCCGAGGTCGTCGCTGCGGTGCAGGTAGTTGCTCCCGAAGTAGACGCGATCGGGATCGTGCGACGAGATCACGATCGGTGAATTCCAGTTGCGCCGCTCCGGGAGCGACTCCCCGGCCTCGTCCACCGCGGCAGGACGGATCCCGCGCCGCTCCTGATTGGTCCGATCGACGATCGCGATGTTGCCGCCCTGCGACTCGGCAAACATCACGCGAGGATCGGTGGGGTGCATCGCCGTGAAGAAGCCGTCTCCACCTCCGACGTTGTACCAGTCCCGCGTGCGCACCCCCTGGTTCGACCAGGTGTCGGAGGGGGCACACCACGATCCGTTGTCCTGCAGGCCCCCGCACACGTGATACGGTGTCTGGTTGTCGACGCCGATTTCGTAGAACTGCGAGATCGGCAGGTTGCGGTGCTGGTACCAACTGTCCGAACCGTCCCAGCTGACCGACACCCCGCCGTCACTCCCCAGGATGTGGTGGTTGGAGTCGTCGGGGTTGATCCACCACGCATGGTGATCGAGGTGCACGCCGTCGGCGGCATCGTCGGTGAAGGTGTACCCCCCGTCGGTGGACCGATACCCGTTGGCGCCCCCCATGAAGACCAGTTGCGGGTTGTTGGGGTCGACACGGATCTGCGAGTAGTACATCGGGCGGTTGTTCGTGTCGCTCGTCTTCTCCCAGGTCTCGCCGCGATCCCACGATCGGTAGACGCCGTTCTGGCGCTCGCCCTGGTTGAACACCCCGGGGGCGCGCGCGTCGGCCTCGACTACCGCATAGATCAGATTCGAGTCGCCGCGGTAGATGTCCAGGCCGATCCGCCCCTTGTCGCCCTCCGGCAGCCCCTCGGTCAGCTCCGTCCAGCTCGCCCCGCCGTCCATCGTCCGGTAGATGCCCGACCCGGGGCCCCCGCCGTTGAATCCCCACGCCCGGCGCTGCCGCTGATACATCGCCGCGAAGAGCGTGTTGGGGTGATGGGGGTCCATGATCAGGTCGATCGCCCCCGTATGCTCGTCGACGTAGAGGACCTTCTCCCAGCTCCGCCCACCGTCGGTGGTCTTGAAGACACCACGGGTCTCATTGGGGCCCCACAGATGGCCCATCGCCGCCACGTAGGCGACGTCCGGGTCGAGCGGATGTACCTGGATGCGCGAAATGTGATGGGTGTCTTCGAGGCCGAGGTGATCCCAGGTGGCCCCCCCGTCGAGCGACCGGTACACGCCGTTGCCCCACGGCGAACTCTGCCGGTTCTGGGGCTCACCCGTACCCACCCAAACGACGTTGGGACTCGACGGCGCCAGCGTCACGTCACCGATCGACGAGGTGGCCTGATCGGTGAACACGGGCTCGAAGTGGACTCCGCCGCTGGTCGTCTTCCAGACACCACCGGTGGCCGTCCCCACGTAGAACGTCGAGGGACTGGCTTCATCGACCGCCAGATCCGACACCCGGCCGCTCATGATCGTCGGACCGATCTCGCGGAAGTTCAGGACCGACATCACCTCCTTCGCGTGATGGTCGGGGTCGTCGTGGTCCGTCTGGCCCAGGGCCGGCACCGGCGCCAAAGTGAAGGCCAGGAGCAACGCGGCGGCGCCGGAGAACATCGAATCGGACGGAGTCATCAAATTCCTCACGCGGGTTGGGGCAGGTCGTCGGCAAGAGACGACGCGCGCCGCGTGGCGGCAAGGGAGAGCGGATGAACGCACGAGGCATCACTCAGATTCTCAACGTGAGCAGCCTGCAGAAGAGCTTCGAGTGGTTCGAGGCTTTCGGCTGGGACAAGCTGTGGGACTGGGGCGACCCACCCGGCTTCGGGGCGGTGGGTTCGGGCAGTTGCGAGATCTTCTTGTGTGAGGGCGCGCAAGGCGGTCGTAGCCCGGTCGACGACGACGAGATGGCCACGTCGTCTCCCGACCCCGAGTCCGCCGCCGGCAACCGCGGCGTATGGATGTCTCTCTGGGTGAACGACGTCGACCGTGTTCACGCCGCCTGCGTCGACGCCTCCGTACAAGTGTTGGCGCCCCCCGAAGACATGCCCTGGGGGGTCCGGGAGATGCTCGTTCGGCACCCCGACGGCCACGTGTTCCGGGTCTCGCGAGGCATCGACTACGAGGAACCGCGAGCGGCCAAAGGACCTCCGGTGCCGATCCGGCGCGTCGCCGTCACCGCACGACTCGAGTCACGCCTCGCCGCCGTCCTCGCGGAGCTCGCGGCTCGCAAGGGGATGACCCTGGGGGAGTGCCTGGAAGAGACCCTCCTGCATTCGTTCGAGCCGTACGGGGGCGGGGTCGCGAGCCCGCACAGCCCCGACGACTTCGAGTGGCTCGCCGAGGCCAAGGAGCGGCACGGCCTCGACTACGAAACGCACGCCAGCTACCGGTTCACGGAGGAGTGAGGCGGGCGACCCTTCCAGGGCCGGTTCACGTCGCGGGCTTCTCGAAGACCAGGACGTGCTGCTGCGGCAGGAAGTCCTCCGTGGAGACCCAGTCCAGCCCGGCCGCCTCGACTTCGAGGATCGCCTGCGCCTCGGTCATCTTGTGGAGGTCCTTGATGAACACGAAGGGATCTTCGCTGCGGTACTCGACGAGGACGAGCCGTCCCCCCGGGCGCAGCCCCCTCACGATGCCCTCCATCATCTCGCGCGGGTGCGAGAACTCGTGGTAGGCGTCGACGATCAAGACCACGTCGACCGCGGCCACGGGTAGCTTCGGGTCGTCGATCGCGCCCTGGATCGGCTCGACGTTTTCGAGACCTTCTTCGGCCGCCCGCTCGGTGAGGATCGCGAGCATCTCAGGCTGGATGTCTACCCCCAGCACCCGCCCCCGGCTCAATCGCCGAGCCCACGGGAGCGCAAAATAGCCGGTCCCGACACCGATGTCGGCCACGACGGTCGCGTCGAGCCCAAGCAGGAAGTCCATGAGGAGGTCCGTGCGCTCCTCCTGAACCCGGGTGTCCCGTTCGAGCCACTCAGCGCCCAGGTGTCCCATCACCTGCGAGATCTCACGCCCCATGTACACCTTGCCGATCCCATCGACCGTGGCAGGAGCGCTGGTGTACTCCCGCGAAACGGTCGGAGAGGATTCAGTGGAGGCCGTGCGGGTCGATCCGCCCGCGCACGCCGTCGCGACGAGGAGAAAGGTGAGGGAAGTCGTCCGTATACGCGCAGTCATTCGTTTCAGTACCAGGGGGAATCGTCCGTCCACCGCTGCGCGATGGCCCGGAAGGGTGTTGAAGAAGTGGGGCGAGTACACGCCAATCGGCCGCGCGTGGCCTGGACTTGCCCCTCAACCCGCGCGCCGTCTACCGTTCGTGCTCCCCGCCACGACCGACATCCCGCGAAGGAGGTAGTTCCTTTGAAACCCACGTGCGTTCGTTCCGCGGCCCCGGGCCGCCGCAGTGTTCGACACGGCGCGATCGCCGCACTTGCGGTCGTCGCCGCGTCTACGTCGGGGTGCTACACGTACCTCCCGGCCCAGGTCGAGCCCTCCCCCCCGGTCGGCGAAGATGTTCGTCTCGTGGTGACCCGAGACGGCGCTGTCGACTTCGCCGAAGTGGTCGACCTCACCAATGCGGCGGCCCCGCGCATCGACGGGAAGCTCGAGCGAGCGGAGCAGGGCTCCCTCATGATCCGGGTGCCCTTGCCCGCGTCGGAGTTTCAGCCCGGTGCGTTCAGCGATGTCGGACAGTTGATCCGGGTGCCCAACGACCAGATCCTCGGGATCGAGCGACGCGAGTTCGACCCGGTCATGTCGGGCATCGTGGTCGGCGGGATCGTCACCGGCGCGACGCTGCTGCTGCTCCGCATCATCGACGCCGGCGGGGTCGACAACCCGCGCGACAACCCGGACCCGGTGCTGCAGATCCGCCTCCCCCTCGGCTTGGGGATCGGTCGCTGACGGCACGTGGGATCATGGTCGGACCCAGCTCCTGATTCGAGGCGGGGCCACCGGGAAAAGCAAGGCGGGGTGGGGGATCGACTCCCCCACCCCGCCTTTTGTTCGTAAGGGGCGGAACTACGCCCTCACCCCATCACCCGCCGATCGCCGGCACGTTCGGGTTGCGATCCCGCTCGGACTCCGGAATGTCGAAGCAGAACGGACCCCGCGTGAACTGCGTGAAGAGCGGGGTATAGCCCGGGTGGCTCGGGTTCTCCCAGTCCGGGAGATCGATCGCGCCCGGGGCGCTGGTCGCGGCCCAGCGACGCTCGTCGGGAGCGGCTCGGCCTTCGAGCCACATCTCGATGCGACGCTCCCGCTTCAGGTACGTCCACGCCTCGTCGGAGGTGGTGGCGGTCCACGCGTCGAGCGGCGTAGAACCGGCCTCGACGAACCCATCGGCGTTCGTGACGTCGGCCATGACGGCCGTCCGCACACCGTTGATCAGGTCCATCGCCTCGGAAACCGTCCCCGAAGACGCACCGCGGAGCACGGCCTCGGCCTGGATCAGCTTCATCTCATCGGCGCTCGCGATGTTCACGTCGTCGTTGCGCGACGTGTACTTGAGCATGGGCTTGTACGGAACCTGCCCGAATCCCGAGAGGCTGCCCACCGCGAAGTCGTACGCGGGGTCGGTACCCCAGCGCACGCGAGAGTCACCCGTCTGCAGGTAGTAGTCCTCATAGAAGGTGAACTTCGTGGTGTACGAGCGGAACGTGCCGCTGTTGGCTTCCCACAGGTAGTTGAACAACGCCGACTCGGACTCGTCCTGGTCGAGCGCCTGCACGAAGCCGTCGGTCACCCGTCCAGCATCGTCGAACGCAGCCTGCCAGTTGCCCAACCAGAGGTTGGCCTGGGCCCGCCCGGCGTACGCCGCATTCATCTCGTCCTGAGTCGCGGCGTACGTGAGCGCCGCCGTGAACGCCTCCACGGCCCGCTGGAAATACGGATCCGTGGTGCCGGGGATGTACTCCGGCGGGTCGGTGTTCGACGGGTCCGTGGTGGGGAGCACCGTGTCGCACCACCACTCCCCCAGGATCCGGTACGCCCACCCGGCCCAGAGGTGCGCCCCGTACATGCGCTCGTCGCTGGCCTCGGCCGCCGTGAACCGCTGGATCGCGGTTTCGGCGACGAACCGAGCCTGATGCATGGCCGTGAAGTTCGCCCCGTAGAGGTCCTCCACATTTCCGGCGTGGATGTGCACCGGATTGCCCCACGCGCCGATCTGCCCGCCAGGATACACCTGGCGGGAGATCAGTGCCATGTCGAAGGCGCGGTCCGTGTAGCCATTCACGATCGAGCGGATCGCACCGTTGATCAATCCGATCTGAGCCGCCTCGTCGCCGAGGAACTCGTCCTGGATCGGACCGGGGTTGGTGACGTCACACGCTGCCGTGAACATCGTCAGCAGCATCGCTCCGCCGGCCGCACCCAGAGTCTTCTTCATCTTGGTGTAGTTCATGGTCGGCGTCTCCTCAGAACGTCACGCGGAGGGCGATGCGGAACGTCGCCGGCGCGGGAGTCCGCTCCGAAGCGTTCGCAAACCCTTCCCCGGCCGGACCCGAACCGGTGTCAGGCGAGATTTCGACGTCGTACCAGGGGATCTCGCGGAACCACTCGTACGAGTTGAGGAGCGTCATCGTCAGCGTGGCGTTCGAAATCCTCTCCGGGAACGCGAAGTCCACCGGCACCGTCGCACTCACGCTGCGCAGCTTGAAGTAGTCGCCGTCGAACCAATAGTCGTCGGCGTTACCCGGGGTGCACCGCTCCTGCCAGATGGCAGGGATACCATCGCGGAGCTCGATCGAGTTGGCCGGGTCGACGTAGTACGGGAAGCACAGCGGCGACCGCACGGAGCGACCGATCGGAATCGGGTTGACCTCGACGAAGTGTCCGCCGCGGTACTCACCACGCGCATTGAAGGTGATGTTGCCCGGCACCCGCAGCGCCAGGCTCGGCGTCAGGAAGTGCGTCGGGAATTTGGGCCCGATGAACTGCTCGTCCGGGACGCCGTCCGCGCCCGGCTCCCCGTTCGCATCGAACTCGTCGATGTACTCGAAGTCACCGATCTCATTGGGGTTGGCCACGCGGCGGTTGTCCCACGCCGCCGGAACCGGATACCCCTCGGCGATCCGACCACTGAGCGCGTTGAACGGCTGCGTGCCGCCCAGGTCGAGCACCTCGGTGTGCGTCGTCGAGATGCCGAAGCCCAGGTCGAGCCCCCACTCGGCGCCCTGGATGACGGCAGCGTCGAGCTGCAGCTCCAGACCGTTGTTGGCGAGCTCACCCACATTCTCCTGCTGGCTCGCGGAGAAGCCGAGCGAGGGAATGGCCGACACGTTCATGAGCGCGTCGGTCGTCTTCTGACGGAAGTACGTGAAGTTGGCCGACAGACGATCGTTGAACCACGTCGCGTCGAAGCCGACCTCGAGCTCCTGGGTGACCTCGGGACCGAGGTCGGAGTTCCCGCGGTTCTGCGGGAGGAAGGCCGGATTGCCGATGAATCCAACTGGATTCCAGGTCCGGACGGCGTCGAAGGTGCCCGGGGCCCGGCCCGACGTACCGAACGCCGAACGGAGCTTGACCGAGCCGAACGACTCCGGCCAGAAGCTCTCGTCACTGACGATCCATACACCGCTGACCTTCGGGTAGACCTGCAACCCGAAGCCCGAACCGAACGCGCTGTTCCCGTCGACCCGCACCCCGGTGGTAAGGAAGTACTTGTCGCTGATGTCGAGCACGTTCTGAACGAAGAAGCCGGCGTTCCACACCTTCTGGCGCGTCTCTTCCGACACGCGGATGGCCGCGGAGCTGACGGTCGGCTCGACGGCGCCGGGGAAGTTGTTTCCTCCGGCGGTCACCTGACGGAGATCGTTTCCGATCGCCTGACCACCCCACGAGAAGCTGGAGCGCAGCCCGTCGCTGACGTCGAACTGGTACGTACCGACGTAGTCGAAGGTCAGGAGACGCTTCTGGAAGACGTCGGTCGTCAGCGACCCGTCCGGGAACTCCCAGAACCCGATCGGCATCAGGTTGCGAGCTTCCTGCTGCCGGTAGTCGTACCCGACCGTCAGGCGGTTCGTGAGAGCCGAGATCGGGCTGTAGTTGAGCGTCATGCCCGTCGTCACACCTTCAATCGCGAGATTGAAGTCGTAGTCGAGTGCCTGCGCGATCTCACGCGGGTCTCCGTCACCGGAGAAGTAGTTCCGCTCCTGACGCATGACCTGCAGCTCGAGACCCGACAGGTTATTCCCCGACGGCGTGCTGACGATGTTCTGGCTGTTCAGCGCGGTGGTCCACTGAATCTGCAGATCGTCGATCGGCGACATCGTGAAGTTGGCCTGCAGGTTGTACTTCTGCTGCTCGTCGAGCGGGAGCATGCCCGTGTCGTCCTGATAGGCACCCGAGAGGAAGTACTGCAGCCCCTGGCTGCCGCCGCGCACCGACACGTTGTAGTTCTGGTACCACTGCGCACCCGGGTAGCGGCAGTTGCCGTCTGCGCTCGAGTTGACGCCCTGCCAGCGGCTGTTCTGGGTCGTCTCGTCGAAGGCGGGCGACGACGGGTTGTCGGCCTGGCCGTCGGTCACACACGCGCGACCGAACTCACCGCCATCGTAGCCGCCGGAGAACCAGCCGCCCCGAAGGAAGTGCTCCATGTTCATGTAGTTGACGCCGTTGGCGCCGTAGCGCTTGGCCCAACCCGTGCCCTGCTGGGTCTCCACGGTCCACACCGGGGCTCCACGCGAGCCACGCTTGGTGAAGACCTGAATCACACCCGCCGACGCCTCGGTGCCGTACAGCGTCGTCGCCGCCGACCCCTTGATGATCTCGATCCGCTCGATGTCGTTGGGATTGATGTTGTCGAGCGGGCTGGCGGTGATCTGCGCTCCGCGACCCTGCGGCGAAATCGCCGCCGAGCGAACGCGGGGGAAGGCACCGTCCATCATCCGGACGCCGTCGATGAAGACGATCGGCTGGTTGGTCATCGAGACCGACGAGTTTCCGCGCAGGCGGATCTGCCGGCCCTGACCCAACTGACCACCACCACCGGTCAACTCGACGCCGGGCGCCGCACCCTGGAGCATGTCCGACACGGCGACGGGCCGATCGGGCACGTCTTCCACGTTGATCTGGGTGATCGAGTTCCCGATTTCGCGGCGACGCGCGGCACCGGCGGTCCCGGTGACGACGATCTCGTCGAGACCGAGAGCCTGCGACTCGAGCACGAAGTTGGCGACGGCCGTACCACCAGCCGTCACGTCGATTTCCTGTTCACCGGCGCTCAGGCCGATGCGCTCGGCCCGAACCGTCTGCGTGCCGGCCGGCACGTTCAGGATCAGGAACCGACCGTTGGCCCGTGTGAGGCCTCCGAGTTGGAGTCCGGGGATGTACACCTGCACCCCGGTGAGGGGCTGGCCGGCGGCGTCGGTAACCGTACCCGAAATCTGCCCAGTGTCCTGGGCGGCGGTCGATCCCGCCGTCAGCCCCAGGAACGCTATCGTAAGCGCCCCCAGTCCTCCCCACCTCCAGAGGCGCTGTCGCCTCCGGGGGCGTTCGCCTCGAACGTCAAGCTGCATACCGAACCTCCCTAGAAAGTGTCCAAGGGCGAGCCAACGACTGACTCGTCACGCATGCCGCGGGAGTCCTTCGGCGGACGACTCCCAGGGACGCCGAACCGACTCCAGACCGTTACGCACGGCACGGAACCCGTCGCGTCCTCTGCACGGATGGCGGGCACCATACGCCCACTCCCCACGAACGGTCAAGCGACCCCTTGACACGGGGCGCCGACGACCACCCAGAAGCGGGTGGTCGAACCGAGACCACAGCCCACTCTATGGTCAATTGATCTGCACCGTCGCCGAAGCCGTGCGGGCCCCCGTCTGGTCCTCCGCCCGCGCCGTCACCGTATAGGTCCCGTCAATGGCATAGACGTGGTCTACATCCTGCCCCGCTTCGACCGCAAGGCCACCGAGGTTGAGCGAATCGAGGACGCCATCTCCCCAATCGACCACGACTCCGAGGAGGCCGGTCCCGGTCGCCTCCCACGTGGCCGTGACGGTGTCGGCCACGGCGGCCGTGCTGGGCACGACGCTCAACTCGATCGTGAGGGGTCGGGTGCCTGTGATGGTCTCGTCGAGACAGCCCGCCCAGACGCCGACTGCCCCGACCACCACCGCTGCTCGTGCGAATTTCATCATCTGCTTCTGTAGACGTGTGCGAGACCGACCGAATCTCCGCCGAAATCCGTTCGTAGAGGGCGGGCAACGTGCAGGGGGAGTCGGCGTGCGGTCAAGCGCAGCGAATCTCAGCAGGGCACGCCTTCGCGCTTGACCGGAATGTTGGGCACCCGCGTCGGGCCCCACTCCGAGTCACGCGTCACCCACCCACGCCCGGTCTCGGCGCCCGCCTCGGGCTCGATGTTGAGCAGGCGGCGATCCTCCCGGCGGGCGAGAGACTCCATGTAGCGGTGGGTGTAGCCCCGGATCATGGCGCCCGCCGTTCCGAACACCTCCAGCCCGGCGAGTTCCTGGGGACGGTACCGACGCAAGACGTCGAGGCCTCCGAGGCGGAGGCGTCCGTCGATGCAGACGATCGGCGCAATCGTCCGACCTCGAACCCCGATGCACCACACGGGCATCGGCATCTCGGTCACGGCACTGATGCCGTTCCCGTCACAGGGGACGACGTCTGCGAAGGAGAACGACTGGACGACCTTCCACACGTTCCGCACCCCGAGAGCGCGCAGGCGATCGGCGTCGAACGCCTCCACGGCCCCGATGAACCGGTTGCGGCGAATCCGCAGCTCTCGTTCGGCCAGGGGCAGGCCACGGAGCACCGCGTCGTCCGGGTGAAGCTCGATCACGATCGGCTCCCAGGGCGGGACCGCCTCGATCGGAAGCGTGTGCCGCCCGTAGCCCGCCTCCTCGACCCACACCAGGTGAGGACCCGTGGGCACCGCCGGGAGCATGAAGGCTCCCGTGGAGTCGGTCGTCACGCCCATGTCGGCGCTCGGGAGCCAGACGTAGACGCCGGCCATCCCAACGCGCGCGCGCGCGTGAAGCACGCGACCGGTCAGGGTGACGGCGCCATCGACTTCCACCGATAGCGCCTCGAGTTCGAGTGGATTGGGCTGGAGGCGCAGGTCGAGGGGCGCCATGCCCTCCCGGACATCGAGTACGACGACCAGATCCTCGTAGCCGAACTGTCGAACCCGAAGGATCTGCGTACCGAGCGGAATCGACTCCAGCGTGAACTCGCCATCGTCGCCGCTGAGCACCGCCGCGGCTCGGGCCGGGATCGAGACGATCGCGTTGGGAATCCGTGAGCCCGCCTGGTCGGCCGACACCGTCCCGGTCACCGTCACGGTCACGGGCGCCGGTGGTAGCGGATCCTGGGCAGCGAGGGAGCCCGCCGCCGCGAGGGTCAGCGCCGTCGTCCACACGACGACGGCGCGCACCACCCCGTCGTACCCCTCGTGCAGCGCCGACCTCAACACAACGATCTCGCACGATCAGGCGTCATCATGACGAGGAGAGTGAGGATCCCCATCGGATCGCACAATCCCCGTCGCGACCATGCCCGACGGGCCGTTCGCGGAAGCCGAGCCAGTCGTGTATCGTGTCGGCTCGGATCCGGGAGAACGGGATTGCCCCGAGGCCAGAAACGGAGACCCATGAGCGAAGGCAGTAGGCAGGACACCGAGGGCGCGCTGGAGCCCAGGCGAAGTTTCCTCATGGCCATCGGCGCCATCGTGATGGGCGGCCTCGCGACGGTCCCCGCGCTCGGCGCCGCCGTGACCGCGCTTCTGGATCCGCTGCGCCGGCGAGGCTCGGATCGTCAAATGGTTCAGGTCGCGCGTCTATCGTCTCTCCCGAGCGATGGTGTACCTCGTCGCTTCACGCTCGAAGACGACCGGGTCGACGGGTGGGCCACCTACACGGATGTACCGATCGGCGCCGTCTACCTACGACGCGTCGACGATCAGGTTACGGCGCTGAACGTCGTCTGTCCCCATGCCGGCTGCTTCGTCGGCCTCGCGCCCGACCGGTCCCGGTTCGCCTGCCCCTGCCACAAGAGCAGCTTCGCGCTCGATGGGTCGATCGACGACCCCTCGAGCCCATCGCCCCGCGATATGGACGCCCTCGAGGTGGAGGTACGTGGCGACGAAGTGTGGGTGAAGTTCCAGAACTTCCTCCCCGGCCGCGAAGACAAGACCCCGGTGTAACATGCGTGACCTGCTGAACTGGCTCGACGATCGTACGGGCTATCGAGCGATCCTGCGGGGAGCGCTGTACGAACACATCCCCGGGGGAGCGCGTTGGCGCTACATCTGGGGCAGCGCCCTGACCTTCGCGATTCTCGTCCAGTTCGTGACGGGCATCGTGTTGTGGGCCGCCTACAGCGCCAACGCCCAGGGTGCCTGGGAAAGCGTCTACTTCATCCAGTACGAGATGGCGGGCGGCTGGCTGCTTCGCGGCATCCACCACTTCATGGCCCAGGCCACGATCGTGCTGCTGGTCCTGCATCTCATGCAGGTCTTGATCGACGGTGCCTACCGCGCGCCCCGCGAGGTCAACTTCTGGTTCGGCCTCGGCCTGCTGGGCATCGTCCTCGCACTGTCCCTGACCGGCTACCTGCTACCCTGGGATCAGAAGGGTTTCTGGGCGACCAAGGTGGCGACGAGCATCGCATCGATGACTCCGGTGATCGGCCCCTCGATCCAGAATCTGGTCGTGGGGGGGACCGAATACGGGCACTACACGCTCACCCGCTTTTTCGCGCTGCACGCCGGAGTGCTCCCCGCCGCCCTCGTGGCCCTGATCGTGGGCCACATCTACCTGTTCCGCCGCCACGGCGTGACCGTGCCCGAGAAGGCGAAGGCGAAGCCCGCCGGGTACTTCTGGCCCGAACAGGTGCTCAAGGACGGAGTCGCCTCGCTGGTCGTGATGGCGACGGTGTTGGTGCTCGTCCTCTGGAAGGGAGGCGCACCACTCGGCGCACCCGCCGACTTCACGGAGCCCTACCCGGCGGCACGGCCGGAGTGGTACTTCCTGTTTCTCTTCCAGTGGCTGAAGTACTTCCCCGCGGGGTGGGAGGTGGTGGGAGCCCAGGTCATTCCCGGGATGCTGGCCGGGCTCGTCGCGGCCATGCCGCTGATCGGGCGCTGGAAACTCGGTCACCGCTTCAACCTCGGCGTGATGGCGGCGCTGCTCCTCGGGGTGGGTCTGCTGACGGTGCAGGCACTCGCCGCAGACCGGTCCGACGAGGACTTCCTCGCCGCCGTGGAGCGGGCCGAGGAGTCCGCCGAGCGCGCACGCGTCCTGGCCTCGTCACCCTCGGGGATTCCCGCCGCGGGCGGTCTCGCCATGCTCCGCGCCGACCCCCTCAGCCAGGGGCCCGCGCTGTTCGCCGCGAATTGCGCGTCGTGTCATCGAATCGATGGTCATGACGGCCTCGGCAGCATCCCGGTCGACGAACCCTCGGCCTCCGATCTGGCCGGCTTCGGGAGCCGGGAGTGGCTGCGGGGTCTGCTGGATCCCGACCGGGTCCAGACCGACGCCTACTTCGGCGCCACGGCGCACCGCAACGGACGGATGGCCCGCTTCGTCACGCGGGGAATCGCCCGGATGGACCCGGAGCTTCGCGCCGAGATCGAGAAGGTGGTCGTGGCGGTTTCGGCCCAGGCGGCGCTCCCCTATCAGGCGGCCGCAGACGAAGCCGATCAGGCGATCATCGAAGAGGGTCGAGCCCTCTTCGTCGGTGAGGAGATCAACTGCGCGCGGTGCCACACCTTTCCGGGCGTTGAAGAAGGCGACGATGCGCCCGACCTGACGGGGTGGGGATCGCGGGAGTGGATCCTCGGGATCCTCCACGATCCGACACATCCCCGCTTCTACGGCGAAGACAATGATGGGATGCCGTCGTTCGGGGTGGAGGGCTCGTTGACCGAGGCCCAGATGGAGCTGTTGGCCGACTGGCTGCGGCGCGACTGGTACCGACCGCCCGTTGCCTCCGACGTCGACGGCACGACCCCACCGCCGGGGAGCTGACATCTCGGACTACGGAGCGGCACCCCGAGTGGCCCGGGTCTCCCCCGCGCCAAGGCTTTCCTGGCGCGCCTTCCTGTGGAGGGGCATCGCCTTTTGCGTCGTCTTCCTGGCGGGGCTGACCGGCCTACTGCTCGGGGTGGGCGTGAGCGAGCGCCCGCTCGATGGCGCCGGCCTCGGCGCCCAGGCCTACTACGTGTTGGGGCTGTTCGTCCTGGGAGGGCTCGACATCGGGACGCCGGTCGGAGGGCCGGCCCTGGGCCGCTTCGCTCTGTGGTTCGCCTACTTCGCCGCTCCGGTCATCACCGCCTCGGCGCTGATCGAGGCCGCGATCCGGCTCGTCCACCCGCTGGCGCTGAGAGCCCGCACTCTGAAGGGACACGTCGTCCTCGGCGGGGCCGGGCGCCTCACCATGGTGTACGTGAAGAAGCTCCGGGAGCAGGGATCCAACCGCACGATCGTGGTGGTGGAGCAGAACGCGCGGCACCCCAACTTGAGCGAACTGCGCGACGCCTATCGAGCCGTCGTCGTACCGGGCGACATCACCCACGACGCGGTGCTGGCCGGCCTCGCGCTCGAGCGGGCGCACCGGGTGCTTCTGCTGACGAGCGACGACTTTTCCAATCTGGACGCCGCGTCGAAGGCCCTGCGCTTCGCGCCGAACCTCGAGGGCCGTATGGTCGTCCACGTATCCGATCTCGGCTTCCTCAGGGAGACGAAGGGCTCTCGCGTTTCGCGCGACTGCGAGATCTTCAACGGACACGAGTTCGCCGCCATGCGCCTCGTGGAAGACCACCTGCTCGGACGCTTCCGCGACACCCCCGGGCAGGACATCGTGGTGCTGGCCGGATTCGGACGCTTCGGACAGACGGTGCTCCGCCAACTCCAGGAACACGCCTCGAGCGGGTTCTCGCATGTGGTGATTCTGGATGAGCGCGCGACGGAGAACGTGCGCGCCTTCGAGGAGCATCCCGGCTTCCTGAACGACTACCGCCGCTCGGTCCTCGACGGCGATCTGCTCGACCCCGATGTCTGGGCGCGCATCGGGGGGGTGATCGACGCCGAGGGCACCGAACCCGTGATCGTGCTCGGCTGCGGCGACGACGGTACGAACCTGCAGGCTGCACTGATGGTACGGAAGCGGTATCCCGACGCCTACGCGATCGTGCGGAGCTTCCGGCAGTCCCCCTTCACCGAAGAGGTCGCTCGGGAAGCCGGGGCGCACGCCTTCCACCTCGGGGGGCTGATCGAGCGCGGCATGCCCGAGAGCTGGTTGTGAACCAGAAGCGGTCGGTCGCCGCTGCGATCCTCGCCACGACGCTCCTCGCCGGCACCGGGTGTGTATCCGAGGACCCTCCAACCGCTCGCAGCATGCTCATCGCACACCGTGGCGCCTCGTCGTACGCTCCCGAGCACACCCTCGCCGCGTACCGGCTGGCGCTGGCACAGGGGGCCGACTTCATCGAACCGGATCTCCAGATCACCCGAGACGGCCATCTGATCGCCCTCCACGACGCGACTCTCGAGCGCACCACCGACGTGGCCGAGGTCTTCCCCGATCGGTTCCGGGAGGTCGAGGGTGACGACGGCGTGAGCCGGCGGTGGTACGCCGTCGACTTCACCCTCGACGAGATCCGCACCCTCGATGCCGGCGCCTGGTTCGGCCCGGCCTTCGCGGGGGAACGCATCCCTACCCTGGCCGACGTGATCGAACTCGCGCGTGGGCAGGCCGGGCTGTTTCCCGAAACCAAGGCTCCGGGCTCCTATTCCGAACAGGGGTTCGCAATGGAACGCATGGTCCTGGAAAAACTCGCACGCTTCGGGCTGGACCGAGACGGAGCCGACCCGAAGACGCCGGTGATCATCCAGTCGTTCAGCTCCGAGAGCCTCCGGATCTTGCGCGAGGAGCTCGACTCGGACCTGCCTCTGACCCTTCTTCTGTCGGGACGGGAAACGGCCGACTGGACCTCGGCCGACGGCCTTGCCGAAGCGCGGGTGTGGGCCACCGGGATCGGGCCCAACAAGCGTATCATCGAAGCCGACCCCACCCTGGTGCAGCGAGCGCACGACGCTGGGCTCGCCGTCACGCCGTGGACCTTCGGAGCCCGCGACCCCGACGGATTCGACGCCCTGCGTGCCGAGATGAGGCACTTCGTTTGCGAACTCGGCGTGGATGGGTTGTTCACCAACAACCCCGACCTCTACCCGACGGTGCAGGACTGCGCCGAGGCGGGGTAGGCGATGGGGTCAGGGGTCCCCACGCTCGATGGTTCCCGGACGCAGGGGTGGGGGTATGCCCACACAGCCGGAGGTTCAGGAGCACATCCGCGTTGAATTCGAGCTCGCACCGGAGGGACGATCATGAGGTCCCCCGTCCCGTACCACCACGATCGAGAAGATTCCATGCGTGGCACGATGCTTCGTCCGACGATCCTCATTGCGGTGGCGCTCGCCGGATGTGCCGCGGATGATCCGCCGTTTGCGAGAGATGGGCTAGCGCAGCTCATCCCCGATACGAGCCATCGTACCGCTGAAATCGACCTGTCCGCAGGCCCGCAAGAGACGTGGGTTCTTGATCATCTCCTCACCGTCGGCACTTCCGAGGAGTCGCAGCGTGCGTCGACAGCACGGTTCGAGAGGATTGCCGACGTTCAGTTGTTTGCTGACGGGCGAATCGGAGTGGTCGATGCCGGCGCTCTTCAGGTCTCCGTGTACGATGATCGGGGCGTCTTGAGCGCAGTGCTCGGGAGATCGGGCGATGGCCCCGGCGAATTCAGCCTCCTCTCTCGGGTTCGTCAGTGTGGCCAAGGCGAGTTCAATATCGTCGATGATGCCAAGATGCTCATGAAGGTATTCGGTGCAGACGGGAGCTTTCGCACCGAGCACCGGCTCTTCGGCTACAATCCGAACCAACCGCCCTGGACTTGGGATTGCGCCGGCAGTCAGGTACTCACCATGCAGTGGGGCGACGGCGATCCTCGAGTGGGTGACATCGGTCGCTTTCGGATGCAAGTGCCGCTCGCCCTATCCGGACCGGATGGTCGAGTAAGCACCGTCCTCGGCTCGATCCTGGGTCCGGAGCGTTATCGGTTCCAGAACAGGGGCACAGGGCCTGCTCCTCTTGGTGCCGTCACCGGGTTGGCGATGGACGAAGAGGCGGTATACGTCGCAGAGGGCCCGCTCTTGCGTATCGATGCCTTCTCCTTCGATGGACGTCACCTATGGACCATCCAGGCCACTCCTGAGCGCAGACGCGTCGACCAGGAAGCGTATATCGAGTCTCAAAAGCCAACCCGTATGGGGGCAAACGAAGAGCGAGCGTTCAACGCCCGATGGCGTGATTGGGATTTTCCGGAGTACTTGCCTGAATTCCGCGGTCTTCTGGTAGACGACGACGGGCTGCTTTGGGTTGAGAGATTTCCGGAGCCCGAAGACTCGACGACTATGTGGCGAGTGTTCGGCTCGGACGGTAGCTGGCGAGCGAGTGTTGAAGTCCCCGAAAACGTCGAACTCAAGGACGTAACGTTGGGGAAGGCTGCCGGCGTGCTGGTGGACGAACTCGGAGTCCAAAGCGCGATCGTGTTGGAGATTCGACGAGAAGGCGGCCTGTAGGTCGCTGCACCGCTATCTATCGTGTAGACGCTCACGACGAGTTCTGCTGCGCTTCATCTCACGACTTGCCCCGTCGCGAGGCCAATGGCGGGGGCACCGGCCGGGCCAAACCGGCGAGCCAGAGGAACTGGGCAAAGCAAGGCGATCGACATGGTCATGGACCGGGCCTTTGGCCCTACCGGACGGACTGGACGCCCAGCGGGGCGAGATGCGCGGGCCGGTCAGGCGACGCTCTCGACATCGATCAGGCCGCTGCTCGCGATAGCGCCGGTGCTCACGCTCCTCGGGAGCTGCGAGCCGGCTGGCTCCGACGACGGGTCCCCCGCGCCTCCACCCGTGGCGGTCCGCGTCCAGAGCTGGACGCCGCTGCCGCCTCCTCTCGTGATCGGGGTCCCGTCGGACATGGTCTACTGGCCCCGCATGCGGTCCGTCTTCGTCTCGGACCACCAGTCGGGCGTCGTGTTTCGGCTGGGGATCGACGACGGTGAAGGTGAGACGATCTGTCGAAGAGGGGATGGACCGACGGAGCTGCAGCGTCCGGTAGCCCTGGCTCTGGAGACCGGCGAGCTGCACATCGCCGATGTGGGTCGCGGTCGAGTTCTGACGGTCGACGAGGAGTGCGGGTTCGAGTCGGCGCGCCCTCTCGCCGCCACCGGCTACGGGAATGAGGCATCGCTCTCGGACGCGGGTTCGTTCGCCGAACCGACCGGAGGCTTCGATGGGGGGCTGGCGCGGGTCCTGTCGAGCGATGGAACCGAGCCCCGCCTCGTAGGAAACGCGCTACCCCTTCCCGAGGGGATGACTCCCGCGAGCATCCGTCGGCAAGTCGCTGCAGGAGAGACGCCCACCTTGTTCGAAAACAACGTCCTGGTGACGCAATTCGACGACCGCGCGGACGTCATCCTCGCCTCTTTGGCCGGCGCCTGGGTGGCTCGCTTCGGCCCCACGGGAGAGGAGGTGTGGCGTACCGAAATCGACCTCGGGGAGAGTGGCGAAGCACTCATGGCGTACTACCGAGACCTCAATTCGAGCGAGGCGGATGAACGCCGTATCCACCCGACCGAGGTGTTCGCGGATCTGGAGACCCGGCTCGACCACGTCTGGGTCCTCAGCAGCCCCCACCTCGCCTCCACCCACGTCTGGCAACTCGGCGGCGAAACCGGGCGGATCAAACGACGGTTCGTGGTCACCGGCCTTCGACACCCCACGGAGTTCGCCATCCTCGGCGATTCCGCAATGCTCGTCCTCGGCGAGCACGGGGAAGGCCTAGCCCAGCTCTCGCTGCCCGGCGGGGAGGACGCGCGCTGACGCGCGCGAATCAGCCCCCGCCGTCTCCGAGTCGATCTGCTTCGCTTCCCCCGGGCAGACCGCGTGCGGCGACCGCGAGAGCGAGCTCGGCGCTGAACTCCTCGGCGGCCAGGCGGTCCGCGCGGCGCAGAGAGAGAACGAGTTCGGCCGGATGCTCGAGTTGCAGCCCTTCGGCACCCGCGAGGCCCTCGAAGGCGGTGAGGTCGGACGCGGTCAGGACGAGGCGCGGAGGGAGCAGCCGGCCGAACCACCGCCGATGTACGGCTGCCCCCGCCACCTGCGAGACGTGCACGGAGATCTCGCGAACGGGCTCGACCTCTTCGTCGGTGCGCATACCACTGCCGAAATGGTCGGTTCGGCGACCGACGCGCCACTGAATCGTCAGCTGGTCGCCCTCGAGCCGGAGGAGACCGTGGACCGTCTCACGGGTCGTCGAGATGGTCTCGACCGTGACCGAGTCCGACCCCCGGGTCAGCAGAAACGGAAGGGTTGCGCGGCGCATCGGCGGCTCAGTCGTCCAGCACGTAGGCGAAGACGAGCGGCGCCACGATCATCGCGTCGGAGTTGATGAAGAACGTGGGGGTGGTCGGCTCGAGTTTGCCCCAGGTGATCTTCTCGTTGGGAGGAGCCCCGGAGTAGCCTCCGTACGACGTGGCGGCGTCGGTGATCTGCGCGAAGTACCCCCAAAACGGGACCTCTTCCTTCATGTCCTGGATGATCGAGGGCACCGCACAAATCGCGAAGTCGCCCGCGATCCCGCCGCCGACCTGGAAGAAGCCCACCGAAGGGGTCTCGCCCGCTCCGTGATTCCTGCGGTACCAGGAGATGAGATCGGCAAATTGTTCGGTACCGCTCTTCACGCATTGGTGGTGCGGGAGGTCGCCCATCAGGACGTTGGCGGCGAACATGTTGCCCGTGGTGGAGTCCTCCCATCCGGGCGACCAGACAGGGATGTCCATCTCGGCCGCGGCCAGCATCCACGAATGCGCGGGATCGATCTGATAGTGGGGAACCAACTCTTCGGTCCGCAGCAGATCGAACAGGAATTCGTACGGCATGCGTCGCTCGCCGGACTCGCAGGCGGACTTCCAGCGCTGCAGGAGGCGTCCTTCGATGTGGCGCACCACATCTTCGGGAATGCAGGTGTCGGTCACACGATTCATCCCGCGATCGTACAGCGCCTGTTCATCGGCGGCCGAGAGGGCGCGCCAATCCGTCACGATCTCGTACTCGTCGTGCGCGACCAGATTGAACACATCCTCCTCGAGGTTGGCGCCGGTGCATGAGATCGCGTGCACCTTCCCCTCTCGAATCATGCGGGCCAGGATGATGCCCAACTCGCCGGTCGACATGGCGCCGGCGAGCGACACGAGCATCTTGCCACCCGCCGCGAGGTGGGCCTCCCACGCCTGCGCCGCCGCGACGGTCTCCCGCGCGTTGAAATGCAGATAGTGGGTCTCCATGAATCGGCGGACGGTCCCCATTCACGACTCCTGTCGGTTCTTTCGAAGTACCCGGCCGGCCAGCACGCCGGTGAATGCACCGTCGTCGATCGCCACGTCACCGTTGACCAATACCCAGCGCATGCCGGCCGACAGGTGGTGCGGATCGGTGAACGACGACCCGGTATGCAGCCGGCTCGGATCGAAGACGGCGAGGTCGGCCACAGCCCCCACCCGAACTTCGCCGCGATCGCGCATTCGGTACACACGTGCGGGGAGCGAGGTCATCGAGCGGACCGCCGTCTCGAGATCGATCACCCCCATGTCGTTCACATACGTCTCGATCTTGCGCGTGAACGCACCATACGACCGAGGGTGCGGCACACCCTCGAGCCACGGTACGAGCCCGCCGTCGGAGGCCGTCATGGTGAAGGGCTGAGCCATGAGCAGGCGCACGTCGTCTTCGTGCATGTTGAACGAGACGATGCTGGGCGACCCCTGGCGAAACAGCTCGATCGCCGTGTCGACCGGATCCATCGCCCGCTCGTTGGCCACCTCGGCGAGCGTTCGTCCTTCGATCGCCGGATCCTCCCGAAACCGGCGGAACTGGATGCGGTCGGCTCCACCCCGCCGAGCGAGGTTGTCGATCATCCCCGCCCGAATCCGCTCGACGTCGTCGGAACGTTGGAGCCGGGCCCTCAGCGAGTCCCCTCCGCCGGCCTGGGCCCAGCGGGGGAGCAGCGCGGCGGCGAGCCCCGTCGCGGACGCGGGATACGGGTATTGGTCGGTGTACATCTCGATCCCGTCGGCCCGGGCCTCCTCCAGTCGTTCGATCAGCGACACCGACGATCCCCAGACGGGAGGGCCGAGCGCCTTCGCGTGCGTCCACACTCCCGGAACGCCCGCCTCCCGCGCGACGGTCACGACCTCCTCCACGGCGGCCATGACCCCGATCGAGTAGTTCGACTCGTCGCGCACGTGGCTCTGGTACGCCCCCCCGAAGGGCGCCACGACGCGGGTGAGTTCCACCAGTTCGTGGGTGTCGGAGTAGCTTCCCGGTGCGTAGAACGGCCCGCTCGACAGCCCCCAGGCACCCTCTCGCATTCCGGCTTCGACCAGCGCCCGCATCTCGTCGAGTTCACGTGGTTCGGCGAGCCGGTCTGCCATACCCAGGACGGCGCGCCGAACCGACCCGTGCGGCACGAACTGGGCGACGTTGACGCCCAGACCATCGGCGAGGAGGGCGTCGCGTTGTTCTGCGATGTCGAGCGCCCCTCCGCCGTCGGGATTCACGAACACCGTCGTCACGCCCTGCGCGAGAAGCGGACGGGCATGACTCAGACCCGGCGACGCCAGGCCACCGCCGGCGTGGGAGTGTGTGTCGATGAAGCCGGGAGTGACCACCAGCCCGGTGGCGTCGATGTCACGGGTCGCCGTCGCTCCCGCGAGATCACCGACGGCGACGATGCGGTCCCCTCTCACGCCCACGTCGGCCCGGAACCAGGGGTTGCCCGTGCCGTCGAGTACCCGGCCCCCGCGAATCAGCACATCGAACGACTCGGGCGCCTGTCCGGACGCGGCGCCCGGAAGCACCGCGACCGCCGCCGCCAGCGCCACCGCGACGACCAGGGCGGAACGCCTCATGGTCGTCCACCGGGTGCCACCGCCACGCCCTCCCAGTCCGGGTCGGCGGCGCCCTCCCAGACGCCGGTGTCGGCGTGCCAACGCACCGCGTGCACGCGGCCGAACGCACCCTCCCGCTCCACCTCGTCGACATCGATGCCGAGGGAGCGGAGCGCCTCGATCGCCTCCGGCTGGAAGCCGATCCCCGTTCCGATCTCCACGGCGACCGCGGTCTCCGCATCGGGATCGCCCGGCACACGACCTCCGGGCGTATCGGGCACGATCCGGGGCGCCCGCAGGGCATCTTCGAGGGTCATGCCCCGATCGACGAGTCGACTGATCACGGCGACGATCGCGGTCGGAATCCGTCCGCCCCCTGCGGCGCCGAGCGCCAACCAGGGCTCCCCTTCGCGCTCCACCATGAAGGGCGAGATATGCGAGCGGGCGCGCTCGCCCGGCTCCATACGGCCGAGATACCCCCCGAGAGTCGCGGCATACAGGAACCCAAGCCCCGGAGTCACCACCCGCGACCCCATATTCGGCCCAAGGGACTGCGTGAGAGCGACCACCATCCCCGAAGCGTCGGCGGTGGTCAAATGCGTGGTGTGTCCGCCCTCGACGATGGCCGTCATCGGCAGGGATTCCGGCCCCCCGTCGGGATCCCCGTCTCGACCCCGTGGGGCCGACCCCATCACGGCCGCGACCTCGGGCAGCCGCATCATCGAGGCCCTCTCGGCCGCCCACTCCTTCGACGTGAGCCGGGCCGCATCGCCGGCGGACGACTGATTCGGCCGATCCAGATAGCCGACCCGGATCGCCTCGGCGAGAGCGAGCGCCCAGTCGTCTTCGTCGAACTCGTCCATCGGGAGCGTCTCGAGCAGGTGCAGGATCTGGATCGTGATGGCCCCGTACGACGGCAGCCACAGACCGATGAGGTCGTGCCCCCGGTACGACCCGGAGACGAGTTCCGACACCTCAGCTCGGTAGGCGGCGAGCGCGTCGGCGGTCACGGCCCCCCCGCGCGCCTCCATGTCGGCAACGATGGCCTCGGCGATCGGACCACGATAGAAGGCGTCGGCGCCCCCCTCGGCGATCTGCTGCAGTGTGCGCGCGAGGTCGGGCTGCACGAAGAGAGCACCCGCCTCGTGCGTGCGCCCGGACTCGGCAATGAACACCCCGCGGCTCCCTTCGAACTCACGAATCCGATCGAGTTCGGCCGCATGGCGCCGCGCCTCTCCGGGCAGGAGCTCGAATCCATCTCGCGCCAGCGCGATGGCGGGAGCCATCACCGTGGCCGGGTCCAAAGAACCGTAGCGATCGAGCGCCTCGAGTAGCGCGGCCGGCACCCCGGGCACACCGACCGTCGGATAGCCGTAGCTCGCCCGTTCGGCCGTATCCGGGTCGTACGTGGCGGGGGCCTGCGTCGTACCATCGATCCCCACGTGGCGGCCATCGGGGAGCCGGATCAGAATCTGTGCCCGACCACCCAACCCACTCATGCTCGGCTCGACGACCGAAAGAGCGAAGGCGGTCGCCACGGCGGCGTCGACCGCGTTGCCGCCGGCCTCGAGCATGCGCGCCCCGGCCTCTGCCGCGTGGGGTTGGGCCGCGGAAACCATACCCTCCGGAGAACGGGCGACCTGGGTGGGAGAACCCATCGCCCCCTCGACCGCCTCGTCGTCGCCTCCGGGATCACGGCCCGAGGGCTCGGGCCCACCCCCGCCGCACCCTCCGAAAAGGAGCAGGACAGCCAAGAGGCAGAAGCGTCGAATACCGGGACGTAGGGAACGGGGCAGCGGCATGAAATCTCCGGGTCGGGGCCAACACGGCGCGCGTCGATTCTGGCCCGCTCGCCCCATGGGGGCAACGGCGTGACGCACGCGCGAAACACCCGGACGGGGCCGGGGTTGGGTTCTGCAATGAATAGCCCCGCTTCGTCGTCCGGTGCCGACCTCCCCGCACCCGCAGCCCCACCTCCCGCGATTCCCCAGCCATCCGCCGGCCTGATCCGCTCGGGCCCGGCCACCGAGCGCATCTCGACGCTGGCCGGGAGGAGAGCCGTGGTCGTGGCTCGTGGACTCGACGGCGTTCAACGGGTCGACGCAGACGGTGTCCCCCTGACCGGATCGGTACGCCTCGGCGCACCACCTGCGACACGCATGGTGTCGACACCCCGGTCGATGACCCGCCGACGAGCCCAGGGCGGGCTGAGCGAAACCGTGCTCGTACCAGAACGGTTGCCGGGGGTGGTCTGGCAGTGGTCGAGCGCCGCCGAGCTCGACGGATTCGTCGACCTCGCCCTCCCACCCGACGTGGTTGCGATCGGCCATACCGTTCGCGACGGCCTCGTGCGCTGGAGCACCTCGGACGACGGCGGGGGCGGCGTCGCGCAGCTGTGCGGTATCGACGGGAGCTGGGTCCACCACGTCACCGAGGGGCGGCACCACTTCCGAGCCTCGGTGCGCCTGCGGGCCCGTGACCCCCTGACCCTCCTGGTGAGCGCCGTCAGCCCCGACCGACGTCTCCCATCACTGGCCGCACTGGCCGCCGTGAACGCGCACCGGCGTCGAGACGAGCTGGAGCCGACCGACGCTCCCGGGCTGACCCTCGAAACCGGCCTCCCCGACCTCGACGAAGGCGTCGCCTGGGCTCGAGCCGCTCTCCGGGCCGGGGTAGAAGACGGCCCCGACGGGACCGGGGTGCGGTGGGGCGCTCCCCCCGAGGTGGCCCGGGCGGCCCTCGCCGCCAGCGAAATCGAGGCCGCTCGGCTTGCCCTGCTCGGCGCCGCGCCGAGCGTTGACGACGCGGAAGCGCGCGCGCTGTGGGTTGCCTGGACGAGCAAACCCGGCCCGTTGCTCGACGCTCGCGAACGGCTCGAACCGTTCCTGGCCGAAGCGTCTCCAGCGTTGCGGACGCGGATGGCCGACGCGGCCGAGGCCGCCGGAGACGACGAATGGGCCGCCCAGCTGCGCACCGTGGTCGCCCGGGGAGGAGGCCGTCGACTCCCGACGATCGCTGCCGTTTCGGCTGCGCCCGCGCCGCCGCCCCCACAGGTGGCGACGCCCGCGGTTCCGGCGCCGAACGAGCCCCCCGACGTCGACGGACTCGTGGCCGCGATCGAGTTGCTGCGTTCCGACGAACCGGAAGCGGGATTCGCCCTGATGCACCAGGCGCTGGCGTGGGTGCGGACGTGCGGAGCGCCCGATGGGGCCGAAGCGGGGGCGGTTCTCCGCCTTCTGGTGGAGGGTCTCTTCGGTGTGGAACCCGACGCGGCCTATGGGCGGATTCGGGTCGCGCCGTCTCTACCCGCCTCGTGGAACACGGCCCACCTCGGAGGAATTCGCCTCGGAGACGCGCTCGTCGAGGTGAACATGTCGCGCGCCGACCACCGCTACCGCTTCGAACTCCGGCAGCGCGCAGGGGGAGCGCCGGTCACGTGGATCTTCGCGCCCCGCCTACCCGGGAGCTCGATCCAGCAGGTGCGCGTCGACGGGCAGGAGGCGCTCGTCGATTCGAAGACGGTGGGCCACAGAGTCGAGCCCAGGATCCAGATTCCCGCCGAGCGGCAGAGGACCGTCGAAATCGACGTCAGCCCTCCATGAAGCCTTCGTCGGTCAGCAACTGCTTGAGCGCCTTCTCTCGATCCGCAAGCGTCGTGCGGGCGATGGCACGGGCGAACTCGATCCGCTTCACATCGGGCACTTTGTCGAGAATGGCGATGGGAGCGCCGTAGCGGAGCAGGATCCGCTTGGCGTCCACGGCTACGGACTCATCCACGGTCTCCCCCTGGTCCTGAGTCGATCGAACGCTACCAACTCCCTTCAACGTAAGGGTTTCGCGCGACTGCGAGAACCTCAGTGCATGACCTCGGACTCGTCTTCCCCATCGAGGCGAGGGAAAGGCGCCTCGAAGTGGAAGCGAGGAACCGGCACCCGGAAACGCCTGCCGTCGGGCCGCTGGAAGGTGTAGTGGCCCTCCATGTAGCCGACGGGAGAGCGCAGGACACAGAAGCTCGAATACGAGTGTCCGTCCCCCGGCGACAGCACGGGCTGTTCACCCACCACACCCTCGCCATCGACCTCGGTATCCTCGCCGACGGCGTCGTGAATTCGCCAATGCCGGAACATCAGCCGCGCAGACTCGTGTCCCTCGTTGAGGAGCTCCACGCGATACGAAAACACGAACGTGCCGTCACCCGGATCGGATCGCGCCAGCGAGAAGCTGGGTCGCACGTGGACCGTGATGCCTTCCGGCAGGATCGGGAGCTGCACGATGAGGAGGGACGGAGGGCTCGGTGACGGTGAAGGTACAGTATGGTACCGCCCGAGCAGCGACGGGTTTCACTCGCTGATCCGCCCCCCGCCGCGTTAGCTTCAAGCACACCCAGCGTCTCCGACTTCGTCTCCATTGTCCGGCTCCACACCCCGCCTCTCCCCCTCCGTCGAGGACTACCTCAAGACCATCTTCGCGCTGACTCGACGCGAAGAGGTGGCGTCGACGAGCGCCCTGGCCGAGAGCCTGGGCGTGCAGCCGTCGTCGGTGACGGGCATGGTCAAGCGCCTCGCCGAGGAGGGATTTCTCGAACACGTGCCCTACCGGGGGGTCCACCTGGCACCGCGGGGGCGCCGGGAAGCGCTTCGGATCGTACGCCGCCACCGTATCCTCGAGACCTACCTGAGCGAGCGACTCGGCTTCACCTGGGACGATGTACACGATGAGGCGGAGCGACTCGAACACGCTGCATCGGATGCCCTGATCGAGGCCATGGCGGAGGCGCTGGGGCACCCCAGCCACGATCCACACGGCGCGCCGATCCCGACGGTCGCGGGCGAGATCGACGAGATGGATTTCCCGACCCTGGCGCAGTGCTCGGTGGGCGACGAGGTCACCGTGCGCGCCGTCCCCGACGAAGACGGCGACGATCTCCGTTCGATGGAAGCGCGAGGTCTGCGACCCGGCGCCCGCCTGACCATCGCTTCGCCGGCGGGGCGGGACGGCCCGGTGGCCGTCGTCGTCGAGCAGGAAGGGCGGGTCGAAACCACCATGGTCGACCCGGCCCTGGCACGCCGAATCCTCGTCGCCCCGCGTGGTCGCCCATGACGGAGCCGCTGGTGATCGGGGTGGCGGGGGGGAGCGGCTCCGGCAAGAGCACGGTGGTCCGGGAGATCGTGCGCGGGGTCGCCCCCGAAACCGTGAGTCAGGTGCGGCACGACGCCTACTACCGGAACTTCGACCACCTCCCGCCCGAAGAACGAGGTGCGATCAATTTCGACCACCCCGATGCGCTCGAAACCGAGCTTCTCGTGCGACACGTCGACGCACTCCGGGCCGGGGTACCCATCGAAATGCCCGTGTACGACTTCCGCACGCACTGTCGCCAACCCGAGACCATCGCCGTCCACCCGACCCGCATCATCCTGATCGACGGGATCCTGGTGCTCGCCGAGCCTGAACTGAGGAACCGCATGGACATCCGTGTCTTCGTCGACACCGACCCCGACGTGCGTCTCCTCCGTCGGCTGAAGCGCGACCTCGCCGACCGTGGGCGGTCTCTCGACTCCGTGCTGCGTCAGTACGAACGCACGGTACGGCCCATGCACCGGGAATTCGTGGAGCCGTCGAAGCGTTGGGCCGACATCATCATCCCCCAGGGGGGGCACAATCGGGTCGCGGTCGACATGTTGGTGACGAAGATGGCATCGATCCTGGCGGCCGCATGACGATGGTCGACCTCTCGCTCGCCTTCGTCACCGGTCACCCACGGGCCATGGCGCTCCTCGATGGCGAGGGGCGCGTCGCCGTGCACTCCCGGGGCTGGATCCGCCAGGAGGGCCCCATCCCAGACCTCGTCGGCACTCCAGTCGTGAAGGGAGAACACCTGCTCGCCGCGCTCGAGCGAAGTTCACACCCCGACGCGGCCGCAGTGGATCGCATGATCCGAGAGGTCCTGAGCGACGGGCAGCCCACGGTGCAGGCCGAGATCCGAGCTCGGTGCGACGCCGACCACGACCGGAGTGTGGTCGTGGTCACGGCGATGCGGGTTGGCGGGCGGCGAGCGGTCTGCCTCGAATTCCTGCCGACCACACCTCCGCGACGCGCGGGCATTCCCGAGTCGGAAACCCCGTTTCGAGAGGTGGTCGAGACCCTCGAGAGCGTGGTCTTCGTGACGTCTCCCCCGGTCGTGGGTCGCCAACGGGTGATCCACTACGTGAGCCCCGCTTACGAGCGGGTCTGGGGCCGACCCCGTGCGCTTCTGCGCGACGAACCGAACTCCTTCCTCGATGCGGTGCATCCCGAGGATCGCGACGGGGTCGCCGAGCATCTGTGGCGCGAATCCAATGGAAGCTGGGACCGGGAGTTCCGAATCGTGCGGCCCGGTGGCGGAGTCCGGTGGATCCACGCGCGCGCCTTCCCCGTGCGGAATGGGCGGGGCGACGTGGATCGCGTCGTGACGCTCGCCTCCGACGTCACGCCGCGCCAGGAAGTCACCGAAGCGCTCCGACGCTCGCGCGACGAGCTCGATCAAATGGTCGACCACGCTCCCGTCGCTCTGATCCTCCATCAGCGCGGCGAGGTTCTGAAAGCCAACCGAGTGGCCGCTCACTACGTCGGCGAAGATCATCCGGCGTCGGTGACACGCGTCGACCTGATGGAGCGGATCCACCCAGACGACCGATCGCTGGCCGATCCCGTCGAGGGGACGGGGCCGCGGCCGGCGGATCGCGTGATTCGCCTCCGGGCCGCCTCTGGAGAGTGGGTCGGCTACCGCGCGGCCTCGGTGCGACTCACCCATGGGAGTGGCGACCCGGTGGGACTCCTCGCGTTGTGGGGACCCCATACCCCGGCGCTCCCCCTGTCGGCGGTCGCGACTCCGGATCGGGAAGCGGAGTCCCGCCCCGAACCAGACCCCGGGCCACCGGCCCCGATCGAGCCGGAGGCGCCTGTCGAGCTCGACGCCGAGGCGCTGCACGACGGTACACTCTTCGACGCTGCCCCACTGGCCATGCTCGTCATCGACGCAGAGGGAGCGCCTCTGCGGGCCAATGCACGTTGGACGGGGCTGCTCGGTTGGCACGAATACCCCGCGGGCGAGGCTCCGCTGTGGACGCTCGTGCCCGAAGCCCAACAGCGACGGGCCCTCGCCGCCCTCCGCGCCCTCCGTGGTGGCCTCGTCACGACGCTCCACACCGATGTCGAGCTTCTGCACGCGGCCGGACACCGCACACCCGTCGCCCTCCACGCCTCCATCCTTCCGGGCGAGCGCGCCGAACCGAGTGTCCTCGTGATCGCCGAAGACCTGACCGATCGGAGGGCGGCAGTCGAACGCGAACGTCAGGCCGACCGGTTTCGCGCCCTGAGTCGTCTAGCCGGGGGAATCGCCCACGACTTCAACAACCTGATGACCGTCGTCACGGGGCACGCCGAGCTCGTGCTCGACGAGTTGCCCCGTGACAGCCGGGCCGCCGGCGATGTGCGGGAAATCCGGGCCGCGGGACTCCGGGCGGCGTCGTTGACCGATGAACTCCTCACCTACAGCCGGCGGCGGCGGGGACAACCGGTCGAACTCGATCTCGGGCGGCTCTTGCGACAGATGGAGCCCGAGCTGCTCGAGACGGTGGGCGATGGCATCGACGTCGTGATCGATGTGGCCCCGGGTACGGCGCGCGTAGAGGCCGACGCGGTGCAGATGGAGCGGCTGATCGATCAGCTCGCTTCGAATGCCCGCGACGCGATGCCCGATGGCGGGCGTCTCGCCCTTTCGGTTCGTCAGAAGGACGACGACTGGGTGGTCCTGGCCGTCACCGACACGGGCGAAGGTATGGCGGGCGACGTGGTGGATCACATCTTCGAGCCGTTCTTCTCCACACGCCCTCCGACGCACGCGTCGGGGCTCGGCCTGGCCCTCGTTCACGGGATCGTCGAGGAGCGGGGTGGCCGGATCGACGTCCGCTCCGCCGAAGGAGAGGGCACGACCTTCGCGGTCGTCCTACCCGCCTCCGGCCCCGCGGCAAAGCTGGAGACGGTGTCACCGGAGGCGATCGCACCCGATAGCGTCGCACCCCAGGACGTCGCACCCGATAGCGTCGCACCCCGGACCGATGCGACCCAGGCGAGCGCGCACGGCGAACCTCCTCGGCTCGCAGAGCCGGTCGAGTCGACGCCCCACCCGGCCGCCGATCTCGTCGAATCACCTTGGAGCGCGGCCCCCGACGATGCGGCCACCCTGCTCCCGGCCGACGTGCTCTTCGTCGACGGTGAAGACTCCGTGCTCCGACTCGGCGTGCGGCTCCTCGAGCGAGAAGGGTTCCGCGTACACGGGGCGTCCACGGGTGCCGAGGCCGTGACCCGCCTCTCCACGCGCGCGTCGCTCCCCGACCTGGTCGTGAGCGACGCGCGCCTCCGGGACCTCGACGTGGACACCTTCGTTTCGGCGGTGCGGACCGTGTCGCCTACTCTGCCCGTGTTGCTCCTCTCCGCCTTCGACCCGCACGACGACCGAATCCCGCGGGGGCCTGGCCTCCGGATGCTCCAGAAGCCGTTCAACGGTGAGGAGCTTCTGGTGGCTGTGCGCCGCGCGCTCCGAAGCCGCCGCTGATCGACACCTCGCGCCGACGCGCTTTCCCCAGAGCCCGACTCGCCTCAGGGCGTGACGACCGGGCACACGCGCTGGCCGCCCAGCTCCCCGCCCGCCGGGGGATCCACGAAGGCGCGCAACTCCACCCACTGGGTGACACTCGTGCCGAAGAAGCCGGTCCCGTCACCGGTCACCGACGGTATGCGCACCGTGCCGGACGGATTGAAGTTTCCACCCCTCACCCAGTTCACGAAGTTGCGGTCCACCGCCGAGAGCGTGACCTCGGCGCGGGTGCCGGGGGGAAGCCCCTGCTGGAGCGCCACCGCCACGTCGCGGTCGAGATCGAAGCGGTCGAACACACCGAATTCGGCCGGATAGGCGATGACCGTGTCGGTCGACGAAATGGCGAGCCCCACGAGAAACAGCGGATCGATGTCGACCTCGATGCCTCGCGGCTCGAGTGCATCGGCCAAGCCGTAGATCTGGGTCTCTCCGACGTACGCCCACGCCCCCTCCGAGACGCCCCACACGAGCGGGAAGGACTCGTCGGCCGTCACGGCACAGCTCTCCTGGTTCTCGAGACCGACGAATGAAAACGCCCCGGGAACGGTCGATGTCGAGCGCAGGATCTCTCCCGACAGGGTGACGACCTCGAGGTCGAGTCGATCACCCGGCCGCAACCGAGGCTCTCCGAGCAGGTCGGGGGGGCCGAGCAGGTAGCAGGTCCCCGTCCCGTTCAGCGGCGTCGACGAAACACACGGGGAGGACTCGACCAGCTCCCGAAGCCGGAAGGTGGCCCCGTCGGATCGCGTGATCTGTACGAGGGCGCCGGGCACCGGCTCGTTTCGTCCGTCGGCCCCCTGCACCGTGCGGTGCAGCAGCACCGAGATCCGGTCGATCGACGTCGAGCCGAGTCCCCCGAAGCCGCCCACGGGCAGGCCCACCTGCACGAGTCCCTCGGCCACGACGACATCGGCCGGAGGTTCCGCGAGCGTGAGCTCCTGCAACTCACAGCCCGCCACGACCGCGAGACCGGCGGCCAGCAATGCCCCACGAGCGAGATTCCACCACCCCCCTTCGAACGTCCGCGCCATCAGAACCGCACCTCCACCCCGATCGTGGGGAGGAGCGGAAACATCGAAATACCGGACCGCACGGCGGGCGTCCGGTCGTACTCGTAGAAGTAGAAAAGCACGTTGCGCCGGTTGTAGACGTTGAGGAGGTCGAGATGGGGAGTGATCATCCCCCAGCTCTTCTCGTAGTCCTTGCGGAAGCTCAGGTCGAGACGGTGGTATACCGGGTAGCGCGCGCCATTCCGATCGCCGAGGAGGACGGCGTAGCTGTCCAGCTCTCCGCCGTCGGCGTCCCCGCCCCAGGAAGCGCGTCCCCCGTTTTTCAGAAACCGCGGCTGATACACGGCGAAGCTCGCCAGCGGACGCGTGTAGGGGGTCCCCGTCCCGACGTTGAGACGCAGCCCACCCTGCCATCCCCGGGGGGCGGGAAACTGGAGTACGAGGTCGAGGTCCATCCGGCGGTCGAAGATCGGCGCGTAGGTGACCTCGGGTCGGTCCACGGCTCCCGAGAAGACGTCGGGAAACGTCCGGTCTGCCTTCAGGAACGACAGCGCCAGCCACCCGCTCACCGGCGATCCCGATCGCCGCACGAAGAGGTCGGCCCCGTACGACAAGCCCTCCCCCGCGAGGATGTCGTCGGTGTCGTCGTTCGGATCGTCGCTGGTGTTGAAGGTCACGACTCCGTCGAACTCCCGCAGGTATCCCTCGACCGAAAACGTCCACTCGTCGGTCGGAAAGGCCTCGAGACCCACCTGGAGTTGGTCCGAGACCACGGCGGGGGCCCGCTCTCCGGCGAGAACCCAGATATCGAGACCCAGGGGCAGTTCCTCGTCGCGGAGCGAATGAAGGAACTGGGTGTAGCGACCGACGGAGGCGTTGACGGCCCAACGGCTACTCCCGCCGAGAAAACGCTTCACGGCGAGTCGAGGAGACACCTCGGTGACGGGTTCACCGGGATCCGGCACCCACCGATCCACCCGGGCCCCGGCCTCGACCAGCCACTCGCCGGGACGCCCCCACGACGTCTGGGCGTGGGCCCCGAGTTGGCGGCCCGTTCCGAGCCCCTGACTGAACACCGTTCCACCGCTCGACGCCAGATTGTCGTACCCGAAGTCGTTGTATTCGACCCCCACCCCGACCTCGACGACGGGCACGAGCCGCCAGTCGAGGTTGGCCCCGAACCCATCCTGCGTCACCTCGCTTCGGAATTCCGTGTCGTCGAAGTCCGGAAACGACAGGCCGGTCGAAAAGCGCGTCGTCGAAGCGCGCGCGCTGAGGCGACCCTTCGACAACTCGCGATCCCAGCGGATCCCGGCCACGTCGTTTCCCCAGTTCCAGTCCAGTCGGAGCGGAAAGTCCTCGTCGTCGAGTTGCGAGAAGTCCAGCACATCGTCTCCGGTATAGCCCGTGATCCGGATCCGGTCGCGCGGACTCAGGCCGATCTCGACGACGCCCTGAAGATCCTGCAGGTGATAGGGAAACTCGGCCACCGGGGCCAGGAGCTGGTCGAAGTAGGAGCGCCGTCCCGAAATCCGCCACCTCACGTCGCGCTCACCCACACCTCCCCGGACCGCAACGCGAGTCGCGAGCAGACTCACCCCGCCCTCCACACCGAATTCGCCATTGCCCGGATCGCTCTCGACGGTGAGCACCGACGAAACGCGCCCCCCGTACTGCGCCTCGAATCCGCCGGCGGCGAGCTCCGCCCGGGCGACCATGTCGGCGTTGAACACCGAAAAGAAGCCCCCGAGATGGAAGGGGCTGAAGATGGGGGTCCCATCGAGCAGGATGAGATTCTGGTCGGCGGAGCCTCCGCGCACGTTGAACGACGACGAGAAATCGGAGGTCGACACGACACCGGGGAGCACCTCGATGGCCCGAATTGGATCCGCCTCCCCGATGCCCGGTACGAGCTTGAGTTCCTCGGCGCTGATCTCCCGAACCGAGGCGCCCGCCGTTTCTTCGAACCGCAGCCGCTCGCGACTTCGCTCGGCCTCGACGCCGACCCCCTCCAGCAGTACCGCCGCCGGCTGGAGGACGACGTCGAGATTCAGCACCCCCCCTGCGTCGAGTGTGACGAGCCGTGACACAGCCGCGTAGCCGAGGCGCTCGGCCCGTAGCGTGTAGCTCCCTGCGGGCGCCTCCAGCCGGAAACGGCCATCTCCGTCGCTGGCGGCGCGGGCCACCACCGAGGCGCCCTCGACCAGCGTGAGGTCGACGGCCACGACCGGGCCGGCGGCGTCGACGACCGTGCCCGTCAGGACGGCCCGGGGCTCCTGACCCGAGAGCCCTGCAGCCGCCGCGAGCCAAAGGCCCGCGGCGACGAACCATCGCGGAACGCGCCGCGTGGACCCCCGTGGCTCCACGCGGTTACTCTGCCGGCCATGAAGGCCTTCTATTGCGACCACTTCGTTCTTCCTCTTCCCGATGGGCATCGATTCCCGATGCTCAAGTACGCCGCACTTCGTGAGCGGTTGTGGGGGCACCCCACGATCGACCTCGTCGTCCCCGAAGCGGCCACCGACGCGCAGCTGGCGCGCGTGCACACCCCGAGCTACCTCGCTGCCGCCCTCTCGGGTTCCCTCGGGCCCGCGGCGGTCCGTCGTATGGGATTCCCCTGGTCGCCGGAGCTGGTCGAGCGGTCGCGGCGCTCCGTGGGCGGTACCGTGTCGGCCGGGCGGGTCGCCCTCGGCGATGGGTGGGCCGTCAACCTCGCGGGTGGGACGCATCACGCATACCCCACGCACGGGGAGGGCTTCTGCGTGTTCAACGACGTCGCCGTCGCGATCCGAGACCTCCAGAACGATGGCCTCTTGACCCGTGTAGCGGTGATCGACCTCGACGTGCATCAGGGCAACGGCACCGCTGCGGTTTTCAGCGGTGACCCGACCGTCTTCACCCTCTCGGTCCACGGCGCCTCGAACTATCCGTTCCGAAAGGAGCGGAGTGACCTCGACATCGCACTGGACGACGGCACGCACGACGGCCCCTTTCTCGACGCGGTCGTGAGCGGGGTGCGGGTGGCGCTGGCGTCGCGGCCCGAGCTGGTCTTCTACCTCGCGGGAGTCGATCCCTACCAGGGCGACGCGTTGGGGCGGCTGGGCGTCAGCGCCGCCGGATTGGCGGAGCGCGACCGGCAGGTCTACGATCTGTGCGAACGGGCAGGCATTCCCGTCGCTACGGTCATGGCGGGCGGGTACGCCCCCGACGTCGACATCATCGCCGACCTGCACGCGACGACCGTGCGCGAAGCAGCGCGGCGATGGAGCCTCACTCGTCCCGCACAGCTCCTGGATCCATGGACCTCGCGACCCTGAGGGCGCGGCTCGAAGGCCGCCCCCGTACCGCCCTGGCCAGCCTCCCCACCCCGCTTCGCCCCCTCCCACGTCTGCGGGCCGCTCTGGGCCCCGCAATCCCCGAACTCCGGGTCAAGCTCGACGAAGAAACCGGCTTCGGCCTCGGAGGCAACAAGGTCCGGAAGCTCGAGTTCGAACTCGCCCCCGAACGGATCGATGGCGCCACGCACCTCATCACGACGGGCGGACCCCAATCGAACCACTGTCGAGTCACGGCGGCGGCCGCCGCGCGGCTCGGGATGGGGTGCATTCTCGTCATCAACGGGCCCGAGCCGTCGAGCCCCACCGGCAACGCCCGCCTGCACCGGATTCTCGGAGCACAGATTCGTCACGTCGATCGGCGTGACCAACGAGAGGAGGCACTCGCCGAGGCGGCCATCGAAGTGGCCAACGCCGGCGGACGGGCGGTGGTGGTCCCTTTGGGCGCATCCACTCCGCACGGCGCCCTGGGCTACGTGGAGC
>JANQNV010000126.1 GCA_028279425.1 Longimicrobiales bacterium | reverse complement strand
TTCCGGCTCGGCGACAGCTGATCGTGAAGGGAACGTACCTGTGGCAGCCGTGACGGGGCGCCCCGTGGTGCTCACATCGCGACCCCGGGCGGGCGGCCGGCCAACCGGCCCCGCCCACCCGAACGCCTGCCCTCTCACCCGCCCAGCGCGACCTCCCCGTAGCGGTTCATCCCGGATCCGCCCTCCGACCCGGTATCGACCACGAAACCGTAGACCGGCCCATCGGGTCCGCCCTCGAGCAGCGCCCCGCGCACCCACTGCCCCTCGATTCCGTCCATGACGAGAGCGGGGGTCCCCCACCCCGCCGACCCGCGCCGAGCGACGTGCCACAGACTGCCCGTGGCCTCCTCGACGAAGAGCACGTGCAGGTCGACACCGACAGCGATCACGTCGGCGGTCGCCTGATCGGAGTCGACCGGGCCGGACGCGACCCGTACCGAGGTGACGACGGCCGGCGAGCCCAGCGCCCCGGTGGGCGAAAGGGTGCGCTCGAGCAGGCGCCCGTCTTCGGGGCGATACACGATCGAGACGGCGCCCGAGGCGAGCCGACTGAGAGGGAGGATCGACACGCGATCGACCTCGTCGGTCCCCAGCCCCGTGGCGAAGCGCGTGCGCGTGGTGAGCGATCCGTCGGGGAGCACACTGCGCACCCACCCCCGCCCCTGATGATCGACGTAGGCGAGGTGCACCACGTCTCCTTCGCCCGTGACCGTGACGGGTCCGGAAAGCACATCCGGGGTGGTCGCATCGATGGTGCCCTCCGGCCCCCATGCGCCATCGGATGAGCGAATCCGATAGTGCAGCTTGGTGTCGCCCCCGTAGACGGCGACGAGGCTACCGTCCGAGCGCGCCGACATCGCCGTCACCTGGGTCGGCGGATCCCGCTCCGGTGCGACCTCTTCGTCGTTGAGCGCCCAGCGGTCGGGGGCGCTGGGGTGATCGGAGGTGTTGAAGCTGTAGTGCCAGGTGCGGTCGCCCATATGCACCATGTGGATCACGTCGCCGACCTGCACCGCCGACACCGCCTCGAGATCGCCGTTGGGCGGACGCCCTGCCCCGTCGACCTCAGTCCACGAGCGGCCGCGGTCGGCCGATTTCACGACCATGAACACGTTGTCGGTCTCCGCCGGCTCCTGCACGAAGTAGAGGTCCCCATTCGACGCCTCGAACGGCCCGATGCGGTCGGGCGTCTCGACGTAGGTCCCGCCCAGATGGCCCTCGGGAACCGACGACGTCACGGAGGCCACGGCCCCACCCAGCGGCGTCCCGTCGCCCCCGACCATGCGGTACTCGAACGTCTCGCCCGCCACGACCTGCTCCGCGCCGTCGGCGAAGTGGCGGATCACGAGCGGCCACTCCCATTCGGTCGAGCCCGTGGGAAGGGGGCGAATGAAGGGCGAGGTGCGCAGCGCCACCCCGCTCCCCCCCACGAAGGGGCCGGTGTCGCCCGCGAGAAGATCTCCGGAGGGCTCGCCGTGCACGAAGCCCTCGGTCGCCACGATGCTCGTGACCGGGCTGGCGATTTCGTCGGGATACGGGTGGTCGAGCGCCTCGACCGGCTCCCACGCCGCCGCCCCTCGTCGCGACTCCAGCCGGTAGTTCACGGCACCGGTGTCGGCGCGCTGCACCTCGAAGCGGATCCGAAAGCGCGTGTCCACCTCGACCGTCGCCGCGGTGCCGGCGGCCGCGAGCCACCCTCCATCCTCGTTGAGCTCGATCGCCTCGTCGCTCACAGCGGGATCGAAATCGGCGCGCACGCGCCAGTTGGTGACGTCGTCGGTGGGAGGGCCGCCGCAGGCCGTGACGACGAGCAGCGCGGGCAGGAGCAGTGCGGGAGTGCGGCGAAGCGTCATGGTCCTGGAATTCCATTGGGATGGGGCACGGTGCCAGTGGCAACATCGCAACGCCCGGGCCGCTTCGCATCTTTCTTTACGCGCACGTTACCGCATTGGAGAGCCGTTTTGCCTCGCCTTCGACGTGGCGGCTCGCGCGGGGATCTCCCGTTCTCAGAAGTGAAGCCACTTCCCCTTCGGCCCGGACGATTCCACGATGCGACGCACCCGAATCCTGCCGCTCGTTCTGCTGCCCCTGACGCTCGCCGCCTGCTCCTCGAGTGACGACCCCGCGGGCCTCGAAGATGGCGAAGGCACGCTCACCGCGATCGTCGACGGCGCCCCGTGGAACGCGCAGATCCGTGTCGCCACGAACAACGGCTTCCTCTTCTCACTCCAGGGGGAGGCCAACGGGATCGAAATCAGCCTCTCGGCCGATCAAACGCGGAATACCCTTCCCGGCACCGTCGATCTCACCGCAGGCTCCACCGGGGCCCAGCTCGTGGAGGGCTCCGAGAGCTGGTACGCGGTGGGTGAGGGAGGCGGAGGCACGATGACTCTGGAGATCCTCACGCCGAGTCGAGCCAAGGGCACCTTCCAGTTCAACGCAGGACCGGTCGCCAACAGCGCGTCGGGAGGTGTGCGGACGATCATCGACGGGCAGTTCGACGTGACCTTCTGAGGGCGTGGCGCTCGCGGATCGCAGCGTCCCCGCCGCCGAGTGCCATCGGCGTGAGCCGCCTCGGGTGCGGCGCTACCGCCCGAGCTCCATCACATCTGCGAGCAGCTCGTACGACCGTCGGCGCGCGTCGAGGTCGTGGGTGACCGTCACGGTCATGAGTTCGTCGACGCCGTAGCGCTCGGCCAGCGCCAGGAGGGCGTCGCGCACCTGCCCGGGGTCGCCCACGACCACACGCGACTCGTCGGCGAGCACCTCGGCGATCGGAATCCCGGCCTGCTCGAACTCCTCCTTGGCCTGCTCGGGAGAGGGGATGCCGCGGTCCATGCCGCGGATGATCCGCATGCGCCACAGGTGCAGGCTCAGCGAGAGCCACTCGGCCTCTTCGTTCGTGTCAGCGCAGAGGACCCCGATGCCGACGTTGGCCGCCGGTTCGGCGCGGTGCGGGCCCGGCCGGAAGCGCGCCTGGTAGGCCCGCACCGCGGCGCTTCCGTCGACGCCGCTGATGAATTGGGCGAAGGAGTAGCCGAGGCCGCGGCCAGCCGCGACATCGACCGTGGTGCCGCTGGAGGCCAGCATCCACAGCTCGGGCACATCCTTGCCGCGTGGCGTCGCCCGGACCCTCGCGAGCGGATGGGCGTCGCCCAGCGTCTCGCCTAGCCAGCCGACCAGGTCGTCGAGCTGCTGCGGAAAGTGCTCGACGGGGATCCCCGCTCGGCCGTAGCGAAGCGCCTGCCCCGCCCGCGCGGTACCCGCAGGTGCGCGCCCCAGCCCGAGGTCGATCCGCTCCGGAAAGAGTGTCTGCAGCATCCGGAACTGCTCGGCCACCTTGTAGGGCGAGTAGTGGGGCAGCATGACCCCGCCCGAGCCCACCCGGATGCGCTCGGTGACGGACGCCACCGCGGGGATCAGCACCTCCGGGGCGGAGCCGGCGAACGAGTTGGTGCTGTGGTGCTCGGCCAGCCAATAGCGCGAAAAGCCGAGGCGATCGGCGAGGCGGGCGAGGTCGAGGGTGGCGGCCACGGCAGCCCGGGCGTCGCTCCCGTTGGGCACGGGGGACTGGTCGACGATGCCGAGCTTCAGGGGGGGCATGGGCGGGCGGCGACCGACCAGACGTCAGCCGGGCTCCGAAATCGCAGCGATGAAGGCTTGGTCGCGCAGAGCATGACCGCTCGTCGCCACAGCCGAGGCTTGGCGGCCGGCCTCCTCGCGGAATCCGGCAGCCTCGACGAACCGCAGTTCGGAAAGCAGCGCCGTGAGCAAGGCGACGAATTCCTGGAGTCGATCACTGGCCATGACTGGCATGATAGGCGCGTAAGGTCGGTACGTCCACGTAGGGGGAGTTCTAGCCTGTCCCGATTCGGAGTACTCGGGAATAGGCCCTACTACGGTGCTGGAACCATCGCGTCGAGGGTGCCGGCTTCAACGGGCGTCCAGCGGCCGCCAGAAGCTGTGCTTTCGCCCGTGTCGCTCGCGCAGCGAAGCCATGAAGTCGGCGTGGCTGCTCAACCCCCGCCGGTCGGTCAGCGCGGTCTCGATGCGCTCCAGCCTTCCGCAGTACCGACGGGCGTATCCGTACGCCTTCGTGCGGCCCGCGTCCAGGATCTGTTCGACCAGGAGACGCAGGCAAACGACCGCGATGACGGGACATTCCGCGTCGATGGCTCGATCGCCGAGGTCACGGAGTCGGGTATAGAACACGTCCTGCATCTCCCCGCCGCGCCGTACGGCAAGCCGTTCGGCCGCCTCTCGCCGATCCAGGGCCAGAAGCAACTCGAGCGCCGGAGCCACGGGGCGATCGTCGTCAACGAGGGAAAGGGCCCATTCGGCCGCGGCGTCCCGTTCCGACGAGGGCAGGCTCTCGCGGTATTCGTTGAGATGCGCGACGTCGAGCGTGGCCTCGAAGCGCCGCCGTCGTGCCTCGACGGCCCCATCCGCGTCGCCTACCGCCGAGAGGGCATCGATCAACAGGTCGACATACTGCGTGCCCTTGAGCAACTCGACCGCCCGCTCCGCCGACCCGAACTTGAGATGCGCCGCCGCCATCTCCCTTCGCTGCAGATGGTTCGGCTCGGGTGAGCCCAGGCGTACGGACTCCTCGAGGAGCTCGGCGTCACGTAGCGCCCACGCGAGCTGTTTGATCGCAACCCGCGCCGTCAGCCCGTCGTAGTGCTCGCCCCCGTCGTCGGCCCGTATCGCTCTCTCCCTGTACTGCTCCACCAGACGCCGAATCTCGCTCTCGTCGAGGGCGTGGGCGATGTGATCGAGCAGCGAATCGCGAACGCCGTAGTCGTTGTCCTCGTGTAAGGCCCGTATGCGGTCAGCGCGCTCGGGCGAAGGGGGCAGACGACCGAGCGCCTGTAGGAACAGCTTGGACGCATGATGAAACGCATCGCCCACGGCCCCTGACGAATCGTCCACCCGCCCGAAGATCTTCGTGTCGAGCCGGATGAAGCCCTCGAGCAGCTCGGCCGCCACGCCGGGCCGTTCGTCGAGGAGCCCCGTCTCGACCTCCTCCACCCACGCGCCGAGCCGCGACGCGAACGCGAAGCTCTCGCCGTACGGTACGAGCCGTCGGCCCCGTCGGAACCCGCTCAACTGCCCACGCAACACCTTCGCCAGGAGCCCGGGTGCGCCGCGAAGCGTCAGGGCCTCGGCGCGGCGCGCCACCTCGCCGTCGGAGGCGGCGAGTTCGACGATGAAACGAGCGAGCACCTCACGATCGAGCTGCTCGAGGCCCTGCTGCAACGCCGTCTTCTCCATCTCTTTCGACGCCCCCCGATGGTTCTACGCTTCCCTACGCCCCTTTCTCCCGCGCCTGGATCCGCGCTTCGTGGTCGGCGAGTCCGCGGCGCACACTCTGGTCCAGCGACTCGACTCGGTGGTCCAGCGATTCAACCCGGCCCTCCAGCGAGACCGCTCGCCCGGTGAGAGCCGAGAGGCCGCCTTCGACCCCGACCATGCGGAGTCCCAACCCCTCCGCCACCGTCTTCAGGTTGGCCTGGGACTGCTCGAAGAGCACCACGGCGTGGCGCCGCGACTCCTCGAAAAGCCTCTCGCGCTCCCGGCGGGCCTCCTCGAACAGCCTCTCGCGCTCACGGCGGGCCTCCTCGCGAATCTCCTCGCGATCCCGCTTCGCCTCCGCGAATTGCTCGTCGATTCGCCCGAACTTCCCGCCAAGGAAGTCGACGAGTTCGGAGTACTGGTCGGTGGTCATGCCTGCATCCTACCCTGACCGTTGGGTCGTCGTCTCGGTCCCTCTTGGCTCTCGGCCTACCGGCGTTCCTTCTCGAGCCGCTCCAGCCGTAGTCCCAGCCCCTCGGCCACCACCTGGAGGTTGGCCTGGGACTGCTCGAAGAGCACCACGGCGTGGCGCCGCGTCTCCGCGAATTGCTCGTCGATCCGCTCGAAACGGCGATCGATCTGCTCGAAACGGCGATCGATCTGCTCAAAACGCTCGTCGACTCGCGCGAACTTCTGGTCGATGCGCGCGAACTGTTCGTCGATTCGAGCGAATTGCTCGTCGATCCGCCCGAACTTCCCGCCAAGGAAATCGACGAGCTCGGAGTACTGGTCGGTGGTCATGCGTGCATCCTATGTCGCCGCGCCGGGCGCGTCCATGATCGCATGCGGCGACCGCAGCCGTAGCACCATCACCGTTTGACACCCTACCTAGAATTATGATATTGGTGTTCGCCAGTCCCCTCACCAACGGCCCAACATCGGAGACCCGCATGGGACGGCTCTTCAGCCTCACGTATCCCACCGCCGTCGTGCTGATGGCCATTCGACACGGCCACGCCTACGGCTTCGATGTGATGGATGCGACGGGTCTGCCCGACGGCACGGTCTATCCGATTCTGCGCCGGTTGGAGCGCCGGGGAGTGCTCGAAGGAGCGTGGGAAGACGAAGCGATCGCCCGCGCCGATCAGCGGCCGCCGCGACGCTACTACCGTCTGACCAAGGTGGGTGAGGAGGCGCTGGGCGACGTGCTCGAGCGCTTCCCGACCATCGGGCGGCTCTTCGAACCGGGCACGGCGTGAGCCACGACCCCGGCGAGGTACCCGGACTGCGCTGGGTGCGGTGGGTCGCGGGGCTGGTGCCTCGCCGCCGCCGCACCTCGTGGTGCCGGGAGTGGGAGGCGGAGCTCACCTGGGCATGGCGCCGCATGAACGAAAGGGGTCGACCGGGCCGATGGGATCGGACCCGGCTTCAGCTCCGAGCCTGGAGCAGCCTTGTGGACGCGCTGTGGGCGCGTGGGGAGACGATGACGATGAGGGGATGGACGCAAGATCTGAGGCTCGCGCTGCGCAGCCTGATTCGACACCGGGCCTTCGCCGTGGTCTCGATCCTCACCCTGGGACTCGGGATCGGCATCAACACGGCGGTCTTCACCCTGGTGGACTCCGTTCTGCTGCGTCCCCTGCCCTTCCCTGAAAGCGATGAGCTGATCTCGCTCCGGCATCAGGGTCGCGACGGCGAAGACCAGCTCCCGATGTCGACCGGGCTCTACGGCTTCTACCGCGAACACGCGCGCACCCTCGAAGAGATCGCCGTCTACAACACGAATCAGGTGAACCTCGTCGTGGAGGGCACCCCCGAACGGGTCGACGTGCAGTTCGTCACCCCGAGCTTCTTCTCCGTCCTCGGAGTCGCGCCCGCGCTGGGACGCGCCTTCGCCGAAGAAGAGGGCGACCCCGAAAGCGCCAATGTGGCCCTGCTGTCACACGCCTTCTGGAGAGACGCCTGGGGCGGCGATCCCGGCGTGATCGGTCAGACGATCGAGGTGAGCGGAAACATGGCCGAGGTGGTGGGCATCATGCCCGAAGGCTTCGGCTTCCCCGAACCCGACGCGCGCCTCTGGCTGAACCTGCAGATCGACCCGGCCCAGGCGCCGCTCCCGGCGTTCAGTGTCCAGGGTGTCGCCCGCATGGGCGACGGGGTCACGTTCGAGGCGGTGGAACGCGAGATCACGGGGCTGATCGGCCGTCTCGAGGAGTTCTTCCCCGAATCGGGCGCCGTGGCGTTCCTGCGCCAGGTCGAATTCGGCCCGGTGCTGATGCCGATGAAGCAGGCCATCGTAGGCGACGTGTCGACCACGCTCTGGGTGTTGCTCGGCACGGTCGGCTTCGTGCTCCTGATCGCCTGCGCCAACGTGGCCAACCTCCTGCTGGTGCGTGCCGAGAGCCGGCAGCGCGAGATGGCGCTCCGGGCCGCGGTCGGCGCCGGTCGCGGCGACATCGTGCGCTGGTTCATGAGCGAAAGCCTGCTGCTTTCGGGCACGGGCGCCCTGATCGGGATCGCGGTGGCCGCCCTCTCGATCCGCCTCACCCTGCGCTTCGTGCCGAGCGACCTTCCGCGCATGTCCGAAATCGGCCTCGACCTGCGTGTCCTCGCCTTCACCGGACTCCTCACCGTGGGCAGCGCCCTCTTCTTCGGCCTCTTCCCCCTGACACGCTTCGGCACCGAGGGCCTCTCGGACCGGCTGCGCGAAGGAGGCGTCCGGGGAGCGACCGCAGGCCGCAGCCGCCACCTGCTGCGCAACGGCCTCGTGGTCACACAGATGGCGCTGGCGCTCATGCTGCTGATCGGCTCGGGGCTGATGTTCCGGAGCTTCCAGGCACTCCGCGCCGTCGACCCGGGCTTCGACCCCAACGGCGTCGTCACGGCCCAGCTCGCCATCCCCGGCTCGGTGATGGAGGGGTGGGGCGAGGTGCTGAACTTCTACCGTCAGGCCGAAGAACGCCTGCTCGGGCTGCCCGGAGTCGAAGCCGTGAGCTACGCGGCCGCCGTGCCGCTGATTCGAAGCTGGTCGTACACGGGCATCCAATCCGAAGACCATCCCCGGGGTCCCGACGACCTTCCGGTGTTCGGTGCCTGGAACCACGTCGGGCCGAACATCACCGGAGCCCTGGGACTGCGTCTGCTCGAGGGACGGCAACTGAACTGGGACGACGGCGCCGACGGCAATCGCTCGATCATGATCTCGCGCACCATGAAGGATCTGTGGTGGCCCAACGAGAGCCCCATCGGACGCCGCATGCGCTTCGGTCTCCAGCAGGGTGAGCAGGAGTGGTACACCATCGTGGGTGTCGTAGAGAACGCCGTGCAGGCGTCACTCGAGGAACCCGCGCAGGAGATGGTCTACTGGCCGATCGTGGTCGGGCCCGCCGACGATCCGCAGATCATGCGCAACGTGGTCCTGACGGTGCGTACCGCCGGCGACCCCCTCGCCCTCGTACCGGCCATCCGGAACGTGATCCAGACGCTGAGCCCGAGCACACCGCTCGCGAATGTACAGACGCTCGACGCCGCCATGGATCGGGCCACCGCGCGCACCTCCTTCACGATGACGCTCCTCGGCTCGGCCTCGGGGATCGCGCTGCTGCTCGGCGTCGTGGGCATCTACGGGGTGATCAGCTACCTCGTGTCGCAGCGCACCCGCGAGATCGGGGTCCGCCTGGCGCTGGGGGCGACGGCGACCTCGGTGCGCAACATGGTCGTCGGCCAGGGACTGCTGCTCGCCTCGGTCGGGGTGGTCGTGGGGCTCGTGGGTGCCTGGGCCATGCGGTCGGTGATGGGAGCGCTCCTCTTCGGGGTGAGCGCGACGGACCCTCTCACCTGGGGCGCCCTGTCGGGGGCGCTGGTGCTCACGGCCCTCGCGGCCAGCTGGATCCCGGCGTGGCGCGCGTCGCGGGTGGACCCGGCGGGGGCGCTGCGGTCGGAGTAGGCCGCGTCGGGCCTTCGCGCCGGAAATCACACCGTGGTCGTGGGCGGCACGTTCACTGAGCGCCCCGCACGCACCCGGAGGACGGCGCGGGCGCAACGGATGCGGTGGGTGTGGTCGGAATGGGTGCGAGGGCCCGGGGTGGCTCGGAAATCGAGGAGTGCGAGGGCCCGGGGTGCCCAAAGAACCCAGGGGGGGAGGATGGCGATGAACGGGTGGTGGATGGCGGGTGCAGCGACGTGTGCCGTGGCATGCGGCCTGGGAGCAGCCGGGGCGACCTACGGGACGCACCCTCTGGCCCCCGCACAGGCAGCGGGCGGTCCCCATGCCCTCGTCGACTTCGCGGAGCAGGTCGTCGCCGCGGGTGAGGTGGCCGGCGTCGAGGTCTATGTGGAGCGAGCCGGCGAGGTGTTGGTGCACGAGGCGGTCGGGAGCGCCGACCTCCCGCGGGGCGTGGCGCTCAACCCGGGCCGCCTGCACAACCTGCGGTCGATGACCAAACCCGTCGGCGGTACCCTCGCGCAGCTGCTGATCGACGACGGGGTTCTCTCTCCCGACGACCGCGTCGCGGACTACCTCGACAGCTTCCGCGGCGATCGCACCGGCACCATCACGATCGAAGAGCTCCTGACCCACCGCGCCGGCTACGTGCAGGGCGTGCCGGGGCGACCCTGGCGTACCTTCGCCTCGGTGCAGGCCCTCGCGCGGGCCTGGGGGCAACAGGGTCCGAGCCGTCCTCGCGACGGCAGCTGGTCGTACGCCGACGCCCACGCCGACATCCTCGCCGCGGTCATGGAAGCGGCGACTGGCCAACCCCTCGACGCGCTCGTGCGGGAGCGGGTCCTGGAGCCGCTCGGCATGCACGACACCCTGTGGTGGGACGGCACCGCCGACCCCCGATCCTCGCGCATCCTACCGCTGCACTGGGGTTCGACCGGCAACTGGCCGGTGAGCTGGCGTCCCGAAGAGGGGGCCCACTACCCGTATCCGATGCTGTCGCAGTCCCTTCACGGCACCGCGAGCGACTACGCGGCCTTCCTGCGTGCGTGGATGGATGCGCTCCAGGGGCGATCGTCGCTGATCTCGGCCACCGCCGCCCGCCGCGCCTTCGCGAATCGCGCCGCCATCGCCGTACCCCCGGGCTTCTCCCCCCTGGCCGAGGGGCGCACGCTGAGCTACGGACACATGTGGGGAGCGGTGCACGAGGCGCCGACCGACCCCGATGAACCGCCGTTCGTCATCACCCACCAGGGCTCCGACGGCACCTTCGCCTGGGCCTTTCCGGAGCTCGACCTGATCGTGCTCGTGCTGACTCAGTCACGCGGACAGGCGATCCACCCGGCGGTCGAGCGGGTCCTCGCCAGCGACGTGGTGAATCCCCTGCTCTCCGAGCTGCGCTGACCCTTCGCCGGCGTCCATGCTGGCGCCTCGGGTGTTCTCGGCGAATTCTTCTTCCATGAACCTCCTCGTCGTGGTCCTATGGAATCTCGTCGCGCCCCCAGCGCAGCCCCTCGAACAGCTCGCCTGGCTGAGCGGATGCTGGGAGCACCGCACCGAACGTCGCGTCACCCTGGAGATGTGGAGCCCGCCCGATGGAGGGCTGATGGTGGGCGGCAGTCGGACCGTGGCCGATGGGCGCGCCCAGGCCTTCGAGCACCTGCGCATCTTCGAGACCGCCGACGGCTTCGTGTATACGGCGATCCCCTCGGGGCAGTCCGAGACCGACTTCACCTCGACGTCGGTGAGTGAAGACGGCTTCGTGGTCGAGAACCCCGAGCACGACTTTCCGACGCGCATCACCTATCGCCGTACCGCCGAGGATCGCTTCGTCGCGATCGTGGAGGGCCCCGAAGACGACGGCTCGATGGGCGGATTCCAGAACGAATTCCGCCGGGTTCAGTGCGAGGGATCGCAGTGAGGAGAGGGCCTCTCCGCTCCCGACGGCGTCTCCGCTCCCGTCGAGCCGATCCGACGTCGCCGCGGTGACGTGACGTCCGGGAGCCCGCCGGGCGAGGTGAGCGTGATCGTGCCCTTCTACGGGGCCGAGGCGTACATCGACCGATGCATCCAGGGCCTCCTCGCGCAGGAGGCCCCGGCCGATTCGTTCGAGATCCTCCTGGTCGACAACAACTCCCCGGATCGGTCGGCCGACATCGTCGCGTCGGTCGACGACCGACGAGTGCGGCTTCTGACCGAAACGACGCAGGGGGCCTACGCGGCCCGCAACCGTGCGCTGCGTGAAGCAACCGGTGGCGTGGTGGTGTTCACCGACCCGGACTGTGTGCCCGAGCCCGACTGGCTCCAGCGACTCCTGGAGCCGTTGGCACGCGGCGAGGTCGGCATCGTGATGGGGCGCGTCCTGCCCGGCCGAGAATCGGCCACACTTCGCTGGCTGTCGGAATACGAGACGACCCGCGAGTCGTTCGTGCTCGGGTCGAACCGCGCCGAGCTGTACTTCGGGCGCACCAACAACATGGCTGTCCGCCGCGAGGTGCTCGACGCCGTAGGCCCCTTCGTGGAGCGGATGCGGGGAGGCGACACCGTGTTCGTACAGGAGGCGGTGCGACGGTTCTCTCCCGCCGTCCTCGCCTATGCGCCCGAGGCCCGCGTGCGCCATCTCGAGATCCAGCGCCTCTCCGACTACCTGAAGAAGGTGACCGTCTACGGGAAGAGTTCGCGTCAGCGCCGCATCGATCTGAGTGTGATCGATCGCGCGACGCAGCGCAGGCTTCTCGGCGAGACCTGCCGCCGCGAGGGACTCGGTCCCGGCCCGCGCCTCGCGCTCTCCGGGATCCTCGGTCTCGAGGGTCTGGCGTGGCGACTCGGTCGCTGGCGGGGTCGGTAGCAGGCGCGGTGGGCTAGTGTAGTGTCGCCAAAGTCTGGTGACCGCCGAGGGTGCGGAGGCGCCGCGGGGGCGAGGCGGAACGACGCGGCGTAGCGATAGCTACGGCAAG
>JANQNV010000125.1 GCA_028279425.1 Longimicrobiales bacterium | reverse complement strand
GCTACGCCGCGTCGCTCCGCCTCGCCACCCAAGCCCACACCCCCTCTCGGTACGCTCCGGACTTCTCAAACGGGACACTGGGAGTCTGTCCGAGCAACGCGGCTCGCCCCATGACTCGGAGAGGCTCCTAGTCTGCGCGGAGCACCGACGCGGGATCGATACGCGACGCATGCCGCGCCGGGATCCACGACGCCAGGCCCGAGATGGCGATGAACAGACCGGCCGCTCCCGACAGCGACACGGGATCGAGGGCCCCCACACCGAGCAGCACACCGCGGAGCGCCTGACCCGCTCCGGCAGCGAGCAGCAGGCCCAGGGCGACGCCGACGGCGGTGAGGCGGAGTCCGTCGAGGACGACGCCGCGCCGAAGCCGCGAGGCATCGGCGCCCAGCGCCAGCCGCAGCCCGAGTTCCGCCGTGCGGCGCTGCACCGAAAATGTGATGAGACCGTAGATCCCGAGGGCCGCCAGGGCGACCGCGACCAAGCCGAAGACCGCGAGGAATCCCGACCCGATCGCCCAGGGGCCCGTAGACTCGGTGACCACGTCACCCATGGTACGAAGGGTGAGGGGAAGGTCCGGATCGGCCTCACGAAACGCGTCGCGGATCGGGGCACCCAACGTACCGAGTTCGGCTCCGGGCGCCGCGCGCATGACGACGAACCGTCGTCGTGTGGTCGTTCCCTCCAGGGCCCGGTAGATGTGGGGTGTGGGCGCACCTTGGAGGTCGTCGTAGCGCACGTCGGCCACGACCCCGATCACCTCCGCCCGTGCGGGGCTGTCGTCGTCTCCATAGACCAGCGTACGTCCTACCGCGTCGGCCCCCGGCCACAACCGGTCGGCCAGCCCCTGGCTCACCACGACCCCCGGGGTGGCACGCTGGGCGTCCTCGGATCGGAAGTCGCGGCCCCGCAGGTGCTCGATGCCCATTGCCGCGAAGTATCCCGGCGCCGCCCGGCTCGTATACGCTGCGGGCCGCTCCTCGACGGGCTGGTCTTCACCGTCGAGGGTCGTGAAGCGAACGCCCGAGGTCTCGTGGTTGAGAGGGAGTGTGCTGACACTGCCCACGGCCTCGATCCCGGGGATCGCGGTCAGGCGCTCCTCCATCTCGCGGTAGTAGCCCGCCAGAGACTCGGCATCGGGGTATGCCGCGCGCGGTGGCGAGACCGTGGCGATCAACAGCCCGTCGGCGTCGAATCCGAGATCGGCCCGTGTGGCGTTCGCGAAACTCCTCACCATCAAGCCCGTCGATGCGACCAGGACGACGGCGAGAGTGACCTGCGTCACGACCAGCGCGCTCCGCGCCCTCGACGTGCTGCGTCCGTCGCCCGCTCGACCCGCCACGGATCGTATCGCGGCGGCGAGGCTCGACCTCGTGGCGGCGACCGACGGAGCCAGGCCGAAGATGAGCGGGGTGAGAAGGGTCAGAACGAGACTGAAGGTCAGAACGCGCGCGTCGAGCGTCACTTCGCCGACCCGGAACAACTCACCCGGCAGCAGGCCGCCGACCAGAGACGTCGCGGCCGAAGCCAGCCCGACGCCCACGACCCCGCCCACGAGTGCGAGCACGAGGCTCTCGACGAGCAACTGTCGCGCGAGGCGCCCGCGGCCCGCGCCGACCGCGGCCCGCACCGCCATCTCGCGCGTTCGGCTTCCAGCGCGGGCGAGCGTGATCGACGCCACGTTCACGCAGGCGATCAGGAGGACGAGGGCCACGCCCGTCAAGAGAATGAGGAACGCCGGTCGCATGATCGACCACGCGAAGTTCAACGCCTCGCGAAGAGGCTTCACGGATACGGCTTCGTATCGCCCGTCGGTCTCGGGCCAGCGCTCGGCCAATCGGGCTTGGAAGGGGCTGAGAGCTGCCGCGGCGGCGTCGCGTTCCCACCCCTCGGCCAGGCGCCCCACCGCCAGGCTGCCGAGTCCGGCTCGGTTCGCTGCCGTGGGGTCGCCTTCGTGCGGGAGCCACAGATCGATGGCGTTGTACGGAAAGTTGAACGACTCCGGCATGATGCCGACCACCGTGTGGGCCACCCCGTCGAGCCGTAGCGTGCTTCCGATCAACGTCGGAGAGGCGCCGAAACGCGACGTCCAGAGGCCGTGGGCGATCACCACAACCGGTGCGGCGCCGGCGCGGGTATCGTCGGGGCCGAGCGTTCGTCCATGCGCCGCGTCGACACGCAGGATCCCGAACATGTCTCCACTCATCCGGGCCATCCCGATGCGCTCCGCCGCACCGTCGCCCGTGAGGTTGATCGACCCGTAGTAGTAGTAGCCCAACTCGTCCAGAGCGCGTGAGTTTGCGGCGAGGTCGGCCACCTGAGGGGGCGAGAATCGCCCGAGGTCCCAACCCGTGAGACGATCGATGCCGCCGATGGCCACGAGTCGGTCGGCCTCCGGGAAGGGGAGGGGGCGCAGCAGGTAGGGATTCATGAAGCTGAACACGATCGTGTTCAGCGCGATCCCGACCGCGAGGGTGGCGACGACGACGGCCGCGTAGGTCGGTCGCCGCCACAGAGTCCGGAGGGCGAACTTGAGGTCCTGCCGTACTTCGTCCATGCGGTCTCCCCGGTGTCTCCGTTCATGGGTGCGGGCGTTGTCGCGCGCACAGATTTCTCGCGTTCCATCGAGGTCTCCGAACCGGCGTTCTGCTTCGGCCCGGGCGTCCTCGGCATGCCACCCTTCGGCTACGAGTTCCTCGGTACAGCGGTCGAGGTGGTAGGCCAACTCCTCGTCGACTTCGGCGCGTGAGCCCGCCAACCCGGGGGGGGTTCGCCGAAACGCCGGCCGTGGGGGCTCGGTCACGATCCGCTGTCCCCTTCCGTCGCCGGGCCGAGCACGCGGAAGACGCCGGCCACGTAGTCCCGGAATTGCCGTTCCTCGGCAGCGAGACGGCGTGCGCCCTTGCCGGTGAGGCGGTAGAAGCGCGCGCGTCTCTTGTTGTCCGACACCCCCCACTCTCCGGCGATCACCCCGTTTCGGGCGAGCCGATGGAGGGCTTGATACAGCGCAGCGTCCTGCACGTCGATCGCCCCGCCAGAACGCTCGAGCAGTCGGCGCGAAAGGGCGAAGCCGTGGAGGGGCCCGTCGGCGAGCATTCGAAGGATCAACAGCTCGACGGTGCCCGGGAGAACGGTTCGTTCCTGCTTCGGCGGCATCTCATATCACTTAGTGAGGGGAAGGGGTGACATGAGGTACGGCGAGCGAGGCCGCCGGGTTTCACGGGGCGTCGTCTTGCTCCGTTCCGACGCCGTACGGCATCTTCGGAACATGCCTTCCGCTTCTTCCGGCCGCGGTCGGAGCATCGTCGTTCGATGCTCCGGATGCGGCCAACGCGTACGCCTCGCCGGCGGCCGGAAGCTCCTCGCCCGTCCGAGCTGTTCGCGCTGCGGGGCGCGGGTCGACCCCCGCATGTGGCGGCGTTTCGCGGCCGGTGCCCGCGGGCTGATGCGAGCGCGTTCCGGCGGAGTCGCTGACCGGATCGGGCACGCCCTCACCTGGGCGAGCGTGTCGTGCGTAGCGGCGGCTGCGGGGCTGTTGTGGCTCCTCGGTGACGTCTGGTGGCCCGCCACGATCCTGTTGTTCGGCCCCCGCTGGGTCCTCCTGCTCCCGCTGGCTGTCGTGGCCGCTTGGGCCGCTCTTCGCGATCCGCCTCTCCTCATGGTGGTGGCGGTGGGGCTCGTCATCGGGGTGGGACCGCTCGTTGGAGGGCGCGTGCCCTGGCGGAGTCTGCTCCCCTCCGGCGGGGGTGACGCGCTTCGCGTCGCGACGTTCAATGCCGAAGGTGGTGGCTCGGTGGAGCCGCTCGGGATCCTTCTCGACGAGTGGGACGCCGATGTGGTGCTTTTCCAGGAGTGCCGCGGCCGCCTGCGGGAACAGATCCGCGAGCTCGAGCGCCTCGGTTTTCCCCTCCATGTGCACACGGAATCGTCGCTCTGCATTACGAGCCGGCATCCGATTACCTCGGTGCGACGCATGGAGCGCGATGCCTTCGAGGCAGCGGGTGGATCGGGGCTGGTCCAGACGTACACGATCGACTGGGGGGGGCGCGCCATCGCCCTGACCAATCTGCATCTCGAGACGCAGCGGGCGGGGCTGGAACTCTTCCGCGCCGGGCGCGTCACCGAGGCGATTCCGCGACTCCGCGAGAAATCGGCGCTTCGGGCCGTCGAGCTTCGGGCCGCGCGCCGGTGGGTCGACTCGCTCGATGTCCCTCGGATCGTGGCCGGCGACTTCAATACTCCGCCGGAGAGCCGACTCTTCCGTGAGGAGTGGCGAGACTGGACCAACACCTTCGACGCGCGCGGTCTGGGCATGGGAGGCACCCGACTGAATGGGTGGATCCTGGCGCGGATCGACCACGTATTGGTGGATGACCAATGGCGGGTCACGGAAGCGCACGTCGGTCGAGACGTGGGCTCCGACCACCTTCCGGTCGTGGCGACCGTGCGACTGCGCTAGTGTAGTGTCGCCAAAGTCTGGTGACCGCCGAGGGTGCGGAGGCGCCGCGGGGGCGAGGCGGAACGACGCGGCGTAGCGATAGCTACGGCAAG
>JANQNV010000135.1 GCA_028279425.1 Longimicrobiales bacterium | reverse complement strand
AGTCTGGTGACCGCCGAGGGTGCGGAGGCGCCGCGGGGGCGAGGCGGAACGACGCGGCGTAGCGATAGCTACGGCAAGGAGTTCCAACGACGCATCCCGGGGATGCCCCCGCGCACGAACGGCATCAGGACTTTGGCGACACTACACTAGCCGCACCGGCCTTCCAACTCGGCTCGCACGTACGATCTCGGCCACCCCGCCGACGCGTGTTGCGGTGGCGCTGCGCGGGGTCCACCAATTCCACCCCGGTGCTCGAACGGGTGTTCGGCCTCGGCGCCCGCGCGATCGAGGCGACGCTCCGCGAAGCACCCGAATGAGCGACCCCCCCGCGGCGCCCTGAGAGGGGCCGGTCAGGCCCGCACGCCCCGACGCTCCTCGAGCTGTGCGCGGATCTCGTGGGCTCGCGCTTCCGAGATGTCGTAGCCCGACATGATCCAGATCGCGAGCAGCGCGCCCGACGCCGGAATCAGACTGTAGGCGATGCGCAGTCCCGTCACCGCACCTTCGGGCTGCGATGCGGCGTCGGGTGTGAATCCCACGAGCCCAAGGATCAGCCCACTGAGCGCGCCGGCGAAGGCAAGACCGAACTTCACCATCCACCAGTAGATGGCCGCAAAGGTGCCCTCGCGCCGCTCGCCGGTGTTGAGTTCGTCGAGGTCGCAGACGTCGGCCGTCATCGAGGTCATGAGGGTGAAGAGCCCTCCGATGCCGAACGAAAAGAGCGGGAGTGGAACCAGCATCAGCAGGGGCCGCCCTGGCTGGAAGGTGAACCAGAAGAGTCCGTAGCCGATGAGCGAGATGGCCTGCGAGATGAGGAACGTGCGGCGCTTGCCCAGTCGCTCCGACATGAAGGTGATGATCGGAATCACCAGGAAGGTGGTCGCGAGGGCGCTTCCGGTACCGAACCACGCGGTCCAGTTCCCGGCCGCTCCGGCATCGCCGCCGAACATGTGGTAGACGATGATGAAGAACGAGAAGGCCGCCACCACGTTGAAGGCGTTGAACACGAGGAAGGTGGCGCCGCAAAGCCGGCGGAAGGGGGCACACCGAAACGCCTCACCGAAGCCCTTCCAGAGCGCGGTGGCGTTTTCGCCGAGGTTCTGCCGGTTGAGTTCGCGCAGGTGCTCGGCAGAGGTGGTGGGCTCGCTCTTCACGAAGATGGCCGGCACCAACGCCAACCCCATGCAGCCCAAACCGACCCAGACCGCCAGCTCGCGGGCGGCCGCCGCAGGCGACTGGAACAGCTCCGGATCGTACATCAGGGGCCAGAACCACGGCACGATGACCCAAGCCCACTGGCCGATCCACTGCGCGACCGCCATCACCCGAGTCCGCTCGTGGAAGTCGCGACTCATCTCATACCCCATCGCCACGTAGGGCGTGGAAAAGACGGTGATGCCGACGTAGAACGCCATCGAGCCGATCAGGAAGTACGTGAAGTTGAAGGCCAGGCTGTTCGTCTCGTAGAGCTGCCACATGAAGACGTACGAAAGCCCGGTGACGATGGCGCCCACGAAGATCCAGGGCCGCCGCCGCCCCCAGCGGGACCGGGTGTTGTCAGTGATGAATCCCATGAAGGGATCGGTCAGTGCATCCAGCAGGCGCGGGGCGAAGAAGAGCACACCCCAGAGGAGCGGCGGGAAGCCCAGCCCCTCGACCAGCACCACCATGAAAACCCCGAGCGCTGCCGGGAACATCTGGTTGCCCAGCATGCCGATTCCGTAGGCGATCTTCTGGCCCATCGGCACCCGGTCTTCGGGCGCGATCCGCGGGCCGCTGGCCGGCGAGTGCGTCTCGAGGGCGGGGTTGGCCGAGGGGTCCATGTTGCACTTGTAGGTGGTCGGGCGGGAACGCGGCAACCCGCGGGAGTGGCACGCAGCCGCGTCGGCTGGCGGCGCATGTCCCGTAGGCGGTACCGTCCCCGCTGCATACGGCCCTCGCGCCCGCGGCGCGACTTCTGATCGGATGGAGCACAGCGTGGACACGGGACTCCTGCACCACGAGATCATCGAATCGTTCATCGAACGCGGCTTCCCTCCGACCCCGATGGAGCTGGAAGAGCGCCTCGACACGTCGACGGAGGAGGTCTTGCGGGGACTCGAGCTGCTCGCAGGCCAGCACGGAGTCGTGCTGCATCCATCCAGGAATGCCGTGTGGATCGCCCACCCCTTTTCGGCCTCACCGACGAGCTTCACGGTGCGCTCCGCGTCGCGCGAGTGGTGGGCGCCCTGCAGCTGGTGCGCGCTCGGCATCGCCGCATTGGTGCCCGACGAGGTGGAAATCGCCACGAGCCTGGGGTCCGATTCGAGCCCGGTCCGACTCCGCGTCGGCGACGCCTCCATGGTCGAGACCGACCTCGTCGTCCACTTCGCCGTTCCGATGGCCGAGGTGTGGCGAAACGTGGTCCACGCCTGCTCGACGATGATTATCTTCCGAAACGAAGCAGAAGTGGACGCCTGGAGCGAGGCTCACCGGATCCCGAAAGGAGACGTGCAACCCGTCTCGAAGGTCTGGCAGTTGGCGAGAGAATGGTACAGCGGACATCGCGCACGCGATTGGACGAAGCGGAGCGCCTCGGAGGCCCAGGCTTTGTTCGCCCGACTCGGGCTGACGGGGCCGGTCTGGGAACTGCCCGACGGCGGGGGCCGCTTCTAGATGTCCGGATCCCGCCAGGCGCTTCTCGTCGTCGACGTGCAGGAGGCGGCCGTCGCCATGGCCCCTTATCGGTGCGGCGCCGTGGTCGACAACATACGCGCTCTGATCGACGGGTCTCGAGCCAGCGGGCTCGAGGTGATCTACGTCCAGCACGATGGTGACCCGGGCAGTGACCTCGAGCCCGGGAGCGCCGGCTGGGAGATCCACGAGCCGATACGCCCACGAGCAGGCGAGAGGGTTGTGCGAAAGCGCTACAACAGCGCCTTCCGCGACACCGACCTTCGACCGTATCTCGAGGATCGCGGGATCGACACGTTGATCCTGGTCGGGATCCAGACCGAGTACTGCGTGGACACCACCTGCCGCGTGGCCTTCGAGTACGGCTTCCACCTCGTGATGCCGGAGCTGACGAACACGACGTTCGACAACGGCGATCTCTCGGCCCAGCAGATCTACGAGCTCTACAACGAGCGGATCTTCAGGGACCGATTCGCGCGGACGCCATCGATGCCCGAGGCGCTGGAGCTGGTACGCCGGGGCTCCCGCTCGGTCTGACGAGACGGGCGCTGGTCGCTAGCAGGACAAGCAGGTGGCGGGAAACCTGCGCGAGGTGGTACTCTGCGTGCAGTGGTCCACACACCGTCGGAGCCTCATCGGCGGGCCGACCCACCATCACGCGCGGAGGCGATAGGGATGAAGGAATGTGCATGGTTGGGCGTCTTGCTCGCGTTCGCGCTGGCGGGACCGGCCCAAGCTCAGACGCAAGCCGTCGATACGGTCTATGTCGGCTCGCACCACAGCCCCTGGACGGCGGGCGTGGTCGAGTGGGTCCTTCCCAGCGCCGGCTTCGCCTACGCCGGAGACTGGAAGCGCGGCTTGCTTCCCAATGCGATCCGAGTGGCCTCGATCGTCACGATCGTCGCCGGGGCGGAGGATGATGGCGACAGTTGCGGAAACGGCTGCGCCGCGTTGGGCTTGACCGTTGTCGCCTCCACCATTTGGGCCGTGATCGGAGCAGTCAATACGGCACACGACCACAACGCGAGAGTGCGGGAGCCCCGTTCCTTCATCATGGGGCCGGCGCCGCAGGGAGGGGTCTCGTTGGGATTCCGGCTGCACCACTGATGTCGATAGCGCGCGTCGGGCGAGTATCCGCAATGGCCGCGACCGCGCTCGTCTTGTGGTCCCCTTCACTCCCCGCGCAGGAACCGGCGCGAACCGTGGTCACGGCGGGCGCGGTCGTGCCCGTCGGCCCGTACCGCAGCGAGTTCGGGGCCGAGGCGGAGTGGCGCCCCGCGCCCTGGGTCACACTCAGACGGCAAGGCATCGCCGGAGGGGCATTCCCCGTGTACCTGCGCCTCGGGGCGATGGGCCCCGGGCGCGCTGAAGTGAGCGGATTGGGGTCCGATATCGAACGCGGACCGGGGTTGGGGCTCGGGGTGGGCGCCGGTGTTCAGCGTGCGGTGAGTGGGACCGTCGATGTGTTCGTGGGAGTCGCGATCGACCGCTTCCAGGTCTTCGAATTCGCCGGCGACGACAGCTGCACCATCGTCGGACCAGAGTGCGTCAGAGACGACGCATTCGATGGCCAGACGAGCCCGTTCGGATTGGAGGCGGGACTCTCGGTCGGCCTACCGGCGCAGAGGTGGGCGGTAGAGGTCTGGAGCTTTGGTGGCGTCGGCTATCGGTCGCATCATCCCACGCTCGCGCCCCAGCTACGCATCCAGCTGGCGCGCTCCCTCGGGTAGCGGAGCGGGAGCCGGTGGAGCAGCGCGCCGTCGCGACGTTGGAGGCCTACTTCGCCGCTCTTGCGGAGGAGTCCTGGCTGCGGGCGGCCGATCTCATTCTGCCGAACGTGCGCCGCGACATGCGCAGTCAGATCTCGCACACCATCACCCGATGGAGCAGCACGACCTTCGACTCGATGCCCGACCCGAGTCCCCCGGCACCGATCGAGGGGCTCGAGCACGCGGGGGTAATCGCCACGCTCGACAATCGGCAGGCCGTGGCCCGCTATCTGAGATTCGACGATCGACGGGCCCAGCGGAGTCGGTACCTAGCGCGCATGCAATCGTGGTACCCGGAGCATGCGCAGGCCATTTCGCAGCTACCTCCACAACCGGCGCCGTCCACGGCGATCCTGGGAGCGGTACCGGCAGACGATCGGTACTTCGTACTCTTCTACGAGACCGCGGAGTGGAGGGAGCCGATGCGCAACGGGTTACTGCCCGAGGTGATGGCGGTGAAGCACGACGACGGCCTATGGGGTCTGGCGCAGGATCCGACGGCCCGGCGTAGCGTGCGGGCTTGGGTACCGCTCTACCTCGACGTCGGCGGGACAAGGGTCGAGTTGAAGCCACTCGGGGCGATCTGACGGTGGCCAGCCTGGCCGGGCCACCCCACCGTCGGCTGGCTCGCACGCCCGAAGCCGGCCAGCTTCACCCACGCCGCGGTTCCTGGTTGCGCGCTGGAAGGCCGAGGGAGCGGGTTCGACTCCCGTGAGGTTCCTGGCCCTCGGAACCGGCGCCGAGGTTCGAATCCTCGCGCGGCACTTCGTTGGAATCGCCACGGTCCTCATCGCGGGGTGCGACGCCCGCCCGGACCCGCCGAGCGTTAGCGAGTCGGACAGCGCCGGTGTACCGGTCTACACGCTCGGCGAGCTTCCGCCCTGGACACAAGCCGAGTTGAAGTGGGACCTCACACTGGAAAGGTCGATCCGCACCGGAGCCGACTCGCCCAACGACGCTCCCCGCGTCTTCCAGCCCCAAGGATACCTTCCGCTTCAAGACGGCAGGCTCGTCGTGCTGGACGGGGCCGAGACTCGACTCGTCGTCATCGATTCCACCCGAAACGAGGTTCTGCACCGGTTCGGGCCGACCGGTCAGGGACCGGGTGAGATCTGGAGCAGTAACTCGCTCATGTGGCCGGCGGGAGCCGACTCATTCTGGATTCTCGATCCCGGTAATCAGCGCCTGTCGCGGTTCACGGCGTCGGGTGAGCTGGTTGAGGAGTCGCCGGTCACGATTCCGGGCATGGCCGGCGTCGCGTTTCAAGACCCGCTCCGGCACGCGCCCTGGTTCTGGAAGATCTTCGCGGAGGACGATGACGAACGAACGCGGGTCGACAGCATCGGACGCCTGGACCAGGAGACAGGTAGGGTCGTCTTCGTCGCTCCGATGGCTCCTCGGATCGAGGAGCGCCGTCGTGGCATTCCTGGCGACCAGCCTGCGCTCTTGGCCCCGCTGAGTTGGTTCGCCCCCCTCGGCTCGACGCTGGTCGTGGGGAGGAACGACAGCGGTCGCTTCCGGATCCATGACGAGGCCGGCTTGCTCGTCGGCGTCGTCGACGTGCCGATGGAGCAGTCCCCGATCGCCGATCACGAGAAACCCGCCCTCCTCCAGGAGTACTTCGGCATGGCAAGCGGCCGAACGACGCCGCCAGCCAGACCGGTGAGTGACTTCTTCCCCCTGTACGACCTCATGTGGGGTGTCACCGACTCCCTCTTTGCTCTCCAGCAAAGTCACCTCTCGACTCCCCTCGGCGAACCGCGGATCCCCGCAGGACAGGTCGTATGGCGCATCTTCTCCATCGACGGCACCTATGCAGGAGCTCTCGAGCTCCCGCCTGGGGTGGCCCAGCCGTACTGGATCGAGGAAGGCCGGGTCATCGCGACGCACCGCGATGACCTCGGGGTGACGACGATTCAGACGTTTCGCCTGACGCCGCCTGGCGGATAGTGTGCGAGGCGTCTAGCGTACCTCCCTGACCCGCGAGTGCACGACGGCCGCCCGGAAAACGCCGAGGAGTCTCCCATTGGCAACGCATGATCCCACCTGGTCCAAAGTCGACCACTACGCCACCGAGCTCTTCGGCTTGCTCGATCCCGAGCTGGCCTCGGTCGCGGCGCGGAGCCAGGCCGCCGACCTGCCCGCGATCCAGGTGTCCGAATGCCAAGGGAAGTTCCTCGAGCTCCTGGTCCGCCTCTCCGGAGCGAGGAGGGTTCTCGAGATCGGCACGCTGGGCGGCTTCAGCACGACCTTTCTTGCCCGCGGGGTCGGTCAGGGCGGCACCGTGCTCAGCCTGGAGCTCGACGAACGCCATGCATCGATCGCGCGCGAGGGGCTCATCGACATCGGACTCGGTGCGCGAGTCGACATCGTCGTGGGCGACGCGCACGAGTCACTGCGACGGATGATCGACGAGGGCGCAGAGCCGTTCGACCTCGTCTTCCTCGACGCCGAGAAGTCGGGGTATCCGCGCTACCTCGATGCGATTCTGAAGCTGTCTCGACCCGGCACTCTGCTCGTGGCAGACAACGTCGTGCGCGATGGCCGCGTGCTCGATTCGGCATCGGACGACGAGCACGTCCGGGGCGTGCAAGAGTTCAACGCACGGGTGGCCGAAGCCCCGGCGCTCGACGCCACCCTCCTCCAGACCGTGGGGGTGAAGGGGTACGACGGTCTGTTGATCGCGATCGTCGGGGGAATCGCGCGGCGCGGGACCACCGCACCAGCCAACCCGGAGGCGGCACAATGAGGGTAGCGGCCGCCGTCGCGACCCTGGTCGCGGGCCTGGCTATGCCGCTCGCGAGTCAGGAGCCGGCGCTCCCCTACAACCCGGGCTCGGCCTGCTTCGAGGTCGTCGTCGACTCCGACGACGTCGTCGAGTTCGAGGGCGGGATCGAGTTCATCCTCGCCCCCTCGGCCTCTCCGTCGGCCCGACAGCGCGACCTCCAGCTTTGGGACCTGCGAGGCCCACCGCGCTCGGAGGGAGTCGCCCTTTGGTGGCCCCAGGGCACGGACTCGATCGCGGCGGTCTGGTTGCGCGAGGAGGGTGTCCTCTGGGAGCTGGCACTCGATCCGGTACCCGACGTCATGCGCGGAACGGCGGAGCAGGTACTGCCCGAACCGCCGATCCCGAACACCTTCCAGGTGCGCGCGACCCAGACGGCGTGCCCGCAGAGTAGGTAGCGTAAGCCCTCGGGAACCCCGCTCACCCCGGCGGCAGCGCAGGCCCCTCCCGTTCGAGTGCCTCATCGGCGTGGGCAAGAATCCGGGCGGCCTCTCCCGTCTGCTCGGTCGTGAGGTGATCCCAGAGTCCCTCGAAGAGGACCCCTTCGAACGCCGCCTCCGCCCTTTGGAGTAGGCGCTCGCCTTCGCCGGTGAGTCGCACGAAGACGACGCGGCGGTCGTTGTCGGCCCGAGCCCGCTCCACGCACCCGGCCGCTTGGAGTGCATCGACGATCTTGGTGATCGCGGCCTTCGTGAGTTGAAGCCGCCCCGCGAGGTCGACCATACGCGCCTCCCCGCGCAGTGCGCGCACCTGCCCCAGCGCCGTCATCTGAGACAAGGTGATCCCCTCGGCGTCTTCGACGGCTCGGTTCGCCCGTCGTGAAAGCTGTGCGGTGAGGCGAGTGAGCGTCATCCAGAGGTCCCTCTGCTCCGGTGAGGGGCGCCGGACGCGTGACGACGCGGCAGATTCGTTGCTTGTCATCTGATCGTCAACTGGTGTACTATATGCTCGTGTACGATCTTCCCGGTTACCACATCAGGAGACTAGGCGAATGGAGTCCTCGACGCACCCCACGTGGACCACAGGGAGACTCGCGGCGCACCATCTCGCTCCGGGTTTGGCGACCCTCGCCCTCTTCGTGCCGCTCGCCCTGATGATGAGGGACACCGGCGTCCCCACGACGGTGGCGCTGTTCCTCGCGATCCTCCTTGGAGAGGTCCCTGCGAGCTGGTGGCTGATGCGCCGGGCGGCGCGTCGAGAAGGAGCCTCGTTCGGCGCCACGTGGCTCTTCCCATGGCGCGGCCCCACCCGGCTGCGAACCCTCCTTCTGGTGGGCCCGCTGTTGGCGTTGGGCAGCATGGTCGTCGTGTTCGGCGTCGCCGGTGCCCTCGAACCGGCGATTCGCGACGCCCTCTTCGCCTGGGTGCCCGACGCACTGGTGCTGGACCCTGGGCCGATGGGACTCGACGGCGCGTCGCGTTTCGGTCTGCTCACCCTCTGGCTGCTCAGCGGCATCGTCGGTGTCGGCATCGGCGGGGTGACGCAGGAGCTCTACCACCGCGGCTTCCTCCTGCCGAGAAGCGAGCACCTGGGCGCGTGGGCGGTCCCCTTCAACGCCATTCTGTTCGGCGCGATGCACCTGACTGCCCCCTGGGGGTGGCCGTTCTTCGCCATCGCCGGCCTGCTGTGGGCGTGGGCGACCCGGCATTTCCGCTCCATGTATCTCGGGCTGATCGGGCATGTGGGCATGCTGGCCCTCGGATGGATCATGATGACCCTGATCGTGTTCGGGCTCGTGCCTCTTCCTACGTCATAGCCTGCGCTTCACCTTTGGGGCATGGGTACTCGCACAGCCCTCCTCGCCGCCGCCGTCTGCCTGGAATCCGCCCTTCCATCCGCGGCGCTCGGGCAAACGCCGCAGGACTTCGCCGCCATCGGCCGTCAGATCGCGCAGTCGTGGGATCGCACCAACGGGCTCCCCGTGGAGAGCCGTCTGGAGCCGACCTGCCCCTCACCTCGCCCGTGCCCTCCCGAGTCCCTCGTAGGCGCAAAGGAGCCTGTGGCCGCCATCGCCCAGGGCCTCGCCGAGTACTTCGACGTGCCCCTCGGACCGATCGATGCCGGGCCGATGGGGTGCCCGTGGCGGTCCGAGACGCCGAACGAGCGCCTCGGTCTTTTCGCTCGCTTCGGGATCGTGTCGGCGGCCCCCGACTCGGTGAGGGTGCTGGTCACCTCGGGGTGCTCGAGGTCGCGCGGGCCCGCGCCGAACGCGTTTCGTCAGGCGTTCGTCTACGAGCTACGCCGATCCGAACGGGGGCTGTGGTCGGTGGTCGACGTCGAACTCCGCTTCATCACGTGAGCGAGCCGTGAGTGGGCCAGGGCGGGCGATCGACCTCGCACCCTCCGACCCCTCCCCTTCGCCCAAGGCCCCCCTCATCGAGCGCATCCGACGCCGCGCGGGGCCCGACCCCGCCGAGTAGCGTCACCGACCCCGTTTCGTGACCTCTCCGTACGAGATCCTTGACAACCCGAAAGGGGGCGCCCCACTTTGTACGACGCTCGTACAAAGTATCTTTGCAGACGTCTCTGCTGGATGCGATCCGTGGACTTGGAGGATCACCTGATGCGCCCTGCCCTGCTCGCCTCTCGCGCGCGCTTCCTCGCCGCCTTCGCGCTCCTCGCCGGCCTACTGGCCTCTCCCGGCCTGGGTGCGCAGCAGATCGACATCGTCTCCGACGACAGCGGACGACGCCTTCAAGTCGATGGTGAGGACTTCATGGTTCTCGGCATGAACTGGGACTACTTCCCCCGAGGCACGACGAACCCCGCGTACAACTTCTGGGCGCAGTCCGACGAGTTCATCAAGGCCGCGCTGGACCGGGAGATGTCGCTGCTCCGGACGATGGGGGTGAACTCCATCCGTCTCTACCAGGGCATCCAGCCGAAGTGGGTCGAGTACATCTACGACACCTACGGCATCCTATCGATCATCAATCACACCCTGGGCCGCTACGGGCTCGACTACATGGGTGGGTACATCCCCAACACCGACTACTCGGACCCGTCGCAGCGTCAGGTCATCCTCGATCAAGTGGAGGCGATGGTCCGCGAGTTCGAGGGGACCCGCGGCATCCTGATGTGGCTGCTCGGCAACGAGAACAACTACGGGCTCGTCTGGACCTCTGCCGAGACCGAGAACCTCCCCGCGGGTGAGGCCGACGAGCTCCGCGCGACCTACATGTACTCCCTCTTCGGCGACGCGACGGAGCTGATCCAGTCGATCGACCCGGACCGCCCGGTCGCCATGGCGAACGGCGACCTGCAGTACATCGACATCATCGCCGAAGAGGTTTCGACCCTCGACATCATGGGCTCGAACGTCTACCGCGGCCGCTCGGCCCGGGACTTCTGGCAGGTGATCGAAGACAAGATGGGCATCCCCGCGGTCTTCACCGAGTTCGGCGCCGATCGCTTCGATGCGCAGCGCATGACCGAAGACCAGGAGACGCAGGCCAGCTACCTCGTCGACCAGTGGCAGGAGATCTACGAGCAGGCCGCCGGAAAGGGGCGGGTCGGAAACTCGATTGGCGGGATGACCTTCCAGTGGACCGACGGGTGGTGGAAGGTCGGCCAGACGGACCGTCTCGACATTCAGGACACCAGCGCCGGTTGGGCGAACGACGCGTACCCCGAGGACTACCTCGAGGGCACGAACAACATGAACGAGGAGTGGTGGGGGATCGTCGCCAAGGGCGAGACCGACGCCTACGGCTTCTACGACCTGTATCCCCGCGCCGCCTTTTACGCGCTGAAGCGCGCCTACGAGCTCGACCCGTACGGACAGGGCGTCGACCTGGCGCGGATCCGTGAGCATTTCGGTCGGATCTCCGCGCAGGAGGCGGCGATCGAGGCGGTGGGCAGCACGGCCGCCATGAAGGCGGAGGGCGGCCAGAAGGCCTTCTTCAAGGGCCTCCGCCTCGACTTCGAGACCTACTCGACCGGTGGACGGAACATCGCCACCCCCGAGGACCCGGTGCAGAATCCGACGGTCTTCCCCGCGGCGCAGGGCTTCGACCAGAAGCAGTCGTTCTGGGCCGACTTCGGCGCCCGCCCCGCCCCCAACATCGAGGCCGACATCTCGTTCAACGTCCTGGGCGCGGTTCCCACCAACCCCATCGACGAGATCTTCTACGAGAATCGGGGCCGGTCGCAGGTGCTCCGCAATCCCCAGGGCGAGGAAGTCATCCTCAACGACCTGAACCGGGTCGCCGTCTACTCCGCGAGCATGAGCTGGGAAGAGAAGGACTTCATTCTCGACGGCTTCTACCGTACCGGCCATTACCACTGGGGGTACGAGGGCGACATGTTCGGGATCTACCGGGAGGCGAACTACGGACCGAACCTCGACATCTACAATGGACTCGCGCCGATCGGCTTCGAGTTGACCGGCAAGCGCCGCTTCGAAGGTCTGAGCATCGCCGGTGGTCCGGAGCTCTGGTGGGCGGCCAACCCGCAGATCATGGGGAAGTACACCCACCGGATCATGGGGGCTGAAGTCACGGGGCTTTTCCAGGAGGAGTTTGGTCGCCAGGGTGGGCTCCAGAGCTCGCTCGCGATTCCGCTCCCTGAAAACCGCCGCGCCTCGATCCACATCGACACCGACTACAAAGGCGTCGGGGTGGAACTCGGCGGTCTCTGGTCTGGCTCCAAACTGGAAGGGCGCACCTTCCAGCTCATGAACGAGGACGACACCGGGGTCCTGCAGGACGAAGTGAAGGCCGAGGACACCTTTGGCGGCCGCGCTCGGCTCACCTACCAGGGCGGGGGCATCAACTGGTACGCCCAGGGTGCGATCATGGGCCTCGTGGCCGACGGTGGTCCGACCCAGATCCAGACCTTCACCGGGTGGCGCCTCGCCGACTCCGGGACCGGAAACCAGACGAACTTCATGACGGGGTTCACCTACCGGATCGGCGACCTCGAGATCGCGCCGAACTTCCTCTGGCAGAAGCCGATCGTCGGACCGGTCCTCGCGGATGCCGCCCCGCAGGCGCGTCCCCGCAACATTCTCGACGATCCCTTCGCCGTACGCGCGAATCGTGAGATGACGGCGGCTGAGCTGCTCTTCACGTGGGACCCGACCCCGGCCACGTGGATGTACGCCTGGGACAACAACATGCAGGAAGACGCAGAGCTCGCGATCTCGGCGGGGTTCGTCTACCGACACCTCCCGACCACGATGGACGCCGCCGTCGGATTCCTGCCCGACGGTCGCACGCCCTTCGCATTCCCGGGTGCGGTCGATCCGGAAGACCTCTGGGAGATCAACGCCCGGATCGTCTCGAAGCAGGCGGGTGGGCTCGGGCTGATCGCCAACATCTACGGCGGGAATGCGCAGCCCAACGGAGACGACAACCGCGTCATCAACCGGTTCGGTGCCGACGTCGTCGCGCACTACGACCGGCTGCGCCTCCACTCGTTCATGAAGATCAACGACTGGGGTCCCTTCGACTATCACCGCGACTTCAACTTCACCTTCCCGCTGCAGCTGATGGGTGACATGTCGTACATCTTCGGGACGCCCGATTGGTTGGGCATGCCGCAGACGCGGCTCGGGCTGCGCGGGACCTGGCGATCGCTGGACCGGTTCTCCGGAGATCGCTTCTGCCCGACCCAGATTCCGGCCGGAGACGGCACCTTCGCCTGCTCTCCGCTCGGTCTCGACGAGATGGGCCGCGAGTGGGAAATCCGGACGTACCTCTCCTTCGTAATGAACTGAGGTCCGGGAGCACCGATGTCGATGGCGACCACCGCCGAAGTCACCCCTCCCGACGCGGGCGCCGTGGAGGCGCGCGTGCGCGACCTTCTGGCGCGCATGACGCTCTCCGAGAAGATCGGGCAGCTCAGCCAGGTCAACGCTCCGTGGGACGGTGAAGACCTCCCCGAGGACTTCGCCGAGGCGATCCGCCGCGGGTGGATCGGGTCGGTCCTCAATGCAGTCGGCGTCGAGCAGGTCAACGAGATGCAACGGATCGCCGTGGAGGAGAGTCGCCTCGGCATCCCGTTGCTGGTCGGGCGCGACGTGATCCACGGTTTCCGAACGGTGTTTCCGATTCCGCTCGGGCAAGCCGCTTCGTGGAATCCCGAGCTGATCCGGGAGGGGGCCCGCATCGCTGCGCGCGAGGCGGCCTCGACGGGCATCAACTGGACCTTCGCCCCGATGGTCGACATCGGGCGGGACCCACGATGGGGCCGGGTGGCCGAGTGCCTCGGCGAGGACCCGCTCCTGGCCTCCCGCCTGGGGGCTGCGATGGTGCAGGGGTTCCAGGGCGACGACCTCCGGGCCGACGATGCGATCGTCGCCTGTGCGAAACACTTCGCCGGCTATGGAGCGAGCGAGTCGGGCAAGGACTACGCCGCCACCAATATCCCCGAGCGCGAGTTGCGGGAGGTCCACCTGCCCCCGTTCCGCGCCGCCGTGGACGCCGGTTGCCAGACGCTGATGGCCTCGTTCAGCGACCTGGATGGGATCCCCGCAACCGCGAACCACTTCCTGATGACGACGGTGCTCCGCGACGAGTGGGGTTTCGACGGCTTCGTGGTCTCGGACTGGGATTCGATCCATCAGCTCGCCATACACGGCCTGACCGGGAGCGACCGCGAGTCGGCCTACGAGGCCGCGATGGCCGGTGTCGACATGGAGATGGCGAGCCGCTGCTACATCGAACACCTCGAGCGACTCGTTGAGGAGGAACGCGTTCCCCTGGAGCGCATCGACCAGATGGTCGCCAACGTGCTGCGCGTGAAGTTCAGGGCGGGCGCTTTCGAGTCGCCCTACCGCGACTCCGCCCTCTTCCCTGCGCTCGGCAACGACGAGCACCGGGCCGCCGCCTACGAGTCGGCCGTCCAGTCCGGGGTGCTTCTCAAGAACGACCACGGCACCGCGGGGCCGACCCTCCCCCTCGACCTCGACGCCCTCGACCGCATCGCGGTGATCGGGCCGCTCACCGACGCGCCGGGTGAACAGCTGGGCACCTGGATCTTCGACGCGGACGCCTCGATCTCGACCCCCCCGCTGGCCTCGTTGCGCGACGCATGCGACGGCCGGTGCGAGATCGAGGTGGTCCGCGGTCTGGAGACCACCCGCGACCGGCGTCACGACGCCTTCCCGGCCGCAGTGGCCGCAGCGCAGGCCGCCGATGTCGCGCTCCTATTCGTCGGCGAGGACGCCATCCTCTCCGGCGAGGCCCACTGCCGCGCCGACATCTCGCTCCCGGGTGCGCAAGAGGCGCTGATCGAGGCCGTCGCCGCCACCGGAACCCCGGTCGTGCTGGTCATCATGGCGGGTCGCCCTCTCGCCCTCGAGTCGGTCACCGGCTTCGTAGACGCGGTCCTCTACATGTGGCACCCCGGATGCATGGGGGGGCCGGCGATCGTCGATCTCCTCACCGGGCGGCGGAACCCGTCGGGGAAACTCCCGATCACCCTGCCGCGTGTGACCGGACAGATCCCGATCTACTACGCACACCGACGCACGGGTCGCCCGCCCACGCCGGAGTCCTTCGTCTACATCGACGACATCCCACCTCACGCCCAACAGCTGTCGATCGGCAACACCTCCTTTCATCTCGACGTGTGGTTCCGCCCGCTGTTCTCCTTCGGACACGGGATGTCGTATACGGATTTCCGCTACGAGCGACTGCGCCTCGAGCGCGACTCCGTCGAGATCGGACAGCCCGTTCGCGTCTTCGTGGACCTCGTGAACGAGGGCGACCGTCCCGGCGTCGAGGTAGCGCAGCTCTACCTGCACGATCAGGTGGCGAGCGTCACCCGCCCGGTGCGGGAGCTGAAGGACTTCCAGCGCGTCGAGTTGGAGCCGGGAGAGCGCCGAACCCTCGAATTCCTGCTCCCCCCCGAAGCCTTCGCCTTCATCGGGCGCGACATGAAGCCACGGGTCGAGCCCGGCCGCTTCAGCCTCTGGGTGGGGCGCGATTCCGACGCCACCCTGCGGGTCGAACTCGAACTGACTCGAGAGACGCGCGCATGAGCGCCGAGTCCCGCATCGACGACCTCGTGGCGCGCATGACGCTGCGACAGAAGGTCGGACAGATGACGCAGCCCGAGCGGATGCACATCACCCCGGACGAGGTGCGCGACCACCACATCGGCTCCGTTCTGTCCGGGGGGGGCTCGACGCCCGGCGAGAACCGTCCCGCCGACTGGGTGGAGATGAACGACGCCTTCTGGGCCGCCTCCGTGGAGGAGGGCGAGGGGCTGCTCCCGATCCCTCTTCTCTACGGCGTGGACGCCATCCACGGCCACAACAACGTGCTGGGCGCGACGGTCTTTCCGCATAACATCGGCCTGGGGTGCGCGAACGACCCCGATCTGATGGTGCGCATCGCCCGGGCGACCGCGCTGGAGATTCTGGCGACCGGCGTCGAATGGACATTCGCCCCCACCCTGGCCGTCGCGCGCGACGATCACTGGGGCCGCACCTACGAGAGCTACTCCGAAGACCCCGAGCGTGTCGGCACCCTCGGCGAGGCCTTCGTGCGCGGACTCCAGGGCGACCTCGGCGACGAGGCGGTCGCCGCCTGCCTCAAGCACTGGGTCGGCGACGGTGGCACGACGGGCGGGGTCGATCAGGGAGAGACCACCTGCTCGGAAGACGAGCTGCGTCGCCTGCACATCGCCCCCTACCTCCCTGCCCTTCGCGCAGGCGCCCTCTCCGTGATGGCGTCGTACAACAGCTGGAACGGCGAGAAGTGTCACGGCCACCGCGGGCTTCTCACCGACCTCCTGAAGGGCGAACTCGGGTTCGAGGGCCTCGTCGTCTCCGACTGGAACGGGATCGACCAGCTCTCCGACGACTACGTCGAGGCGATCGTGCAGTCCGTGAACGCGGGCGTCGACCTCTTCATGGTGCCGGACCAGTGGCGTGACTTCATCGATGGCACGATCGCCGCCGTGGAGGCCGGCCGTATTCCGATGGATCGGATCGACGACGCGGTGCGCCGGATCCTCCGCGTGAAGGAGCGCTACGGGCTCTTCGAGCGGCCGCGCCCCGCCGAGCGTCCGCACTCCGACACTGCCCTGTTCGGCTCCGCCGCGCACCGGGCGATTGCCAGGGAGGCGGTCCGCACGTCGCTCGTCTGCCTCAAGAACGAGGGGGGACACCTCCCGGTCTCGAAACACGCACGGATCCTCGTCACGGGTCGCAACGCCAACGACCGCGGCCACCAGTGCGGCGGCTTCACCGTGGCTTGGCAGGGCACCTCCGGCAACGAACACGTCCAGGGGGGCACCTCCATCTGGGAAGGCCTCCACGCCGTCGCCCCCCACGCCGTGCTCAGCCCGGACGCCTCGATCCTCGACGGCGAAAGCGCCGGCTTCGATGTGGCGATCGTCGTCATCGGAGAGGGCCCCTACGCCGAAGGACTCGGCGACGTCCGCTCCGGGGGCACCGTCGACCCGGGATCGGGTGGAGCCACGCCCACTCCGGGTCCGGTCGAGACGAGTCAGGGCGGCACGCCATACGCGGCCACGCTGGACCACCACCTCAACCACCCCGAGGACCTCGCTACGCTGGAGAAGATCCGGGCGGCGGGGATCCCGGTGGTCACCGTCTTCGTCTCGGGCCGGCCGGTGGTCGTCGAGCACGAGATCGACGCCTCCGACGCCTTCGTGGCGGCGTGGCTTCCGGGCTCCGAAGGCGCCGGCGTCGCCGACGTGCTCCTCGGAGACCACGACTTCCAGGGGACACTCTCCTTCTCCTGGCCTCGAACCGACTCGGATCGGTTCAACCGCGGGGACGACGCCTACGACCCGCGCTTCCCCTACGGCTTCGGCCTGAACGCGGAGGGGCATCGTGTGTGATCGCCCCCTCCCGACCGCATTCGTTGCTCCCTCCTCGAGCAACGCTCTCGGACCTCTGCAGAGAAGAGCCATGATTCGCAGAACTTCGCTCGGGCGCCTCGCCCCGATGCTCGTCGCCCTCCTGAGCCTGACCGCCTGTGACCGGGACCTGACCGGCCTCCAGGAGGCTCCCTTCCCGAACGACGCACTCGTGTTCGGGGACGCGCCGGGACCGGGCCTCGATTGGTTCTTCACCTTCGACACCTCGGTCCGGGACCCCTTCCCCTTCCAGTTCGACGCCGACGTCACCTTCCGGGGAGACGGCGCCGTGCGAATCGAGGTCCCGGGTCCGGGTCAGTTCGTCGGGGGCACGTACATCTCGAGCGTGGCCCGCAACCTGACCGAGTACAACGCCCTCACCTTCTGGGCGCGGGCCTCGACGGGGATCACCATGAATGAGGTCGGCTACGGCCTCGACTTCGAGGGCGACCGCTTCCGCGCGGGCGTGATCGGCGGCGTACCGCTCTCGACCGGGTGGCAGAAGGTGGTGGTGCCGATCCCGGATGCGTCGAAGCTGCTCGCACAGAAGGGCATGTTCTGGATGGCGGAGGGCACCGAGACCGGCGCCGCCTACCAGATCTGGATCGACGAGATGAAGTTCGAGCTCGTGCCGACCCTCGCGAACCCGCGCGCCTCCATTCGCACCCGTACCGTGTCCGGTGAGGTGGGAGGCCAGCTCGGCGTCAGCGAGGGCGGCACCTACACGGTGAACGTGGGCGGCGTCGACGTCGCTATCGCCGCCGCGGGGGCCTACTTCGACTACACTTCGTCGAACCCGTCCGTGGCCGAAGTCACCGACGAGGGTGCGGTAGAGCTGGTCGGGGCGGGCACCGCGACTCTGACCGCGTCCGTGGGCGGCGTGGAGGCCGAAGGCTCGATCACCGTCAACGTCACCGCCCCGCCGGAGCTCGCCCCGCCGACGCCGACGCAGCCCGCCAACGAGGTCATCTCGATCTTCTCGGACGCGTACGACGACATCCCGGTCTCGACCTTCTCGGCCGTCTGGGACGCCGCCGACGTCGCAGATGTGCAGATCGCCGGCGACAACGTGAAGAAGTACACGAACCTCGCCTTCGCGGGAATCGAGTTCATCGGCACGCCGGTCGATGCACGCCAGAAGGGCTTTCTGCACATGGACGTCTGGGTGGCGGCCCCCGACTTCAAGATCAAGCTGGCGAACTTCGACGCCGGGGGCGGCCTCGATTCGGAGGTCGAGATCGCGCTCACCGACGCCACCTCGCCGGCCCTCACGCCGGGCGCATGGAGCTCACTCGAGATCCCGCTCACGGCCTTCGCCGGCATGAATCTCGACCGCCTGTCGCAGATCGTGCTTTCCTCGGCTTCGAACCCGACCGTCTACGTCGACAACATCTACTTCTACGGTGCACCGGTGCCGACCGGACCGCAGGAGCCTCAGGTCCCGGCGCCGACGCCGACACAGCCGGCCGCAGGCGTCATCTCGCTCTTCTCCGACGCCTATCCCAATGTGACCGTCGACGTGTTCTCCACGCCGTGGGACGCGGCAGAGGTGCAGGATTTCCCGGTCGCCGGAAACGCGACCAAGAAGTACGACGGCGCGGGTCTGATCGGGATCGAGACGGTGTCGCAGACGATCGACGCGACCGGCATGACGCACTTCCGGGTCGACCTGTGGACACCCGATGCGATCAACGAGGCGAGCGTCTACCGAATCAAGCTCGTCGACTTCGGAGCCGACGGGGGCTTCGGTGGCGGAGACGACGTGGAGCACGAGTTGACCTTCACCCCGGCCACGACCCCGGCCCTCGCGGGCGGAACCTGGATGCACTTCGACATACCCCTCGCCGACTTCACGGGCCTCACGACGCGCTCCAACATGGCGCAGTACATCTTCTCGGGGTCGCTGAGCCAGGTCTTCCTCGACAACCTCTACTTCTACGACGAGGCGGTGACACCACCGCCGACGCCGACCGAGCCCACCACGCCGGCCCCGATGCCGACCTATCCCGAAGGCAACGTGATCTCCCTCTTCTCCGACGCCTACACCGACGTTTCGGTCGATGTGTTCTCGACCGGGTGGGATGCCGCCGAGGTAGAGGACGTGGACATCCAGGGCAACGCGGCGAAGAAGTACACCGGCGCCTCCTTGATCGGGATCGAGACCGGCTCCGCACAGATCGATGCAACCGCGATGACGCACTTCCGGATCGACGTCTGGACCCCGGATGCGATCGACGAGACCAGCGTTCTGCGGATCAAGCTCGTGAGCTTCGGCAACGACGGCGCCTTCGGTGGCGACGACGTCGAAGACGAGCTGAGTTACACCACCACCACGACACCCGCCCTCGCCGGCGGAACGTGGATCACCTTCGAGGTGCCGCTGTCGCAGTTCGCCGGCCTCACACAGACGGCCAACATGGCCCAGTACATCCTTTCCGGGAATCTGAGCACCATCTGGGTCGACAACATCCTCTTCTACAACTGACGGAGCGAATGACCTCCCCCCCCTTCGCCTCGACGCCGCCCTCGGTGGCCGACTTCCTCCAGGACGTCGGCGGCCGAGGGCTGGACGACGCCCTCATCGAGATGATCTGGCATCATCCCCAGGGCATCTCCCGGGCACAGATCGCGAAGGAGGGTTCGCTGGCTCGATCGACCGTGTCGGACGCGGTCGCACGCATCCTCGACACCGACCTCGTCGAAGAGGCCGGGGATGCACCGAGCCAGGGGGGGCGTCGGCCCACCCTCCTGCGGTTCCGCGACGAGGCACGGTGGATCCTCGGAGCCGATCTGGGCGCGACCCACGTCGCCGTCGCTCTCACCGACCTCCGCGGTCGGATCCTCGACTTCCACGAGGGCGCGTGCGACGTACGAAACGACCCGGACGCCGCATGCGCGATGCTCCTCGAATTCTGCGAGAGGGCGTTGGCGGCGCGCTCCGGGGCACGTATGCCCATCATCGGGTTGGGCGTAGCGATGCCCTCTCCGGTGAGCCCGACCCACCCGACGCTCTTTCCCTCGAGCATCCTCCCCGCCTGGGAGGGCCATATGGGCCTGCAGGCGGTGGCCGATACGCTGGGGCTCCCCCTCTTCGTCGAAAACGACGCCAACGCCGGCGCCCTCGCCGAGCTGTGGTGGGGTCGGCTCCAGGACCTCGGGCACCTGACCTTCGTCAAGCTCGGTACCGGAATCGGGGCCGGCCACATCATCGCCGGTGAACTCTATCGCGGGGCAGCCGGCGCCGCGGGCGAGTTGGGTCACGTCTCGATCGACCCGGACGGTCCCCCCTGCCTCTGCGGGAATCGCGGGTGCGCGACGACCTTCATCGGCACCCCCGCCCTGCTGCGCCGTACCCGCGACCGGTTGCAGGCGGGGCAGGATTCGGCTCTCACTGCCGAGAGCGTCACGCTCGACCGACTGATCGATGCGGCCCTCGAGGCCGATCCGGTCGCCGTCGCCGTGCTCGAGGAGGCGGCCGAACATCTCGGCACCGTCCTCGCCGGCCTGCTCAACCTCATGAATCCGCGGGCCGTGATCCTCGGGGGCACCCTCACCCGCGCGGGGAGCCGTCTTCTCGACCCGGTTCGCCGGGCCGTCGAGACTCGGACCCTCATCGATTCCGTGACCAACGCCCAGATCGAACTCAGCGATCTCGGGGCGGAGAATGTGGCTCTCGGGGCCGCCACCACCGTCCTGTCGCACGCCCTCACACGCCCCACCCATTCACTCCTCCAGACCGTAGAGTTCTGATGTACGACTTTCCGCGCCTCCGGCCGTTCGGGCGACTCCTTCTCGCCGCCCCCTTGATTCTGGTTCTGCCCGCTTGCAGCGAGTCCCTCGCACCCGACAATGCCGAGTGGACGCTCACCTGGTCCGACGAGTTCGACGGGGCCGCAGGCGCCCTGCCCGACCCATCCAACTGGGTCTTCGACATCGGGACCGACTGGGGGAATCAGCAGCTCGAGTGGACCACCGACCGACCCGAAAACGTCTCCACCGACGGCAACGGGAATCTCGTGATCACCGCGCGGGAGGAGTCCTTCAACGGGCAGCCCTACACCTCGGCCCGGATCACGACGAAGGATCGCTTCGAACAGCGGTTTGGTCGCTTCGAGGCCCGCATCAAGCTCCCGAGCGGCCAGGGCCTGTGGCCGGCCTTCTGGATGCTCGGCGCCGACTTCGACGAGGTGGGTTGGCCGCAGACGGGCGAGATCGACATCATGGAGTTCCGCGGACAGAATCCCACCGAACTACTGGGCACCGTACACGGCCCGGGATACTCGGCGGGCGCGGCCATCGGCGGCGCGGCCGAAATCCCCTCCCGCCTCGACGACGACTTCCACGTCTACCGGGTGGACTGGGAGGAAGATCGAATCGTCTGGTACTTCGATGAGCAGGCCTACTTCGTGATCGAGCCGGACGATCTTCCGGGCGAGTGGGTCTTCGACGACGCCTTCTTCATGATCCTCAACGTGGCGGTCGGGGGCACCTTCGTCGGATCGCCGAACGCCTCGACGACCTTCCCGCAGACCATGGTGGTCGACTACGTCCGCGTGTACGAGCGCAACTGATGACCACCGGGGGGGATCGCCCGGGTGGAGCTGACGAAGGAGCCGTCGCGAAGAGGGAGATGGACCTCAAGGAGTTGACCGAGACCGGGGCCGCCGCCTGGCACAACCGGCTGGGCGAGGAGGGGCCGGGCGCACCCGAACACTGGGACACGGCACCCGAGGACCGTGTCCCCCTTCTCCAGAAGGTCATCTACGGTCTCGGAGCCTTCGTCAACAACATCATGGCCGCCGCGATCGGCGGAATGGCGATCGTCCTCAACCTGTCGCTCGGGATGAGCCCGGCCCTCGTGGGGCTCCTCGGGGCTCTGCCACGCGTGACCGACGCGATCACCGACCCCTTGATGGGCTACATCTCCGACAACACGAAGTCCCGGTGGGGTCGGCGTCGACCGTACATCTTCGTCGGGGCGATCCTGGTCGGTATCACCTACATCGTTCTCTGGCAGCTCCCGGGCGGGAAGAGCGAGTCCTTCTACTTCTGGTACTTCCTGTCCGGGTCGTTCCTCTTCTACCTCGCGTACACGATGTTCGCCACGCCGTGGGTGGCGCTCGGCTACGAGCTGACGCCCGACTTCCACGAGCGAACGCGCCTGATGGGGGTGCAGAACATCATCGGGCAGATCGCCTACCTGATCTCGCCCTGGTTCCTCTGGTTCATGACGCGACCGCAGTTCGCCGACCAGATCGAGGGCGCGAAGGTACTCGCGATCCTCATCGGGTTGAGCGCGGCGGCCCTGGGGATCCTTCCCGCGCTCTTCCTTCGCGAGCGCCTCGCCGGCATGGCCGAGGAACAGCACGACGCGCACCACGCCGGGGGCGGAGTCGCCAGGGAGATCCGCAATTTCTTTTACGGCCTCATGACCACGGTGTCGCGCAAGAGCTTCCAGAAGCTGGCCATCGCGACCTTCCTGGTCTTCAACGGCTTCATCCTGGTGTCGTCGTTCAACGTCTACGTGTTGATCTACTACGTCTTCGGCGGCGACCAGGACCTCGGGTCGCAGTACGCCGGGTACCTCGGCACGCTCGGCACCGTCTCCACGATCCTGATCATTCCCGTGGTCACCTGGATGGGCACGAAGTGGGGCAAGCGACGCGCGTTCTTCGTGTCGACGGGAATCTCCATGTTCGGATACTCCCTCAAGTGGTTCACCTACTCCCCCGACTCGCCCAACATGGTGTTCGTCGCGCAGCCCTTCATCGCCTTCGGCCTCGGTGGGCTCTTCACCCTCATGGGGTCGATGATCTGCGACGTCGTCGACGAAGACGAACTCGAGACCGGCGAGCGGCGTGAGGGCATGTACGGCTCGATCTACTGGTGGGTGGTGAAGGTCGGGATGGCGGCCGCACTCGCGGGGGGTGGCTACCTCCTCGTGGCGACCGGCTTCGACGTCGAACTCGGGGGGAGCCAGTCAGAGCGCACGCTGACTCTGCTCCGCTTCTTCGACGCCTTCGTGCCGGCGATCGCAGCAGGAATCGCGATCTTCGCAATCAAGCTCTACCCGATCACCGAAGAGACCGCTCATCAGATGCGCGAAGCACTCGAGGCACGGCGCGGCGTGCCGGCTGGGGAGACGGCGGGCGCGTAGGCCCACCGGAAGGACACGGCGGCCATATCCAGCGTTTGCTCGACGACGTGCGCTTCGACCTGGACGAGTTCGCGGCCGGTTCCGATTGTCGACGCATCGCTTCGGCGCCACGACCGCCGTCCTTGCGCAGCTACACGGCGTGGCGGAAGAGTTGCGACAGGCCCTCGAGGTGGCCCTCGCAGAATCCGGATAGGAAGCAGAATGTCGACATCGCTCGCCACCTTGGTGGTCGGGGGACTCGCGCTGACGATGGGCGGGGCACCTGCCCAGGAGCCCGAACCGCTGCGAACCTTCGTGGTCTCCGCGTCGCGCGTTGCGCCCAACCTCGCAGAGCAGATCGCCTGGGAGCTGTCGAACCGCCTGAGCTCGAGCGCCGAATTCGAGGTGGTCGACTGGGAGGCCGCCTTCGACGGCGCGATGCGCGAGCGAGGGACGGGGGAGGAGTCGTGGCCCGACCCCTCGTGCATCGTCGCACTGCAGCTGGCCGTACCTCTCGACGTCGACGTCGTCGCGTGCGTGGTGTTGGATCGCGGCCGCGACGGACTCGAGATCACAGGCACGATCCAGCGGGCTCGTCGGGAGCAGCACACGATCCCGGTACGCGCCTTCGAGGGCTCGACCGCCGCCGCACATCACATCTGGGCCTACGCCGTCGACGCCTTGGGCCTGGGGTCCGGAGAGGCTACCGCCCTGAACCCTCCCCACGCACCAGCCCCTCCACCTCGTTGAACCACTGCAGCGTGGCGCCGCCCCGCTCCTCCGCGTCGGTGCGCACGAGGCCGAGCAGCGAGTCGGCGGCGGCGATCGTACCGGTGAGGGCGAGGATCTGCGCCAGGGCGAGCCGTGAGTCGGCCAACACGATCGGGTGCGGTTCGGCGAGCGAGTCGACGGTGGCCATCGTCGCGCCCAGCCAATCGAGCGCCCGTTGCAGGGAGTCTGCCGCGATCTGACGGCGACCGATGCTGATGCGGTCCGAGAGGGTGTAGGGACTGGTGGGCCCCAACGAGCGTCGCACGTGGTCGTACGCCTCGCGAAGAACCGCGTCGCCCCGGGCCATATCGCCCGCCGCAAACCACTCTCGGGCGAGTTCCCGCTTCTGGATGCCCACTTGTACGTGCTCGAGCCCATATGCGTCGGAGTACACGGCAAGAGCGCGCTCGCGCGAAGAGACCGCCTCGACATAGCGACCCGCGCTGCCGAGGATGCTCGCCCTCGACGCCAGGATGCCGGCAAGCTCCGGGTGGTCTGGCCCGTAGGCGGTCTCGCCGATCTCGATGGCCCTGGCGTTCAGGGCCAACGCCTCGTCGATGCCCTCGGGTCCCGGACCACTCTGTTGCAGCGCCTGCGCCCACTGCCAGAAGCCCCACGCCGTCTCCCGGTGACCCTCACCGAACACCCGTTCGGCCCGCGCCGTGTAGTCGGCCCATGCGACCACGACCGAATCCGACGTCTGGGTCGCGCCCTTGAACACCATGAGGTTGTTGCGCGCTGTCCATACGCGCTGATGATCCGGCCCCAGGCTCGACTCCAGCGCCTCCACGGCGGATTCCTGAAGGCGCGCCGCTTCGTCGCGGCGCTCCGCCCGCCACAAACCCGCAGCGAGGTTGTTGGCCGTAATGCCGACCGAGCGATGCAGGGGCCCGAACGCCTCGCGCCGAATCGCGAGAGCCTCCTCGAGCACGGTGATGGCCTCGGGGTCCCGACGGTCGTTGAGAAGCACGCCGAGATCGTTCAGCGCCTTCGACAGAGCCGACCGCCCCGACGGGCCCCGATTCCGCCACGCCTGGATGGAGGCCCGCAACAGCGACTCGGCCTCGTCGGCGTTGCCTTCTTCGCGGCGAATCCACCCGAGCAGGTTCAGCGACTGCGCCACATCCGGATGCTCGTCACCGAACAGCTCGCGCCGGGTGTCGAGCGCCGCCTCGGCGAGCGAGGTGGCATCGTCGATCAGGCCGAGCCGCTGGTACCCGTCAGCGAGCACGTATTGGATCTGCGCCTGGAGCTCGGGATCGTCGTCGTGCACCGACAGCCGCTCCGCCTGGGCGTCGAGAAGCGCTCGGGCCGTGACCTCGCCCCCTTCGAGCTGCTCGGGGCCGACCGCGCCGAACATCTCGAGCAGGAGCCCCTGGGTCGTCAGCGCCTTGTCGCGCTCGGCGGTGACCCGCTCCGACTCCTCGACGATGCGACGATTCTGGAGGCCGACGACGACGGTCGACGCCATCAGCGTGAGCAGCGCGGCACCGGCGGCGACGACCGCGCCGCGATTGCGGCGCATGAACTTGCCGGTCCGGTAGCCGAAGGTGTCGGGCCGGGCGCGCACGGGCCGCTCATCGAGGTACCGGCGCAGATCGTCGGCAAGCGCCTCCACCGAGACGTAGCGGCGGTCGGGCTCGGGGCGCAGCGCCTTGAGGAGGATCGTATCGAGGTCACCGGTCAACGCACGACGGCGCCGGGTCGCGGTGTCCTGATCGGGGCCGAAGGCCGTCGATACGGCCTCGCTCGGTCGCCTCGGCGGGCCCGACTTGATCGCCTCGTCGAGGGCGAAGGGATCGGATCCGGCGTCGACCCACGGATGGATGCCCGTCAACAACTCGTAGGTGATCACACCCAGAGAGAAGACGTCCGACGACGTGCTCACGGGCTGACCGCGCAACTGCTCCGGCGAGGCGTACTCCGGGGTGAGCAACCGCACCCCCGTGCGCGTGAGCAGCGCCTCGGTGTCGTCCCAGGGGTCGAGCAGCTTGCCGATGCCGAAGTCGAGCAGCTTCGGGCGACCCTCGGCGTCGACCAGCACGTTGCCGGGTTTGAGGTCGCGGTGCACCACGAGGGAGCGGTGCGCGTGTTGAACGGCGGCGCAGATGGACAGCACGAGTTCGAGCCGCGCGGTCACGTCGAGCCCCGCTTCGTCGCAGTATCGGTCCAGACGTCGGCCGTCGACGTATTCCATCACGACGTAGGGGACACCGTCGTTGGTGGTGCCTCCGTCGAGCAGCCCCGCGATGTTGGGGTGGCGCAGACGCGCCAGGATACGACGCTCCTGGCGGAACCGCTCGAGCACCTCGGGGGAGTCGAGGCCCCGACGGATCAGCTTGACCGCGACCGTCTGACGGAAGTCGTCACCCTCCCGTTCGGCCAGGTACACCTCGCCCATCCCCCCGCGCCCCAGCGCGCGCACGAGCCGATACGGCCCGATGCGTGCCTCTTCTGTGGCCGACGGTTCTTCGTCGCCGAGGCGTGCCAGAGGTTCTTCGAGAAAGCCGGGATCGGCCACGTGCGAGTCGAGCAGACTCCACACCTCCGAGGCGAGGTCGGTGTCGTCGCCGCACGTCTCACGTACGAAGGCGGCACGTTCGTCTTCGGGCAGCTCGATGGCACGGCCGCAGATGTCTTCGACGCGGCTCCAGCGCGCGGCGTCCATCAGGGCCTGTTCACGCTACGGGGATCGCCGCTGCCGCGGCCATTTCGTGGGCGGGCAAGGAAGAGCGAGCGAGGCGTGGCACCGCTACGTGAGCGAGCGATGACGCCGGGAGCCGGCGACAGGGCCCGGCCCGTACGGGTTGCGGCTGAGATCGCGCCCCTCGGCGTTGTTCGTCGCTCATTCGACGCTGCCAAACTTCGCTCCTCTCGTCTGGATGGGCACGGAATAGGCCCTAGGCCGGCTCGGCGCCCAGGAAGCGTCCGGTGCGTTGGGTGCGTTCGTCGCCCATCTCTCGGCGGAGCCACGCCTTGGCGACGTTCCACGCTCGGCGCACCGTGATCGTCGACACCCCGAGGGCCTCGGCGATCTGATCGTGCGTCAGCCCGCCGAAGTAGCGGTACTCCACGACCCGCGCACCGCGCTCGTTGAAGGCGGCGAGCCTCGCCAGCGTCTCGTCGAGTTCGACGAGGTCGTCGGCCTGCGCCTGGGTCATCGCCGCCATGGCGTCGTCGAGCGTCACGGGGTGCGCTCCCCCGCCCCGCTTCAGCGCTCGCCGAGCCTCGGCATAGTTGATGAGGACACGCCGCATCGCCTGCGCGGCGATCCCGTAGAAGTGCGATCGACCGGCCCACTCCACCCGCTCCTGTCCGACGAGCCGCACGTAGGCCTCGTGCACCAGCGCCGTGGCGTTGAGCGTGTGGTCGGCGCGCTCCCTGCGAAGCTGGCTCCGCGCGAGAGCCTTCAGCTCATCGTAGACCAGCGGCATGAGACGATCGAACGCCGTGCGATCGCCGAAGCTGGCGTCTCGGAGGAGCCGGGTGACCGGAGAATCGGAGGAGGCGGGCGTCGAATCGTTCATGGCAGTCACGTCACTACCCATGCGTGGAGAGGGCCCGACGGCGCAAGGCGGTCGCGCGCGACCTGGCCAATCCGTACCTCTCGTCGATAGTCTGGCCCTATGCCCGGCCCGTCGTCATCGACGCTACGGGCCCCGTTTTCGACCCGGCCACAAGGGAGGACTCTCGATGCGACTCAACCGTAGACTGGGGCTACTTCTTCTCGTCGTCGTGGGGCTGTCCGCCTGTGGCGACGACGACCCGACCGACCCCGACGACGGACCACCCGCTGGCGGCCTGATGACCGCCACGGTCGACGGGAATCCCTGGAGCGCGGTCCAGATCGCCGCAGTGAACTCCAGTGGGAGCATCGCCATCTCGGGGAGCGATGCCTCCCTGCTCGCGCTGGGGTTCGCCTTCGTGGGCAACACCACCGGCACGTATGCCATCGGGACTGGCTCGACGTCGTCGGCCAACGTCATCGACAACCTGACGACCACGTGGTCGGCCAACGCCTTTCAGGGGAGCGGCACGATCACCGTATCGACACTCACGGCGACCCGCGCCGCCGGCACCTTCAGCTACACCGCCACGCTGACGTCCGGAACCGGCACGCCCGCCACACGAGTCGTCACCAACGGCCGATTCGACGTGTCCTTCTAGAGGGTGAGGATCGGGTCCATCGTTGGGACGGGGTCCGGGACGACGCAGTGGCTCTCGATTCGAGGACTGAACCGCGCCAATCTCGCGCTGATCCAGGAGGTGCTGCCGTTGACCCAGGGAAGCCCCGCGTTCGAGGCTGGTGACGGATGACTTCCGTACGACCGTGCACGGTGATCGCACCAGGTGGAGGCGTCGCATACGACTGGTCGGCCGACCACACCTTCGTGAAGGTCGGCGCCGATCACACCGATGGCGCCTACGTGTTGATGGAAGACAACCTGAAGCCGGGCTTCGCGCTCGGTTTGCATCGACACGATCACCACGCCGAGACGTTCTACGTTCTCGAGGGCCCGATCGACTTCTATGTCAACGATCAATGGGTGGCTGCGACGGCCGGGACCACGATCCACGTCCCACCGGGCGCACCCCACGCCTGCCGTCTCCCCCAGGGCACATCGGGTCGGATGCTGATGATATACCAACCATCTGGCTTCGACGGCTACCTCGCAGAGCTCGCCGGGATGTCGGGAGCGGACCTCGGCGATCCGGAGCGACTGAAGGCTCTCAATGCGAAGTACGATCTGGTCGAACTCGGCCCGGTTCCTGCGGGTGCGCCGTCGAATCGTTGACCCGCGCATCCGCCATACGAGGCTGCGGTCGCCGGAGCTTCGAGCCGCAGCTCAGGGGGGCGTGGAGCCCGTCACCGCGCCGCGTCCCTCCAGCCAGAGCACACGAGACAACATCGGCAACAGCGCGACACAGGCCGTCAGCATCGTCGCGATGCCCCACCCCAGCAGATTCATCCCGACCGCACGGGCCCTCGGAGCGAGGAGGTAGAAGCCGGCTGCCGTGGCGAGGACCAGGTCGAACCAGACCTGGTTGCCGCTGAGGTTGTTCGTGTGGTTCGACCAGAACAGCCCCAGCCCTTCCACGAACACCGTGTAGCCGGAGAACGGGATGAACAGGAGAGACGCCACGAGGGGCGCGATCCAGTCCCTCGGACCATGTGGCGCGTTGCGCAAGACGACGATGAGTACGATCCCTACGACCACCGCGTAGGCGCCGATGGGCATCCACTGGAAAGGAGTCATGGGTGAGGATCACCGAACCGTGAGAAGAGCACATGAAGCGAGTGCTACAATAACGAATTGTAGCGATCGCTACAACCGCCACGATTCCGGGTCCGCGATCTGATGCCGCGCCGAACGTTGGACCGAGACGCGCTGCTGAGCGATATGGCCGACCATGTCCTCGAGCATGGACTTCAGACGGCCAGCCTTCGCCCGCTGGCTGCATCGGCCGGCACCTCCGACCGGATGCTGCTCTATCACTTCGGCTCCAAAGACGAGCTGATCGCCGAGCTGGTCGACTACCTGGCGGCCCGTATGACAGCCGGGCTGGACGCCGCCCTGCCCGGCCAGAGCTTCGCGAGCGTGCACGAGCTTCTGACGGCGCTGGCTCCTCTGCTCCGCAGTCCCCAGTTCGCGCCCTATGCCCAGGTGTGGTTCGACATCGTCGCACTCTCGGCACGAGGAGTGGCGACCCATCGTGTATCCGGCTCCAAGGTGGTCCGTGGCTACCTCGACTGGATCACCGCGCGCCTGCCGGAGGGCGAAGACCCCGCTCGAGTGCTGGCGCTGGTCGAGGGGCTGATGGTCCTCGACGCCGTGGGGCAGTCCCAGGTGGCCGACGGCGCGATCGCCGCGATCGCGCCGAAACCGACGAGGTAGGAATGCCGGAGGCGAAGTACGACGAGATCTTTCGTGAGGACTCCGCGGCCTGCGGACCGGCCACACCCGAAATCACGACAGCGCTCCTTCGCATCCCTCCGCCGGCCCGTGTGCTCGACCTGGGATGTGGGCAGGGCCGAGACGCGCTCCCGGCCGCCCGTCACGGGCACGAGGTCGTCGGTGTCGACGTCTCGAGGGTGGGTATCGCTCAGATGCTCGCGGCGGGCGCCGCAGAGGGACTCTGCATCGAGGGCTACGTGGCCGACGTGGTCGAGTTCGAACCCGAAGGCGACTTCGACGCCGTGGTCCTCGACCGAGTCCTTCACATGCTGCCCGACGACACCTCGCGTTTGCGCGTGCTGGAGACCGTCGCCGAAGTCACCGTGCCAGGGGGAGTGGTTCTCACGGCCGAGACTCCGTCCCACGTCGACCTCGTGCGGCGGTTCTTCAGCGAGCGTGAGCCGGCCTGGCCGCGAACTCTCGTTCACAAAGGGCTCCAGTTCTTCGAGGGACCTCGATGAGCCCCGCCGACGACTTCGGGCATGTGGTCGCACACCTGACCGCGCGCGGGCGGCGCTGGCTTCGGAGCGCGCTCGAGCGGTCGCATCCCGGTCACCCCTGGTACGACCGGCTCGAGCGATGAACCCGCAACCACCCGAAAAGATGGTCGCATCGGCGAAGCCCGGGTATACTGCGCGGCATGGCCAAGCAGCTGTTGTTGAACGGGAACGAATCGGTGGGCGAGGTGGCTGAGCTGACGATCGAGTGGCTCGCCGGAGCCTTCGGATATCGGGTGCGTTGGATCGGCGCGCCGCCGCCGTGAGGATCCCGCGCTGCGTCTTGGGGACGCTGGTCGCCCTGCTCCTGCCCGCCAACGCCGCGGCGCAGTCCCTCCGTGGCGCCGTGTTGCACGAAGGTTCGCTCGAGCCGGTCAGCCTGGCGCTGGTCCTTCTTCTCGATGCCGACGATCGAGTCATCGCCAGCCGCCTCACCAACGACCAGGGCCGCTTTACGATTCGAGTTCAGGGGGAAGAGGCACCGGTTCGAATTCGAGCGGAACGCATCGGATTGGGCGTCGTCACCCTCGATCTGAATGATCACGACGAGAGCGAACGTCTGCAGCTGCTCATGCCCGTGGCCGCCATCCCGATCGAAGGGATCGCCGTCGAGGCCGTCGATCAATGCCCCGCGGACCCACGCGACGAGGACCTCGCCCAGGCATGGGCGCGCTTTCGGCCGCTCCTGGAGTCCCTTCAGTACATCGACCCCGATCGGCCCCGGCGCTTCGAGGTGGAGTACTCAGAGACGAAGCTGTCGTCCACGGGCGACGAGGTAGCGCGAATGCTCACCGACACCGTCTTCACCTCGAAGGCCGTCCCCTTCGAGACCGCCGAACCCGCGGTCCTCATGAGTGACGGCTTCGTGGTCGAGGAGAGCGAGACCCGCGTCATGTACTACGCACCGGACGCGCGAGTATTGTTGTCGCCGGAGTTCATCGCGTCGCATTGCTACCGACTTCCGGAGACCCAGGAACGTCAGGGATATCTCGAAATCGAATACGCACCTCGATCCCAGGAAGGCGAGGGAGATATCCAGGGCGTGCTGGCGCTCCCGCTCGACCAAGGTCGCCTTCCCGTCATCGAGTACACCTTCACCTCACACCCCTGGCGGTACCGCCCCGATCCTCGTCTCGGCGGCTTCGTGGAGCTGGCCCCGACCGACGTCGGATGGGTGGTGAGCCAGTGGGAACTCCGCGTGCCTGGGCCCCCGGTCGTCGGTCGTGATCGCGTGCCGCCGGTGGCGTCGATGACCGCCTACCGCGGCCGTCTTCTGCGTGTGCTGACGAGCCGGGATCCGAGCGATCCGCTACGGCGGTAGGGGGGCGCCGTCAGTCGGCGACTCGAGCCCTCGCCTCATCCGGCAACGCGGAATCGCCGGTCTGATACTTGAAGTTCAGCCGCAGACTCGAGAGCTGAGGGCGGCCAGCCGACTCCGTCCAGGTCATGTCGTACGTTCCGACCACCGTCCAGTCCCGGTCACCGATCAGGTGCACCCCCACCACGTAGGCGCGCACGGCGCCCGCGCTGCCATCCACGGTGATGTGGAGCTGCCCGAGCTGATGGTGGGTGTGGTCGAATCCCGGGAGCAACTGCGCCCATCCCTCGACGACTGTCTCGGCAGAAAGCCCCGCGGGTGCCCCACCACCCATACTCGAGTAGTCGATATGGATCGGGCTGGTCATCGCCGCTCGCAGCGCCGGCCAATCCTGAGCGTCGACCGCCTCGAAGAACTCGTAGATCGCGTTGGCGACGTCCGCCCGATTCATCGCTCACCCCCGAAGTGTCGGGCGACCCGATCCGCGGATGCCTGGACGATGTCGGCCCGATCGTAGAAGTCGAACTGGGTCGCTCCATCGATCCAAAGCTCTTCGAGCCGCCCACCCACGACCTCCGCGAACGCCCTTGCGCCTGCCGGTAGGGCAGCGTCGTCGGAGCAGACGACCAGGGTTGGCACGGCCACCTCGCCGGCGGAAGCCAACGCGTCGTACGTCAGCCAGGGCTCCCAGGAGAGCTCGTTGAACGCGTTGTCGTACGCGTCGATCATTCCGCGGTCCGCTTCGGTGTAGTAGGGGGCATTGAACATGGGTGCCGACGCATCGGTGGTACTGGCGGCGACGATGGCGCGACCCTCCGCCATCGCCAACGACGCGGCGGAGACCGAGCGAAGGGCAGCGACCGAGTCGGCCCCTCCATAGATCGACACGGCCATCTCGGGTGTGTGGAGCCAGGGCGCCACCAACGCGAGCGCCTCGACGGCCCCCGGATGTGCGGCCGCCTTCGCCATGTAGCCCGCCGAGGCACAGATCCCCAGGCCGAATACGCGAGCCGGGTCGACCAGCGGATGGGTACGAAGGTGCCGGATCGCCGCCCCGATATCGGTGGTCTTCGAGGCCGGGTCCTCCACGAACCGAGGACGACCCTCGGACTCACCCCAACCACGGAAGTCGAAGGCGAGGGCGATGAAGCCGCGGCGGGCCAGCTCTCGTGCGTAGGTGCCCGCCATCTGCTCCTTCACCGTCGTCCACGCTCCCGTCACCACGACCGCCGGCAACGGAGCGGCGGCGTCGGAGGGCGCGAAGACGAGTCCAGCGAGGTCGTCACCCTCCGAGCGAAAGCGAGTCTCGCTCCGAGTGATCGACGGGTCATCGGGTGTGTTCTGGAGACTGATGAGATTGGCCACGATCTTCCCCCGGCTTCTGGTCGTAGATGTCCTTGACCATCACGCTAGCGCGCCGCTAGAGTGCACAGAAGCGACAGACCGACACACAATCTGTGCACCCCACGCACAATCGCTTCCGCGATGCCGGACCTCGCCCACGACCTCTCCATCTTTCGCCTCGTTGTCGACTCCGGAGGGTTTTCGGGTGCAGCGAGGACCCTGAACGTCAGCCATTCGACCGTGAGCCGCCGCGTCCGCGCGCTGGAGGCCGACCTCGGCTTCACGCTGCTGAACCGTACCTCGCGCACCATGAGCCTGACCGACGCGGGGGCCATCGCGCTCGATTCGGGGAAGCAGGTGGCAGTGACCCTGGATACGCTGAGGTCGCGCCTCGACGAGTTGCGAGGAGGGGTCACCGGCGTGCTCCGCGTGAGCAGCGTGGTCCACCTCGGGCCCCCTCTGGTCCAACCGGCCATCGAATCCTTCCTCGACGAACACCCGACCGCGCAGGTCGCCCTCGCCCTCGACGACGGTCCGCTCGACTTCACGCGACGGGGTCTCGACGTCGCTGTTCGGGTCGGACTCCTCGTCGAAGGCCACCTGGTCGCGACCAAACTGATGGACAACGCCGTCTGCATCGTCGCGACGCCCGACCTTCTTCGACGCACTGGGCACCCCCGGCACCCTGCCGAGCTGCAGCACATGCCCGCGGTGGTCTACCGCTCGCCCGACTACGACATCTCCACCTGGGCGTATCGCGAAGGCGATGAGGTGCACACCGTTTCGGTCGAAGGTCGGGTCACGGTCGACGATGGCCGCACGCTACTCGAACTCGTCTTGGCCGGACTGGGTGTTGGATACCTGCCGCGCACCGTGGCGCATCCCTACCTCGACGACGGCCGCCTGGTCGACCTCTTCCCCGAACGGGAACTCCCGGACTTCGAACCGGTCTACATGCTTCGGACCCCGGGGACCGAGCCGCCGCTCAAGGTTCGCGCATTCGAGCGACATCTCCGTGAGCGAGCGGCTCAGTTGCCCGCGTCGCCTCGGTGAGCCGCCCGTCGTCCAACTCCAACAGCCGGTCGAACTGCTCCAGCGCCCGGTAGTCGTGGGTGACCACGATGACGCACGCGCCCTGCTCGGCCGCGATGCCCTGGAAGAGCTCCATGACCTGACGGCCACGCTCCGCATCGAGAGCCGCCGTCGGCTCGTCGGCGAGAATCAACGAGGGGGGCCGCGACCCTGCTCGGAGTCCGGCTTGCACATCGACCTAGCCGAATGCACGCTACGAGTCACAGGCAAACGCGAGGCACACCTGCTGCGCGCACCCGAGCCCAACAAAGGGGCGAGACATGACGAATGTGGACCGGGCGAAGCACCTGTACGCGGCGCTCGCGGCGCGCAACGCGGGAGCCATCTTCTCCGGACTGCACCCCCAGATCGAGTGGAGAACGCACGGCCCGGGCTCACCCTTCCACGGCGTGCTTCGTGGAGTCGGGAGCGTGCAAGCATACGCCGACCGGATGTCGCAGGTGAGCCTGGAACGCTTCGAGGTCACGGCCCTCGACAACGTCGGAGATGCGGTCGTGGCGCTGATCGACGTGCGTCGAGTGACGAAGGCCACGCAGGCCGTGACCGAGGGGCAATTCGTGCACGTCATGCGATTCGAGAACGGTCGTTTGCGCGAGCTCGACGTCTATGAGGCGAGCGCCGGGTCGTAGAGCGCCAGAGTCAACATGTGGGTCGCGGGGAGGCGAGGATGGGACGAACGGACAACAGGTGGTTTCGGACACTCGTGGCGTCCGCGCTTCTTGCGACCGCGCTCGCGTGCGCCAGCGACGACGACGAGGACCGACTCTCGGCGGAGCCCGTGCGGGACAGCGCTGGAGTCACCGTCGTGGAGTCCGTACTACCGGCCTGGGCCGAAGGCGAGGGATGGCGGGCCGACTTCGAGCCGATCCTCGATCTCGCCGCCGACCGCGGCGGACCAGAGTACGAGTTCTTCGGCGCGACCGATGCCGATCGACTCTCGGACGGCTCGATCGTCGTGGCGGACGACGGGAGCGACGAAGTGCGGGTGTTTTCGCCCGTCGGGGAGCACGTCCGAACTCTCGGGGGCAATGGCGAGGGGCCCGGTGAGTTCAACCGCCTCGATCAACTGCAGATTCTGCCGGGAGATTCGATCCTCGCGTACGACTTCTGGGCGGCGCGGATCACCATCTTCGCCCCCGACGGAACCCTCGGCCGCATCGTCACGCTCGACGGCTCGGCTCGATTGAGACCCCTGTTCCAGCTCACCGGCGCAACCGGCTACGTCGGGATGGCCACGGACTTCACCGGCTTCGGCGATGACGTCGGGCTACGGCGGTGGAGCCACCCGATCGTGCAGGTCGATTCAGCGGGCGTCGTCATCGACACCCTGACCACGATTCAAGGAAACGAATCGGTCGTGTTCGAGATGGGCGACGCGGCAGCCTTGTGGGGCAAGCGCGGTCGGATGGAGGCGAGGGGGGGCGCAGTCTACCTCGGGTCGTCCGACAGCGTGTCGTTCGAGGTCTTCGGACCACGGGGCCAGCGACGCATCGCGCGCGTGCCGGGGTACGACCTGGCCCTCACCCAGGCCGACATCGACGGCGAGCTGAGCACCTGGTTTCCCGACTCGGTGCCCCCGGACCCGTTCTCCCGAGCGATCCAGGACGCGCAGCCCGAGCGGACCCACCGCCCCGGCTACCAGGACCTGGTGGTCGATGCGACCGGCAGCGTCTGGCTCGAGGCGTTCCGCGGCCTTCACGAGGCGTCGGAGCCGGCGAACTGGGAGGTATTCGATCCATCCGGGGAATGGCTCGGGTCGGTGACGCTCCCGCCGGGCTTCAAGGTGTTCCGAATCGGAACCGATTGGATCCTCGGCAAGAACCGAGACGAGTTGGACGTCGAGCACATCCAACTGCTCGCCTTGACCCGCTGACGGGACGGTATGCCGGTGAACCTTCAGAAATCTACCGCCGCAGCGGCAGGCATGCTCGTAGTCGGGCTGTGCTCCTGCCAGCCCTCCCCGGCCGACGATGCGCCTCGTACCCCCGCGCTCGCCTTCGGACACCCTGACAGCGTGTTGTTCTGGACACCCGCACAGCAGCGTGCCGGGTTCCCGAACTACGACGTGTTGTTCGATACGAGGCCGGTGCCGTTCTCCGACGCGCCCCTCGCCCTTCCGGCCTCCCGAACCCCTCTCGAAGACATCACCTACACGGTGGGCGCCGTCGACTACGACCTCGACGCCTTCATCGAACACAACCATATGGCCGGCGTCATCGTCGTGCATCGAGGCCAGGTGGTCTTGGAGCGCTATTCCGGCGATCACACCGCCGATACGAAGTGGGTCTCGTATTCCGTGGCCAAGTCGGTGGTGTCGCTCCTCTTCGGCGCGGCGATCCACGACGGCTACGTGGGGAGCGTGGACGATCTCGTGACCGACTACGTGCCGCTGCTGCGCGGGTCCTCGTACGAAGGCGTGCGTGTTCGAGACCTTCTACAGATGAGCTCCGGGGTGGAGTGGAACGAGGACTACACCGACCCGACCGCCGACGTAAGCCGTGAAATCGGCCTTCCCAATCTCGATCGCCTGCGCTTCTACGGCGGCAAGCCGCGCGCGGCGGAACCAGGGGCTCGTTTCAACTACAGCACCGGCGAGACCCACCTCGCGGGAGCCGTGCTACGCAGCGCGATCGGCAACAACCTGGCGAGCTATCTCCACCAGAAGGTCTGGCAGCCGTTCGGGATGGAGGCCGACGCGAACTGGCGGCTGGTCGAAGCGAGTGGCCCCGAACACGGAGGCTGCTGCATCTCGGCCACGCTGCGGGACTACGCGCGCATCGGTCTCTTCGCGCTGGCCGACGGCGTCGTGCCCTCGGGGGACCGCATCCTCCCGGAGGGATGGATGGACGAGTCCACCACACCTTCGCCGGCATATCCCGGCTACGGGTACTTCTGGTGGCTGCACGACGACGGCAGCTACAGTGCCTTCGGGATCTTCGGGCAGCTCATCCACATCGACCCGGCGGCGGATCTCGTCGTGGCCACACACGGGGTCTGGCCCGAGCCCACCGACCCGGTGCTGTCGTCGCACCGGAGCGCCTTCCTCGAGGCTGTGAAGCGGTCGGTGGAGTGATGGCACCCGTTCGGCGGCTCACCATCCTCGCAGGCGCCACGCTCGTCGCCGGATGTCAGGTCGATTCGCGTCCGGCGGGTGAGTGGGCTGGGCAGATGCGCGACAGCGCCGGCATCGTGGTCGTCACGAACGCTCCGACGGGGATGTGGACTGACGAGACCCGCTGGGGTCTCGAGGAAGACCTCCGCATCGGGACGGCGGCGGGCGACCGGGCCCATCAGTTCGAGCAGGTCGGCGGCGTCGCGGTGGACGCCACCGGGGCGATCCATGTCCTCGATGGACGCGAAATCCGGGTCTTCGATGGCGAGGGGGCGCACCTCCGATCCATGGGCCGCGCCGGAGAGGGCCCGGGTGAGTTGGCCCGGCCGTCGGCCATCCTCATCGGAGCCGGCGACACGATCTTCGTACCCGACTCCCGGAACGGACGCGTGCAGCTGTACGGGCCTCGCGGCGACCCTTCGGGCTCGCTTCCGATCACCGGGCCGGGCATCCCCCTCGCCTGGGGCATGATGCCCGACGGCACGCTCGTGCAGGAACTGCGCACGGACCGAATCCTCATCCTCACCCGGAAGGACCGGGAGAACGCCGCCGATACCCTCGCGTCGACCCCCGTCGGTGAGGCGATGGTCATCCGAGAGGGCATCCCGCAGATGACCCTGTTCGGAGCCGAGCCGATGTGGGTGGTGACCACGGATGGCCGGCTCGTGACGGGCCGTACATCGCACCTCCGCTTCGAGGTCCGGACTGCGTCAGGACGCCTCGAACGCGTCGTCCACACCCCCTCGCAGCGCCGGCCCTTCACCGACGCCGAGCAAGGTGACTTCCGCGCCCGCCTCGCAGACGTCTACGCGGATTCCCCACCGTCTCCCGCCACCGATCGGATGCTCAGGTCGCTCGAGTACGCCGACCACTATCCGACCTTCGCGACGTTGTTCGCGGGGCCAGACGAATCGATCTGGGTACAGCGCGCCAAGCGGGTGTCCGAGATGACTCCCCTCGATCTCGAACAACTCGACGTTCGAGCTGTCGCGGCCCCGGTATTCGACGTCTTCGATCGGGAGGGCCGCTACCTCGGGCCCCTCGCCGTACCGGACAGTTTCGAGCCGCTGCTGACGGTGGGCCACCACCTCTACGGTACGGTCCGAGACGAGCTCGGAGTCCAATACGTGGTGCGGCTGCGTGTGGTCGAGGGCGCCGGCTGACGATCGACGGAAAACGGTTGCGGAAAACCTACGACCCTGCCCACCCTGAAGGCTCGTCGCAGCCGTCGCGCAAGCCACCCCCGTCAGGAGTCGACCCCATGACCCGGATCGTACGAGCATTTCCCCTCAGGGACACGGAGGAAACACAACTCGAGAGGTTCGCCGAAGACCTGCGTGCGAATCGAGCCTCGGACATGCTCGCCTTCCTGACCAGCCACTCCGTTGCGCGCGAAACCTGGCACATCCAGCAGACGCCCCAGGGGCGCTGGGCGATCGTGGTCACCGAACTCGACGGCCGAGAAGCCAACGTCGTCGCCGCCGAGTATCAGGTATCGGAGAGCCCCTTCGACACATGGTTCAAGTCGAAGGTGCTCGAACTCACCGGGGTAGATCCCAACCAGGATCCGCTGGGCCCGCCGACCACCCTGGTCTTCGACAGTTCGACCCTGTAGGGGCGACGCTAGACCATGGCTGCCAGGCTCGTCCGACTCCTGGTGTTCGGCGCCGCCCTCGTCCTCTTCCCGTTCAACGCCTCGGCTCAGAACCTTGCCAACGGCTCGTTCGAGGTGCGATCCGAGGTCAGACCGGACCACCCCGCGGAGTGGGGCGTCGGGGGTCAGGGGTATGAGATTCGGTTGGACTCCACGGTGGCATTCGACGCCGGGCTCAGCCTGCGCATGAAGAAGCTCGACGGCGGTGGCTTCGGCGTGGCCACGCAGTCGCTCGACGCGGCCCCCTTTCGCGGTCAGCGCCTCACGCTCACCGGTCGGATCCGGACCGAGTCCGTCGAGTCGGGTTACGCCGGACTCTGGATTCGACTCGACGCGACCGACCGCGATGTCCTGTATCTCGACAACATGGCCGGGCGAGGCGCCACAGGGACCTCCGACTGGGCCGCGTTTTCCATAACGGCCGCCGTGGGCGACGACGCAGATCGGATCGTCCTCGGCGCCCTCATGCCGGGATCCGGCACGGCCTGGTACGACGCCCTCGCGATCGAAGCCGTGGCGGAGTCGGCGCTCGCCCCCGCCTCCGACAGTGCCGCCGCGTACCTCGATCGGGCTCTCGACCTCATGGAGGCGAGGTCGATTCGGGCCGACCAGATCGACTGGCCCTCCTTCCGGGAGAGGGCGCACGACGAGGCGAGAGGCGCGACCTCGGCGGCCGACGTCCACGATGTGGTCCGCGGGGCGCTCCGCAGGCTGGGAGACCGCCACTCCTTCTTCATGCCGCCGGCCTCGGTCGAGGCATGGCGCAACCGCTCCGCCGATGCGGCGACCCAAGGCCCCGGCGCGACCGGCGAACTCGTCGCGGGCCGGTTCGGACACCTCACCATTCCCGGCTTCGGCGCCGGTGGTGAGGAGGCGGGCCGCACCTTCGCCGACGACATCCACGCGCTGATTTCGTCACTCGACGCCGAGGGGGCCTGCGGCTGGGTGGTCGACCTGCGCGAAAACACGGGCGGCAACATGTGGCCCATGCTGGCTGGCCTCGGGCCGGTCTTGGGCGAGGGCACAGCCGGCTATTTCATCCCCCCGACAGGTGAGGGGTCGCCCTGGAGCTACCGAGACGGGTCTGCGATCAACGGCGGCCAGGCGACGGTGACCGTCTCGACCCCGTATTCCCTCCAGCGTCCCAACCCGCCCGTGGCGGTCCTCACCGGGCCCTCCACCGCCAGCTCGGGCGAGGCTATCGTCGTCGCGTTCCGGAAAAGGCCCCTCACCCGCAGCTTCGGAGAGGGCACCGCGGGTCTATCGACGGCCAACTCGAGCGTCGAGCTCTCCGACGGAGCGATGATGCTCCTCACCACCTCGGTCTTCGCCGACCGAGAACGGAGCGAGTACGGGTCCGTCATCCCTCCCGACGAGGTCGTGAGCGGAGCGGACGCCGACCCACTCCTTGCCGCGGTCGCTTGGCTCTCGGCGCAGGCCGCGTGTCGCCCACCTCGTTGACGGCGGCGGTGCGCTTCGGGGTGGGATCCTGAGCCCGCCGGCCGATACCTTCTCTGCATGCCGCACGTCGTCTACATCACCAACGGAATGTCGAGTACGCTCAACTCCAGCCTGGAGCTGAGCCGACGACTCGTCGACGCCGGGCACCGCGTCACCTACCTCAGTCACGCCGACGTGGAGGAGACGGTCCGTGCCAACGGCCACCCGTTCCACCGACTGCGCCGCGACCGGGAGTTCGTTCACGAAGCCGCGGCCATGCGTCCGGGCGGCCCCGACGGTGCACGGCCCTCGCCGGGGTCGATCGTGCGATGGGTGGGTGAGCGGAGGCGACTCCGACACGAGTCGGCGCGGCTCGATGAGCTCGAG
>JANQNV010000132.1 GCA_028279425.1 Longimicrobiales bacterium | reverse complement strand
CTGAGGCGCCCGCGCCTGATCCCGCCGCCGAGCTCCAGGCCGCCCTCGACGACCGCGCCTTCGCGATCCTCTCGGAGCGGATGACCGGCGAGTTCGCCGGCGACTCGATCGAAACCCTGGCCGACCGACTGCTCGACACCCGGCGCGACCTCGCGCGCACGGAGCGGCGGGCCGATCAAGCCGAGGCCGCGATCGCGGCGGGCGCCGGCGGCTTCCGCGGTCTGCTGCGCGACATCTGGGAACAGGCCGGGTCGGCCATCGGGCTGTGGAGCGTCTACTTCACGATGGCGCTGACGCTGACGGGCGGGCGCACGGTCGGGAAAAAGCTCATGGGCCTCCGGGTGTTGCGCCTCGATGGCGCCCCGCTCACCTGGTGGTCGTCGTTCGAGCGCGCGGGAGGGTACGTGGCGGGCATCGCCACGGGAACCCTCGGCTTCGTCCAGGTTTTCTGGGATTCGAACCGGCAGTGCGTGCACGACAAGATCGTCGGCACGGTCGTGGTCGTAGACGGCGCCGAGATCGAACCCGGCGCCTGGCAGGAAGCCTGGGCCGCCCAGCGAGAGTCGAATGGCTGAAACCCCGCAGGACCGCTTCGCAGATCGGATCCACATGACGGTGCCCGATCGCCACAACCCGGCGCTCCACACGCTCATGGAGCGCGTGAACGCCGACACCGAGCTCTACGGGTTCTGGATCGCGGCCAACGTCAACGCGATCGAGCGGTTGCGCATGACCGACCACGGTCCAGTCCACGTGAAGATCGTGCTCAACATCGCCGTGCGGCTCCTGCGGCTGTTGATGGACGCGGGCGTGAAGACGGGCGTCCAGGAGAACTACGGGCTCGAGCGCGAAGACGCCGAAGTCGTCGTGGCCATGGCCGCGCTCCTGCACGACATCGGCATGTCGATCCACCGCGACGACCACGAGTCGTTTTCGCTCTTCCTCGCGCGCGACAAGCTGAAGGAGCTGTTGCCCGAGGTGTACGACCCCCCTACGGCGGCGCTGATCTCGTCGGAGATCCTGCACGCGATCATCTCGCATCGCTCGGGTGGGCGCCCCCTCACGGTCGAGGCCGGCGTGGTCCGGATCGCCGACGCACTCGACATGGCCAAGGGGCGGTCGCGGATCCCCTTCGAAGCGGGGTCGCTGTCGATCCACTCCGTCTCCGCCGCCGCCATCGAGGCGGTGCACATCGACCCCGGGCAGGAGCGGCCGATTCGGCTCCGTGTCGACATGTCGAACTCGGCGGGGGTCTTCCAGATCGACCAGCTCCTGCGCAAGAAGCTGAAGGGAAGCGGGATCGAGCAGCACATCGAGGTCGACGTACTCCTCGAGGGCGAGGGCAACACCGAGAAGCGGCTCGTGCAGCAGTTCAGCTTCTGATGGACCGCTAGCGTCCATGCCGGCCTTCGAGGTGGACGTCTCGTTCGGCCTCGCCTTCGTGGCGGGGCTGTTGTCGTTCCTGTCGCCTTGCGTGCTGCCCGTCGTGCCCGGCTATCTCACCTTCGTGTCGGGGATGACGCTCGACGAGCTGCGCACCGGAGACGTGGCGCGCGCGCGCGGGCGAGCCGTGCTCCACTCGCTCCTGTTCGTGTCGGGATTCGGGCTCGTCTTCATGACACTCGGCATGACCGCCTCGGCACTCGGTCGATCGATCGGGCAATGGCTGCCCTGGCTGACCCGGGCCGGGGGTGTCCTGATCGTACTCTTCGGGCTGCACATGCTGGGGTGGCTGCGGCTGCCAGGGGTCACCCGCGAGCGCCGCGTGCACCTGTCGTCGAAGCCGTCCGGGTGGATCGGATCCGTGCTCGTGGGCGTTGCCTTCGGCGCCGGTTGGACCCCCTGCATCGGTCCGGTGCTCGCCTCGATCCTGCTGTACGCCGGGCTCGAAACCACGATGGTCGAGGGTACGGCCCTGCTGGGTACCTACGGGCTGGGACTCGCGATTCCCTTCGTCGTCGCCGCGGTGGCCTTCAACTGGTTCCTGGCCGGTACGAAGCGGATTTCGCGATGGCTTCCCTGGATCGAACGAGGCGCCGGTGCCATCCTCATTGTCCTGGGCGTCTTGATGATCGGCGGATGGTTCGCCCAGCTCACCGCGGTTCTGGCCGACCTCGGCCAGGCCTTCACCCTCGAGGTGGAATGATGCCAAGCCAGCGGAGTCTTCTCGCCCGGAGCGGTCTCGCGATCGGCGCCGCACTGGCGGTCGGGCTCGCGGCGTGCGCGCAGGAGGAACAGCGCGAGACCGACGAGACCACGGCGAATCTGATCTCCTCGAGTGTCGCGGCACCGTCGGGTGGCCAGGGCCTCGCGGCCCCGTCTCGCCCGGTGCCCCTCGAGGACTTGGGCTACACGATGGGAGATCCCGCGGCCCCCGTGCAGCTCGTCGAGTTCAGCGATTTCGGCTGTGGTTACTGCCGCAAGTTCCACGAAGAGATCTGGCCCACTCTCGAGGAGGAATACGTCGAGACGGGCAAGGTGTACTGGAAGTACGTGCCCATGATCCTGGGCATCTTCCCCAACGCCGAAGAGGCTGCGCAGGCCGGTGAGTGCGCCGCCGAGCAGGGTCGCTTCCGGGAGATGCAGGACCGCTTGTTCAGAGACCAGTCGGTGTGGAAGAACAGCAACCAGGCCGAGGCGGATCTCACGGCCATGGCCGAAGAGTTGGGCCTCGACATGCCCCGGTGGAGCCAGTGCGTCGAGTCGGGGATGCGCGACGACCGCATCGCCTCGGGAACGCGGATTTCGCAGCAGGCGGGCGTGCGGGGCACCCCGACGTTCTTCGTCATCGGATACGCCCCCCTTCCGGGAGCCCTCCCCCTGGAGCTCTTCCGCGAGGTGCTCGATACCGCCCACGCCGCGGCGATGCGGGGTGAGGGGCCGGCCACCGGAGGCTGACCAGGCCGCACCCGCCTCGTCGGGCTACACGGCCGGGTGGCGTGGTGTGAGACGCCAAGCCAGATTGCGCGACCCGGATCGATCCAGACGCGCCACCGTGCTCCCCCGGAGACCCCTCATGCGACTTCGTCGTCTCGTGGGCCTGTTCGCGGCCCTCCCCGCCCTCCTCGTCGCCGCCCCCGGCTCGTCCCAACAAGACGACGACTCCGATGGCCCGCCGACCATCGAGGAGAAGACCGAGGGCATGGAGAAGCTCGACGGCTTCATGCCGGTCTACTGGGACGACGAAGAGGGCAAACTCTGGCTCGAGATCTCGCGCTGGAACGAACAGATCCTGCACTACACGTCGCTCCCCGCGGGATTCGGCCAAAACGACCTGGGGCTGAACCGGGGCGATCTCGGGGGATCGCGGGTCGTCGTGTTCAACCGGGTGGGCCCGAAGATCCTCATGCAGGAGCCCAACCTCACCTACCGCGCGGTGACCGACGACCCGCTCGAAGAGAAGTCGGTCCGCGACGGCTTCCCGTCGGCGGTGCATTGGGGGTGGACGGTCGCCGCGGTGACGGGCGATCGCGTCCTCGTCGATGCGACCGACTTCTTCATGCGCGACTGGCATAACGTGATCGGCACGCTCCGGCGCTCAAACCAGGGCACGTACCGGCTCGACGCCTCGCGCAGCACGCCGTATCGCGAACGCACCCGTGTGTTTCCGACCAACACCGAGGTCGAGGTGAGCCTCACCTTCACCACCGACCAGCCCGGGGGCCTCGTGAGCAGCGTGGCCGCAGACGGACGTGCCATCACCGTGCGCGAGCACCATTCGTTCGTGCAGCTGCCCGAACTCGGGTCGTACACGCCGCGCGCCTTCGACCCCCGCGGAGGATACGGGGGCGTCAGCTGGTACGACTTCGCCACGCCGATCCAGGAGCCCCTGGTCAAGCGCTACATCCGCCGCCATCGGCTCGAGAAGGCCAACCCGGACGCGGCCGTCAGCGACCCGGTGGAGCCGATCGTCTACTACCTCGATCCGGGAACCCCGGAGCCGGTTCGCACGGCGCTCATGACGGGGGGCGACTGGTGGGCCGAGGCCTTCGAGGCCGCCGGCTTCTCGAACGCCTTCCGGATGGAGATTCTTCCCGACACGGCCGACCCCATGGACGCCCGCTACAACGTCGTGCAGTGGGTGCATCGGTCCACGCGCGGGTGGAGCTACGGCAACTCGATCGCCGACCCGCGCACGGGTGAGATCCTGAAGGGGCACGTCACGCTCGGGTCGCTGCGGGTGCGACAGGACTACATGCTCGGCGAGGGCCTCACCTCGCCCTACCTCAGCGGCGACGAAGACCCCGACGACGTGATGGCGATGTCGCTTCACCGGATTCGCCAGCTGTCGGCACACGAGATCGGCCACACGATCGGCTTGAGCCACAACTTCCTGTCGAGCGCGCAACGCGACGCGGGGCGGCAGTCGGTCATGGACTACCCGCATCCGCGCTCGAGCCTCGGCGGCGGCGGAATCGATCTCTCGGACCCCTACGACGAGGGCATCGGCGAGTGGGACAAGGTGGCCGTGAACTGGGGCTACCGTGAGTTCCCGGGGGGCGGCGACGATCGCGAGGCCCTCGACGCGATCCTGATGGACGCGGCGGAGCGCGGCATCAGCTTCCTGACCGACCAGGACGCACGACCCGCCAGCAGCGCACATCCCGGCAACCACCTGTGGGACAACGGCGCCGACGCGGCGACCGAGCTGAATCGCATGATGGACGTGCGGCGCGCGGCCCTAGACGACTTCGGGGTCGAGGCGATCAAGGAGGGCGAGCCGATGGCGCTGCTCGAAGACGTGCTCGTGCCGCTCTACCTCCACCATCGCTACCAGGCCGAGGCCACGACCAAGGTGGTGGGCGGGCAGTACTACACCTACGCCCTGCGGGGCGACGGACAGGAGCCGTTGCGCCGCGTGCCGGCCGACGTACAGATGCGCGCGCTCGATGCGCTCATGCGCACGCTCGAACCCGAAGAGCTCATGGTGCCCGACGCGGTGCTGGAGATCCTGCCTCCGCGTCCCCCGGGATTCGGCGGCGGGTCCGAGCTGTTCCGCAAGTGGACGGGCTCCACCTTCGACGCCGTGTCGCCGGCCGCCGCGGCCGCCGACGCCACGCTGCGTTTCCTGCTGAACGCCGAGCGCGCCGCCCGGCTGGTCGAACAGTCGTCGATGGACGTCGACCTGCCCTCCCTCCAGATGGTTCTCGATCGCCTGAGTGGCGAGATCATGAACTACCAGAACGGCAACGCCTACGCGCGCGAAATCAATCGCGTCGTGCAGCAGTCCTACGTATCGCACCTCATGCGCTTGTCGGGTTCGGCGGGCATGCCCCAGGTGCGGGCGATCGCGAGCCACGAGCTCGATCGTTTGCACGACATGCTCGAGGACCGAGAGATCGACGATCGCACCCAGCAGGCCATGGACTTCGCCATGGCCAACGAGATCGAGCGATTCCTCGAGCGGCCGATGGAAGCCGGCGCCGCTCCGGGTCAGCCCGGTATGCCTCCCGGTAGCCCGATCGGGATGTCGAGCGCGCAGTGGCTCGAGCCCTTCTGGGCCGGGGTGTGGGTGAGCCCGACGTGGGACTTCGGCCACGTGCGCTGGTAGGGAGGGGGCGGGGTTCGTAGGGGCCGGCTCGAGGGCCCGGCTCGGGGGCCGGTGGGCTCCTGCTGCGGGGCAGGCAACGGTATCCGGGGCGGGGGGCATCAGTCCTTGACGATCGGTTCGTCCCCTCTGCCCTTCCCCGCCCATGTACCCTCGTTCTCGCTCTTCCATCGTGTCGGACACCGCGACGCTGGCCCTCACCGTCGCGGTCGGTAGCGCGCTCGCCCTGCCCTCGGCCGGAATCGGCCAGCAGCTCCCGGCAGCGGACACCCCGCTCGCTCCCGAGGCGACCGAGCTGTACTCGATCGGGAGGATCGACGGAGACGAGTGGGAGAACTTCTCCCGCATCGCCAGCGTCGCCTTCGATCGAGACGGGCGGCTGTACGTATTGGACAGCGACCGCGGGCGGGTCAGCGTGGTGTCTCAGGACGGGCGCCAGGTGCAGGAATTCGGTCGACCCGGCGAGGGCCCCGGTGAGTTCGGACTCGCCCTGGCCCTTGCGGTGCTCGGCGACGGCACCGTTGCCGTAGTCGATCTGCGCAACCGGGCCTTCCAGCTGTTCGATGATGAGGGTGAGTACCTCCGTTCGATCCCCGTCGATGCCGTGCGGATGCAGTCCTTCGGCGCGATCCTCCCCCACCCGAGCGAATCGGCCTTCTTCGAGGGCGGGGGACAGACGCGTGCTATCGCCTTCTCGCTCGACGGGAATGTGGACGCGCCGACCGGGCGGCCCATCTACCGGACGGATACCGATCGGGGCGAACGCGAGCTCTTCTACGAAGCGTGGCGTCCCGTGCCGGCGGGCGGGGCTGGGGACCTCCTCCAGTCGGGGGGCGCCATCTCGCTCAACAACCTCGGCTCGCTTCGGCCGGCGATCTGGGAACCCAACCTCTGGATGGGCGTGCTCCCGGACGGCGGACTGGCGGTGGTCGACTCGGCAACCTACGAGGTGCAGCTGCTCGACCCGACGGGACGCGCGCGCTCCACCCTGCGTCGTCCCTCGATCGGGGCCACGCCCGTCACGGATCGCATGATCGAAGACGAGAAGGAGCGTCAGATGGAGGCGATCGCCTCTGGGGAGCAGTCGTTCTCCATCTCCCTGGGGGGATCCGGCTCCTCGCCGCTCAGCCCCCAGCAGCAAGAGCAGTTCGCCCGCGAGCAGGTCGAGCAGCTGCGCTTCCACCACGAGATACCCGCCGTTTCCCGGATGTCGGTCGCGCCGACCGGCACCATCTGGGTGCAGCGCTACGACGAGGCGTTCTCGCGGGACGGCCCTATCGACCTCGTGCGGATGGACGGGAGCTACGTGGGCACCCTCCCAGCGGGGGACCTCGGCATGCCGAGCGCCTTCGGCCCGGACGGCCTCGTTGCGTACATTGGCGAGGGGGAGTTCGATATCCCGATCGTGACCGTGATGAGGCTGGGTCCAGCGATCCGGTGAGGCGGGATGGGGTGATGGGACGATGGAGGGGCTGTGCGGGTGCGACGACTCACGTCTTTCCTGCTGGGTGCGGGCGTCCTGGCAGCCGGCTGTGATGCCCGGGAGCGCCGGGAGGGCGTTGCGCTGACGGATTGGGACACGGCCTCCCTCGTGATCTCGGCGGTGGTCCCAAGCGCGATCGACACGGTCCCTCTCTTCAACCCGTTGGTACCCCAGTGGATCGGCGATCGGATCGTCGTGCCCGAGCCAGGCGACGGTCGGATCACACTGTTCGACTCCCTCTTCAGCACGTCGCGGCACATCGGCCGTGAGGGCGAAGGACCCGGCGAATACCGGCAGCCCATGACGGCCGGAGGGGTATGGCCCTACCTCGCGATCGCGGACTTCCGGACTCGACGGGCCACGGTCGTGAATGTCGAGTCCGACGAAGTGGTCGAGGAGCGCTCGCTCGAGCCGGCAGCGCTGGGTGGTGGCGTTGCGGCGGGTCCCAACGGTCGCCTGTTTCACCTCGGGAGTCGCGGTACGGACAGCCTGATCGTGCTCACAACCGGGCCCGACTCCATCGAGGTCTTCGCGAGTGGGCCAACCGACGCTGGGCCGGCCGACACACCCCTTCGCTTCGACCACCTCATCAGTTCGAGCCGGGGGCCGATCGTCGTGCATCCGGACGGCGAACTCTCCTGGTTCTCGTGGAGCGGTGAGATCTGGGCTCGACTTCCTCTCGCTGGACCCCTTTTCGCCGAGGCGGACGCTGTGGTCGAGGCGGCGCGGGAGCTCATGCGAGAAGAGGGTCAGCCCTTCCTCGGCGCACCGCGCGTCCGAGCGGTGAGCGCCCGGCCCGACGGTCGAGTTGTGGGACTACTGGTAGGGCGGCCTGAACGCATCCTTGGTTTCACCGCGGATCCTCAGGGTCGTCAGGTCCGGTTTCTCCGTCTCGAGGAGAGCCTCGCGGAGGCCGAACGGGACCTCCTCCTGTCGGCTCAGGGAGCGATCGTCGTCGGATCGAGACTCGTCATCACGCATCCGGGTGGGCTGGCGGAGTTCGAGCTGTCGACGGAGGGCGGAGGCTAGGCCCATGTCGATGCGTCGGATGGACAGCTATTGCGCGCCAAGATACTATACCTGTAGTATGATGCGTATCGTATGCGCGGCATCGCGCCTTCACTCCGCCGACCCCCATGCTCATGACCGACCATCCGCAGCGCCCTTCGCTCACACCGCTGGGCGAGACCGAGATGGAAGTCCTTCACCACGTCTGGGACCTCGACCAAGCCACCGTGGCGGACGTTCACGAGCGGATCCTGGCGCAGCGAAAAGTGGCCTACACGACCGTCATGACGGTCATGAAGAAGCTGGCCGCCAAGGGCTTCCTGCGCTTCGAGCGCGACGGCGCGAGCTACGTCTACTCGGCCGACCGGTCTCCCGACGACGTTCGCGCGGGACTGCTCGGCAACCTTCTCGACAAGGTCTTCCGCGGCTCGCCCACCGCCCTGGTCCAAGCCCTCGTGCACCGCGAAGACCTCTCCGAGGCCGACCGGGAGCGGATCCGGCACCTGGTTGACGGCCTGCCCGATGGGCTGTCGGACGGGCTGCCCGACGAGACCGCCCCGGCGGATTCATGAACGACGTCCTCGCGAGGCTCGGGTGGATCTCGCTCGAGACGGTGTGGCTGCCCGTGGCGGCCTGGACGCTGTTCGCGGGCCTCTCCTGGGCGGCCCTCGCCCGGGCGAAGAGGCTGCATCCGCTCACGGGCTACCGGTTGCGGCAGGCCCTGCTCATCGCCCTTCCAGCGACCGTGGCAGGTGCGGCACTGATCCCCTCGGGGATGGGGTGGAGGCCAGCGGGGGCCTCGTGGGTGGGTCTCGAGCCAGCCGCGCTGGTCGAGGGTGACGTAGGGCTCGCCGGGCGATCGACCACGGAAGGGTTGGGTCGGGTGGAGGGGCCGGCGCCCGGCGCGTCCGCGGATCCCGCGGCGCCATTCGACCCCGCGGTCGAAGCACTCCTCCCAGTCGACGTCCGTGGTGGGCCGGCGGCGAAGAGGGCAATCGCGCCGACGCTGTTGGGGCCCGCGCCCCCGTCGGGCCGCGTCGACGCCCTCCTCGCGGTGCTCGGCTTGATCACGTTGTTCTGTGGTGCGGTCGCCGTGGCGCGGTTGCTCGGTGTGGGACGAGAAATCCGCCTCGTGCGGCGCATCTCCGAAGCAGCGGAGCCGGTCGACACCCCCGGGACGGACTCGGTCCTACGAGGGCTGACGGATCGTATGGGCGTGCGGCGCCCGGTCCGGCTGCTCGGAGCCCCCGACGACGCCGTACCGATGACCTTCGGTGTTCTGCACCCGACGATCGTCCTTCCCTCGCGGATGCTCGGTGACCCCGAGTCGATGCGCATCGCTCTGGCGCACGAACTGACGCATGTGCGCCGACGGGACTACCTCTGGGGCATCGTCGAGCGAACGGTCGTCGCCCTCTTCGGCCTCCACCCCCTCGTGGCCGCACTAGGCCGCGGCATCGACGAGTGGCGAGAGGTGTCGTGCGACGCCGAGGTGGTGTCCTCGACCCTCGTCAGTCCGCGCGCCTACGCCACGCTACTCGTCGCGCTCGGCACGCGGCCCCCCGACGTCTGGGCGCCAACCATGGCCGCCCGCGACTCCTCACGACTCGAACGAAGGTTGAATACGATGACCCGATTCCTGCATGTACCCGTCTCCGGCGGGCTCCGGAAACGCAGCACCGCCACGGCGGTCGCCGCCGCCGCGATGATCGCCACCCTCGGGGCCTGCGGCATCGTCTCGGGCGAGGCCGAGATCGAGCCTACGCCGGACGTCATCGGCGCACTGGGCCTGACGACCCAGTTCGGCTACCTGGACGAGGAGACGCGCAAGACGACGCTGAAGTACCTACAGGCCCAGGTGGCTTATCTGGAGGGGGAAATCGACCGAGGTCGGATGGAGCGTCAGCAGCTCTACGACGACGTTGAGAAGAACGCACGACTCATAGAGACGGGCCGCCAGCGCAATCTCCTTCTCGCCAAGATGTGGAACGAGCGCCTCGAGATGCTCGAAGCCCTCAAGATGGAGATGGCCGTAGCCTCCATGCTCGACGACTGAGGCGAACGGCTTGCAACTCCCGAGTGGTAGGTCGTGCACGAGAAGGTTGGCATCAGGCACGATCACGACCTCGGATCGCTCGAGGGGGCAACGGAATGCCCCATCGCGCCCATAGCTGGAGCCACGGCTCATGCCCCATCACGCGACGAATCCTGGGGGCTTGTAAACTGCGCTCTGAGGGGCACAGCTTTTGCAACTCCGAGGGCGTTCTCGCAGGTCGACCACCGCTCCAGCCCCGGATTGTCGCAACATGCGGCCAGACCGTACCCCAACGAGTCGGCGACATGGCGCATTTCGTGCCGCATCGCGGGTACTCTTGTCCGGTTTGGTCGTCGCCTTCAGCGTGGCGACGCCGGGTGAAGCGGCAGCGCAGGCGTCAGAGCCGCCAGAAGCGAATTACTGGTGGTCGCTCAACGTCGGCGCGGGGTCCACTCGCTTCACCTGCGACCTCTGCACACCCGAGCGCGACTCGGGCCCGTGGGCCGGCCTGACGATCGGAGCCTCCGCCTCGGAGGCCGTGAAGGTCGGGGTCGAGGGCGGGTTCTGGACCAACGTCGATGGCAACACCCGCGAGTGGGTCTATCGCACCGGGGTCGTCGCTCATGTCTACCCCCGGGAGAACAGCGGCCTGCACCTGATTGGTGGCGCCGGGTGGTCGGCCTACCGTGCCGACGAAGTTCGCTATGACGCCGGGCGCTTGACCGTGGGACTCGGGTGGGATCTGCCGCTGACCCCCGGCTGGATGGTGGGCAACACCATCACCCTCGACGCCGCGTCGTTCGGCTCGCTGAAGAACGAACGCGTCACGATCGATCGCGACGTCGGCGTGTCGGTCCTGAGGATCGGCGTCTTCGTGAAGCACCGATGAGCAGACCCATGCCGGACCCCGCCCCTTCGCAGTCCCCTCGCCGCCGGGTGAGCGTCCACCCGACGGCGTCTCGACCCTCACCGGAGAGCGTGTCAGGCCGTTTGGCCACCGGCTCCCGTCGAACAGAATCGCAAGAACCGGAATCTCGCTCGATGGAGGCAGTACCATGCAGGACCTGAAGCTGCTACGGCTCCCCGTGACTCTGGCGTTTCTCGCCGCCGTGGGATCGTGCGCCGATGAGCCCACCGGACCCAACAACCCGACCACTGCCACAGGCGAGTCCGTGGCGTACGGTATATGGACTCCGTCCGGGCAGGACACCTGCTCGAAGGAGCTCCACGACAGTTACTCGACCATCGGGCCCGACGGGAAGCTCTACCCGACGTGGCATCCGCCGGTCGATCCGGCCACCGGCTGCACCTTCGGCCACGAGCATGGGCGGGACCCGCGCGGCTCCGACCTCTACGAAGAGGTGGGCGACATTCCCTTCGGTCTCGCCAACGAGTACCTCGTCGAGAGCGGCTTCGGGGCATCCCGTCACGAAGACCATGTAGGCCACAAGATCGAGTGGGCCAACGATGTGGAGATGCGCGTGGGCGACGGCGCCTCGGCGGTACTGACCGTCACCTGCGACATCCTCGTGAAGCTCCACCAGGGTACCCACTCGCCGGATGCCTTCACGAACAACATGCACGAGGTGGTCTACCATCTGCGTTGCAGCGACGGGACGGGCTTCAGCGCCACGCTGCTGGTTCCGATCGGCACCCCAGGTGAGCTGGTCGTGAGCTGCGCACGCGGCAACGCCATCCAGGCCGGTGTCGCCAACCCGTCGATCTCTCCGAACGGCGGCGGGAAGCGCGCCGTACCCGCCCGCTCCTGCATCAACCAGCACGTCTTCAACGGCAGCCGCCCGCGCTTCGACTCGGCACTCAAGGAGAGCTGGGAGATCAACGCGCGACTCAAGACGGTGAGCAACCGCACCTTGGTGTCGTTCAACCCGTACTTCCAGGTGCGCGACCCCAGCCGGTTCTTCGATCAGTCGCTCGAGCGCGATCTGGGACGCCCGGTCGATCTCTGTGACCAGATCACCAACGGCAACCGGGATCGGTGCGAAGGTGTGGCACCGAACACGGCGTGGGATTCGCCGGACTCACCCTTCAAGGGTGTGCGTCGCTTCGTCGACATCAACTCCAACAACATTCGCAACGCCGACGGTCCGACGGTCTGGTACACCGATCCCCTCGGTAGAAACGCGCAGACCGAGCCGTTCCCGGGCTCGATCCGCCAGTGGGTCGCCATCCGCGACAACTCCGGCCTGGATCTGCACGGACCGGTGATCGGCAATCGGAGCTACGACGCCCCCGGCGTCCACGCACCGAACTGATCCTACCAGGAGCACTCCTGATGCGTCGTATCTCTCTGTTCGCCCTCGCCCTCGTCGCACTTTCGCCGATGGGGGCGAGGGCGCAGATCGCGTGGGACACCCCCCGGATGCTCGGCCCGAACACCGAAGGCGGACTCTCGTTTCACTGGCTTCAGGCCGAAACGCTGCCCGGCGACGGGGAGGGGCTCATGGTGGTGTGGCAGCCGCCGGGTATGCCCGACAACATCTTCCTGCGTGGCGGTGCGGGCACCGGCGCGGGTGACGAATCCGCCGGCTTTGGGGGCATCGACGTGCGCTCGCCGTTGGCCGAGGCGACCGAGAGCCAGCCGCTCGACATCGCCTGGGTAGCCGGGGCGGGTGTGGGGGTGGGCGAGTACCTGCTCTTCACCGTGCCCGTCGGGCTCACCGCGGGCCGCAGCTGGTCATCGGGCTCCGTGTGGTTCTCACCCTACGTGGGTGTCGGCGTGGCCATGGACTATCGGGCCACCCTCAGCGACGAAGACGCCGTACCCGACGAAGAGTTCGACGTGTATCCCACCGCCGACATCGGGGTGGATCTCGCTCTGGATCCCGGGCGTCGCTTCATCCTGCGCGCGGGCACCTCGCTCGGCGATCGACAGGCCACCGCACTCGGAATCACGATTCGCACGGGTGGTTGAGCGCGTGGTGGCCCCCGACACCCACCGGATGACACAAAGCGCGTCACGGTCGCGCGCCGTCGCCGTGCAGCACGTGGCCAACGGCACCTCGGTCGCGGTGCTCGGCGCGGCCGCCTTCGGGGTTGGGACCCTCATGCCACTCACCCTCACCTCGTACCTGTCGCTCGTGGTGGGCGGGATCGGCCTCGTCGGCGTCGGAGCCTTCACGGCGGCCCGTGCGTACCGGCACCTGAAGCGCTTCGGTCGGCCCGGTTCGTCCCGCTGGCTGGCCACTCTGGGCGGCTTCGGCCTGTCGTCGTTCACGATGGCGGCGACCCACGGCCTCCTGGTCGTCGGATTCGAGCCCATCGTCCGGGCTCTACACAACGTTTCGCTTGCGGGGGTGGCGGGCTTCGGGGCGTTGCTCGCGATGCTCACGCTGCGGGCGCTGGTGGGTTGGATGACGGGGTCGGGCGAGGGCTGCGAGTAGCGACGTCGCCGGGAGCGCCTCTCCACCGCTGAGGTAGCCCGGGTTTCGTCGATCGTGGCGGATTGCCTGTTGTGCTCTCCGAAGTCCGTTTGGCGCTCCAGTACATCCGCTACTCCGACTTCGAATCCAGCGAGAAGTCCCAGGTCGCCAACGAGCGAGAGGGGCTCGTCCGATCAGGGCAGAAAGCGGCGAGAGGTCCTGGCCCTTTCCCTCGCCAGTACCGATCCATAGGATGCCTGTTGGCTCGGCAGGCATCGCAGCGTAGACGCGCCGCGCCGACGGTAGCCGCCTCTGTAGGGGGACACTCGTGATACCGGATCGGGCCCGTCCCACACGAGTACGACGGGAGCACCGCGCCGCCCAGCTGGCCCTTCGGGCGAGCCGGGCGGGCGGCATCGCGCTGCTCTGGTGCGCCTGGGCATCGCTCATCGCCTGCGCGACCCAGCCCGCTTCGGCCCAGAGCCGTAGCTCGTCGGCTATTCGCGGGAGTGTCACGCTTCCGGACGGTACGCCCGCCACCCAGGCGCTCGCGTCGCTCGAAGACCTCAGGACGGGCGTCGAGCGTACCGCGCTTACGAACGCCTCCGGGCAGTTTCTTCTGTTGGGACTCCAACCGGGCGGGCCGTACCGCCTCACGATCGCCCTCCTCGGCTTTGCCCCCATCGAGTTGGCCGACATCCAACTGATCGTGGGAGAGACACGCCTCCTTCGGTTCATCATGTCGATCGAGGCCATCGAGGTTGAAGGGATCGACGTGGAGTCTGCACGCGCCGACCTCTTCGACCCAGGGCGAGTTGGCCCCGTGACTCTCGTCTCGGCCGACGAACTCCTGAGCGTTCCGCTGATATCGAGAGAAATCACGGATCTCGCAGTCCTCTCACCACTCGTGACGAGAACCGAGTCGGGCGGGCTCTCGATTGCCGGTCAAAACGAACGATACAACTCCCTGCTCATCGATGGCCTTCCGGCCAAGGATCCGTTCGGACTCACGCCGGGAGGGCTTCCAGGGGGACAGGCCGGCGCCAAGTTGATTCCGATCGACGCCGTAGCCCAGTACGAAGTGCTCGTGGCGCCGTACGACGTGCGGCTCTCGGGGTTCACGGGCGGCGTGTTGAACGCGGTCACGAGGTCAGGCACCAACGAACTCCAGTCAAGGGTGTTCGCCGCGCAGCGTGCTCCCCAGTTGGGCGGGTCGCTCGTGCTCCAGTCGGGGCCCGTGGAGGGAAGTGGCGTATCCCGCACTCTCGGCGGGTTCTCCCTCGGAGGCCCCGTGATTCGCGACCGAGCCCACTTCTTCGTGGCGACGGAGTTCGAACGCCAGACGAGCCCTCCCCAGGGCTTCTTGCTCGGTCGCGAACCAGCGTCGACGACCCGCCTTGGCGTCGCCGAGGTTGAGGATGCCAGCGAAGCCATCCGAAGTTTCGTCGGGGAGGCGCCCGGCAGCTATGGCAAACTCGAACTCGATCGCGAGCTCCTCAACGTCTTCGCCCGATTCGATGCGCAGCTCGGCGCGTCGCACCGCCTCTCGGTTCGAGAACTCCTGGCGAGGGCAGAAAACGACGACGCACCGAATCGTCTGGGATTCGACCCATATGGCCTGTCATCCAACGGCGTCCGGCGCAGCGCGACCTCGAACTCTCTGTCTGCCGAGCTGACATCGATCCTCGGCAGAGCCGGCACGAACGAACTGTCCGTGCTCCTCCAGTCCAGCTCCGACGACTCGGATCCACCCGTTGCATGGCCCCAGATCGACGTATCCGTGCTCAGTTCGGTCGACGGCGTTGCGTACCTGCGAGACGTCCGGGCGGGTGCGCGGCTCACCGCCCAACGAAACTCGCTACGGCAGTCGCAGCTTCGAATCACAGACCATTTGAGTTTCGTGCGGGGCCGCACCACGATCACATTCGGCGCTTCATTGGCCCGCTATGCGTTCGAGGTCGACTACCTTCCCGCCGCCTCGGGCGCCTTCCGGTTCCCGAGTGTGTCGGCCGTCGTGGATCGGGCACCGACCGAGTTCCAGTGGAGCACGTCCCGCGGCGGGAGCGCAACCGATTTCAGCGTCTGGGAAGCAGGCCTCCTGGCACAGAGTGAGCTCGACGCTGGAAAGGGTCTGACGCTTCGATTCGGTCTGCGCGTGGACGTTCCCTGGGTGCAGTCCGACGCTACGCGCAATTGGGACGTCTTGAACTTCTTCGGGTGGGACACGGGCGTCCTGCCCAGCGGAAACCCGCTTCTCTCCCCACGGTTGTCCTTCAACTGGCAGTCCGACGACGGGGTAGGAGACACCCAGGTCCGCGGAGGCATGGGTCTGTTCAACGGGCAGGTACCGTTCGTTTGGATGGCCGACGCGCTTCAAAACGACGGGGCTCGCGCCACTGTCAACGTCTGCACCGGGGGAAACATTCCCGAATGGACGGGAACCCTTCCGGAGTCCTGCACGTTCACGGCTCCTGAGCAGATCCGGAACGTGACCGTGTTCGCCTCCGACTTCCGGTTTCCCCAGGACTACCGGATATCCCTGGGTGTCGACCACCGCATCGGCGAATCGACGATATCGGCCGGACTACTCTACAACCGGGCGTTCAACCAGGTCGTGTTGTCGGAGCTGAACCTGGGGGCTCCAGGTGAGTTGGGACCCATCGAAGGATTCGGGGGCTCCTTGCGAACGTACCATGGGCGAGGGGTACCGTCGGGTTTCGCCCCCAACCGGCTGGATTCTCGCTTCGGGCAAGTGTTGCTCGCGTCCAACGAAAGCGAGGATTGGGCGGCGGCGGCGACGGTCGAGTTCCAAGGACGTCTGCGGGACGTGGCAACCCGACTCGGCTACACCTACTCGGTGGCCCGAGACCGGATGAGTCTCGTGTCGACCGACATGGTGTCGAACTTCGGGTTCACCCCGGTCCAAACCGACCCGAACCGGCAGCCGCTCGCGCCCTCCAACTTTCAGCGGCCTCACAAACTCGTGGCCTCTCTCAGCGGCGAGCCCATCGGCGATCGCGGCCCACGTGTGTCATTGCTCTATGTCGGCCAGTCCGGAGCCCCTTTTTCGTTCGTGTACGGCGGCGATATCAACGCGGATGGGTATCCCGGACTCGGGGCCGCCTTCGAGCGCACGAACGATCTCTTCTATGTCCCTGATCCACCCTCGGAACTGTTCCTGACCTCGGCCTCGAGAGGGCTGCTGACCCAAGCGATCTCGGAGATCGGCTGTCTACGCGACCGCGTTGGTGCCATCGTGGGTCGAAACACCTGCAGGGCGCCCTGGCAGAACTCCCTCGACGCGAGGGTCACGCAGAGCCTGCCGCTGGGCTGGGGCCGGATCGAGCTGGAGTTGGATGCGGTGAACCTGCTCAACCTGCTGAACTCGACGTGGGGAAGGGTGGAGACCGTCCGGGCGGTGGTTCCACTCGTGGATCCGATCGAGCGAGGCGAGGCGGGGCCTGGTCAGCCCCCGGCGCCCCTGATTTCACGTTGGTCGGGCGCCGCCATCCGGGCCGAGGACGGCTCCCTCGCTCCCGCGTCCCCCTGGACTCCTGTACCCGCTCGGTCGCAGTGGCAGCTCCAGTTCGGTATGCGACTCGAGTTGGGTCGATGAGTCGCTTCGGCGGCACACTGGTAGTCCTCGCCGCGGCGGCGACGCTCTCGGGCGGCTGCGCGGAGTCCGTGCGCCCTCTCTTCGTCGCCGATGTCACCCTCCGACCGGATTCCGCCTTCCTCCGACCCGACGAGGAGGCGGTCATCGAGGCCGTCCCGAGAGACAACCGAGGCGACGCGCTCCTGGATCGTACTCCGTTCGTACGGTGGATCGCAGAGGGCGAGGCCGTGTCGGTTTCCGACACGCTGGGGGCTCAAACGACCGTTCGCGGACTTGACGTCGGGAGTGGGGCGGTGCGCGCCGAGATCGGGCGAGGTGTCGCGACCACGCGGGTCTTCGTCGTGCCCGAGGGCGACCTCCTGCTGTCGATCCAGCCGTCGCCCATCGTGTTGAGTCGCGGCGAGGGGCTCGACCTCACTGCGTGGGTCGTCGACTCGCAGGGTGCGCCGGTGAGCCTCGTGGGCCACCGGGTTTCATGGAGTTTCGATCAAGACGATGTGGCCCTGCTCTCTGCCGGACAGTCGCTGACCGCGCGGCTGTTTGGTCGGGCCTCGGGCACCGGCAGGCTGACGCTCGTGGTCTCCGACCGGAGCTTGGTCGAGACCGTCACGGTGCGGTGAACGGGTCCGGCGTGAGGGTCCCGTGACGAGTCCCCCCGGCGGCTCACGGTTCGCATGGATCGCCTTGGTGTGCGGGGTGTTCGGCCTTTCAGCCTGTGAGGAGGTCAAGTGGACCGGTGACGCACAGCGCCCGAGCGCTCGGATCGACACCGTCGGGGGTGTGGCGCACGTCTGGAACGAGGCCAACGGGCTGTGGCGAGCGGGTGAGGGCTGGGAGGTGCGGGAGTTCCTGAGGATCGGTTCGATCTCGGGTTCGGACGAAGCGACGTTTTCGTCGGCACTCGTGACGGCGGTCCCCGGTCCCGAAGGCGGCGTTTTCGTACTGGACTACAATGCCGGGCGAATCACTGAGTTCGACGCGCAAGGGCGCTACGTTCACCACTTCGGTCGACTTGGAGAAGGTCCGAAGGAGTTTCGGTCACCGACGGGGATGGTCTTCGACCCCGAGGGTGCGCTGTGGGTCGCCGAGGGCTTTCGAGCGCGATACAGCAAGTGGACCCCGGAGGGCGAACTCCTCGCGACCCACCCACGACCCATGGTCGCGATCCTCGCACGCCAGCAGCCGCTTCACTGGACGCCCGGGGGTGCTTTGTTGGACGCCGCTCCGTGGAGGCGAGATCGGGACCCGAGCGATATCGCAGTCCTCCACTTTTCGCCCAGCAGCAACCGAGCCGACACCATCTGGGCAGTGGCCCGACCCTTCCGCGCGACCACGTCCATGGTGGTGCCGCCGGGATCTGGTCTCACGCAGGTCGCTCGGCACTACCTGGAGCGAATGGCGTGGACGCCGGGCCCCGATGGGACCCTCTGGGTGGCTCCCACGGGCGGGGCACGCTTGATCCAGTTCGGGCCATCGGGCGACACCCTCCGTGTCGTTCACGTCGCGCATCGCGCCCGCGGACTGACCGATTCCGAAGACCAGATGGTCGAGCGCGCCCTGAGAGAAGTTGGGGCCTCGAGATCGGATTTCCGCATCATCCCCGAGGTGGTCCAGAGCATTCGCACCACCGGCGACGGGCACCTTCTGGTCTTCTCGACGTCAGATCCCACAGAAGACGCGTCGATCGTCGACGTATTCGATCCGAACGGGGTCTTTCTAGGGACGTTGCCGCTGCCCTGGAGGATCCCTGCGCTCGGCGTCGCAACGGTGCATGGCGACACGCTCACCACCCCCATCACGGGTCCGCTGGACGTGACGTACGTGGCACAGGCGGTGTTCGAGCGGCCGCCTGGCCGCTAGGTTTGAGGGCAGAGTATTCCCGGTTGGGTGGGGGTCGAGGGTGAAATGGGATCGCGGTGCGGCTCAGCTGCTAGAGGGCGTGCGATCGTCGGCTCTACTCAGGCCGCTCAGGCGGTGGGCAACCGGATGCGGGGTGTGCGGGGTTGCCATCCTCGGCGGCTGTTCGGACGCCGATGACGACGTTCGACTGACCGGCGAGATCCTGGTCGAGCGAACCGTCGAGTTTGGGATGGACTTCACCTTCGGGTCGATCGACGACGTCGTCCCAACCGCCGACGGTGTCGTCGTCGTCGACAAGATGATGAAGGCGGTGCGCCGCTTCGATTGGGCCGGCAACGCGCTACCCGGGCTGGATCGGGTGGGCGAGGGCCCGGGGGAGCTGTCCTTTCCGGAAGGCGTAGGCCTGCGATCGCCGAGCGAGGTGGTCCTCCTGGACCCAGGCAACGGCGGCCTTCAGTTCTTCGCGCTGGACGACTCGCTTCGGTTCAGCCACCGGCTTGCCCTTCCCAACGTGGCATACGGGCTCTGCACTCTAGGCGAGGAAGTCTTCGTGGCGAGGCACAACACCCAGGCCGTCGTCAGCCGAATCGACGGAGCCGGCGCGATTTCGGATTCCATCGGTCTGCTCGAGCCACCGGAGAACCGGTTCCTCGAGCCCTTCGCCTTGGTAGGCACCGTCTTGTGCGACGAAACCCACCGACGCGTCATCTTCGTCCCGGAGGCGATGGGCGATCCCATCGCTTGGGATCTCGAGTCCCAGGAGGTCTCGAGGGTTACGGTACCCGGGTTCGTACCCCGTGAACTCGTGGCCAGCGAGCTGGGGATAACCACTGCGCCGTCGACCGCCGAGGGATTTCACATCCTGGTCGGGGCGTCCCTCACCAGCGACGACCGTTTGGCGCTCCAGTACATCCGTTACTCCGACTTCGAATCCAGCGAGGAGTCCCAGGTCGCCATCGAGCGGGAGGACGGCGGGTTCGACTGGTGGTCCATACCGAGCGGTGCGCACCTCCGCGCGGAGGTCGAGGGCGGCTGGATCGTGTCGGGTCTGGAGCCGGTGCCGTGGGTGGCGCTGGCCAAGCTCACCTGGGTGGAGAGGTAGAGCTCTCCATCGCGCGAGTGGCGGCGGCGCGATCTCACGTACATCACGTGGCGTGAATACACGTCTTTCGCGCGGCTACATCGGCAGTCTTGCGCCATTACTCACCCTGAGCATACTCAATATGAGTATTACGCGTTGCCGCCACAGGAATCCCCATGCCCGAGTCTCCGCTCACCCCGGTCGAACTCCTCGTGCTCTCCGGGCTCGAAGATCGAGCCCGCTACGGGTACGAGTTGGTCGAGCGCATCCAGGAGCTCTCGCGGGGGCGCATCGAGGTGCGGCCCGGGAATCTCTACCGAGTGCTCAACCGCCTCGCGGAGCGCGGTCTCGTGAAGGAAGTCCCAGCCGAGGAGGTCGCGGTAGAAGCGGGTGATCCCCGCCGTCAGTACTTCGGGTTGACGCCCGGCGGACGCCGGACACTCGTCGCCGAGCTGAGCATGTATGCCGATGTGCTCGGCGGTCTGAAGGGGCCGAGGCTCTCGCCGGGTGAGGCCGGAGGGTCGTGACACCGCCCTCCCGAGGGCCTTCACGGGAACCGCTGACGTGGCGCCTGCTGCGGCGACTCCTCCCGCGCTGGTACCGCCGGCAGTTCGGCGCGTCGCTGCTCCAGGCGCACCGGGATCGGGCCAATGCCCGGACGCGATCCGAGGGACTGCGCTTCTGGATCGGTGTCGCCTGGGATGTAGTCGCGACGGCGGTTCAACTGCGCCGAGACGCGCTGCGGAGCAACTTCGGCGCGAGGGGGCGCCGTCCACACGGGGAAGGGGGGATGATGGCGGCACTTCACGACGTAGGGGCGGCGCTCCGGATCGGTGCCAGGGGCGTGGCACGCCGACCGACCCAATCGGCCGCGGTCGTGATGACCATGGCGGTGGGGATCGGGGTCACGATCGGTGTGGGGAGCGTGTTCTACGCGGTCCTCCTCGCGCCACTCCCGTACGCCGAACCCCACGAGATTCAGCAGGTCGTCTGGGAGAACGAGGGACGCCGAGCCTCGCAGGTGTCTCCCGCCCCTGTACGCGCGCTCGACGAGGCGACCGAGGGCGTCGCCGAGGTTGCGGTCGCCCGCCTTCGAGACCTCTCGCTGCGCGACGGCGAATTGCCGCGGCGGATTCGCGGTGTCGTCACTACGGCCGAGAGCTTCGCGACGCTCGGCGTACCCGCGCAGCTCGGGACTTTACCCACGGCGGACGACGATCGGCCCGGAGGTCCCTGCACTCTGATGATCGGGCATGGGCTGTGGGTCGACGCCTTCGCGAGTGACCCAGCCGTGATCGGACGCACGGTACGCCTCGACACAGCCCCGTGTGTCGTGTTGGGCGTGATGCCCGAGTCATTCGAGTTTCCCGGCCCGTACTTCGCACCGGGGAGCGCCTGGGTCCTCGCGGGCCCAGCCGGTGTGGATTGGGCCGCGAGCGGGCGTGGATTCCTCACCTTCTTGCGCCCTCTGCCCGGGGTAACGCCCGCCCAACTCAAGGGGGCGCTGGCCTCGGCTTCGGGTGCCGTCGAGGCCGAGGGGAGACTGGTGGCGACCGAGTGGTCGGCGGGCACACGGGCGGCGTCGAAGCGACGTCTGGGGGTGCTCCTCGCGGCAGCGCTCCTGGTGCTTCTGCTCGCAGCCCTCAACGTGCTGACGCTTCGAATTGCACGGGGGTGGGAACGGCTCGACGAGGTCCGCACCCGCGTCGCGCTCGGGGCGAACCGTAGCCGCATTCTCGGGCTTCTCGGGGTCGAGAGCGCGATCCTCACCGCCGTCGGAGGGGGGCTCGGGGTCGCGGTGGCGCTGGGGATCATCGAGTTGGCTCGCCGCATGCAGTCGTTCTACATCCCGCGCATGGACGAAGCCGCGCTCGGCGTCGGGGGTGTCGTCGCCTGCCTGCTGCTCGCCACTGTGATCGGCGCTCTCGGCGCTGCGGCCCCCGCCTTCCAGGCGTGGCGGCAGGCGGGCCGCAACGTCGGGCGTGGGCCACAGAGGGGTGCCTCGGAGCGGGGACGCCGGAGATTGGGCCGGATGCTGATCGCGGCCGAGACGTCGCTCGCCCTCGTACTCCTCGCGGGAGCGGGCCTCCTGCTCGAAAGCTATCGCACCCGCGTCGGCGTGGACCCCGGCTTCGACGCCGAGCGGCTGCTGCACGCGAGGGTCACGCCGTCGGCGGGGGTGGCCGGGCAGGGGCGAGGAGGCCCCGATTCGCGAACGACCATGTACACTCAGCTCGAGGAGCATGTGTCAGCGCTGCCCGGCGTCGAGGGTGTCGCGCTGGCCTTCGTGCCGCCGGGAGTCGGCGACGACGCATCGCAGCGGATCGAGATCGTGGGGCAGGGCGCCGACGAGAGCGGTACTCCGTCACGCACCGTCTGGCGCCCCGCGACCGCCTCCTACTTCGAGGTGCTGGGCATTCCCGTCCTCGAGGGGCAGGGGTTGGGCTCGGGCGTCGACCGAGGGGTCGTCGTGAACCAGACTTTCGTGCGCCGATTTCTGAATGGTGGCCCCGCGATCGGCCAGTCGATCAGGCGCCCAACCGGAGCGTCGGGTAGCGGCGCGTCGGGCACCGCAGCCACCGGGGACGCCGACCTCCCCTGGCAGATCGTGGGTGTGGTGGCAGATGTGAAGGAAGGCTACGCCTACGACCCGACGCCCCCGGCGGTCTATGCTCTCCTCCGCGACGATCCGCCGAGTTCGGTGGCGATCCTGGCCCGGACGCGTGGTCCCGCACTCGACCAGGCCCCGGCTGTGCGGCGCGCCGTCGCCGATGTGTCACCCGATCAGCCCGTGTATGCCCTGACGGCGCTCACCGTCATACTCGATTCGGAGTACGGCCTCAACCGGCTGGCCCTCGCCCTCCTCGCCGTCTTCGCGGCCTCGGCTTTGGTCCTCACCGTGGGCGGTATCTACGGGGTCGTCACCCACGCGGTCGGGCGACGCCTACGCGAGGTCGGCATTCGCATCGCCGTCGGGGCGAGGGTAGACCAGATCCGGTGGTTCCTGGTAAGGGACAACGGGGTGGCCGTGTGGATTGGCACCGCCGTGGGACTCGTCATCGTGGCTCTCTCGGGCGACGTGCTCCGGAGTCTCACGCCCGAGTGGAGCGGCGTGGACCCGCTGCTCCTGGCGGTTGCAGCCGTCGTGATCGTGGCTGCCGGAGCGGCCTCGAGTTACCTCCCGGCGCGCCGGGCGTCGAAGCTCGATCCCTTGCGGATTCTGCGCAGCGAGTAGGGGGGCATGGTCAGGCTACCTACGCCGCTACACCTCACCGGTACGCACCCCAACTGACGCGACGGCACATCCCCTTGCGCAAGGCAAGGCTGCACCCTAACCTGCGAGCACAGCATACTCGCAAGGAGGTGTGGAGATGCACGCACTTGGAATTTGGGCAGCTTTGGGGTTCGTACTGGTGGCCTTCGGTGCTCCGTCAGGGCCCTCCAACGGCGACGGCCTTACCGCCGCAGAGGTCCTTCGCCTTGAGGCAGCCGCCGCGACTCTGGCCTCCGGGGAGGCGCCTCTCCCAACAGGATGCAACAACTGCTGGGACGCCTTCAATCACAACGTGGGCTTTGCGCACGCGTTCTCTGGAACCCAGCCGTTGACGCCTCCGGGATACTACATCGTCACGAGTTTCTATCTCTTCGTAGAACCGTTCGACGAAGAGGCCGAGCATGGGGGAATTCCACAGGGTCACAGTAACTGGGTGTCCGGCCGCTGCTTATGGTACCACGAGACCTGCTTTCCTTCCGGGGACTTCGAAGATGCGTTAGCCGCTCTGGTTGCAGAGAATGATCCGACCGACCTTCGCGCGATGATGGCGGCGAACCCGGGGAAGGTTCTCCTGAGCGATGTCGCTGGGTTCATCATGTTCGGTTGCAATGGAGCGACGGGGATGGTGCAGGTGCCCATGGACGCATGGGTGAGCCTGGCGAGCGAATAGGGAGGTGTGGTACCGGGAGTGCCTGGTCCTGCGGGCCACCGCCCTACGGCTTTCCCTGGGGGTCGGAGTTTTCCTCTGCGCTTGCTATCAGCCAATAGGCCCGGTATGGGTCGATAGGGTCGCGCTCGAGCCAGACTCGCTCCACCTTCCGGTCGGCGATTCGTCCCGCTTTGTCGCGACGCCCCGGTCAGCTCGTGGCGAAGCGCTCACTGGACGAAGTGGGCGAGTCAAGTGGTTCGCAGCCGGCGATACGACTCGTTCGGTCCTCCACGAGGGTGATACCTTCACCGTGAGGGCGGATAGCCTCGGTTCGAGGCTGTACCTTGCCGTTCTCGGCCGAGGTTTGGGCGAGGCATGGGTTCACTCGTATCCGGCAGGTCTCTCGGAAATCATACCTCTTCTGGACGGTCATCCGATCGGAGACAGACTGGTGTTCACCAGAAACTCAGTGGTGGCTCAGCGACATACGTTATCGGCCCGTCTGCAGAACGCCCACGCTACTCCCATGAATCCGGGCGACTTCCGCATCTCGTGGGTGTCCGATAGACCCGACGATGTGCAGATCGTAGGCGGTGCAAGCCCCGACCCCACCTTGTCGATCAACGCAGACAACTTGACCGCAACTATCACCCTGACTGTAAGCGGCCGACGGAGATCGTTGCCGGTAGTCGTGACACCAAGGTCCGGCGGGTAGGCCAGAATCCGCCACAAGTATGCCCTCAGTACGAACCACCCAGGTGGGGGACCATGCGCCATCGTGACATCGCCCGCCAAGTAGTGATTGCAGCCTCGATCGCATTGGTCGGAGCGTGGCCGGTCAGCGCTCAGACACTGCGATCAGTTCAGGTCCGAGCTGACAATGACTACTTCAACTTGTGGGATGGCTTCTGGGACCGACCAGATCGCGACTACACGCACGGCACCAAGCTGTCCCTCAGCTTCGGATCGAACGAAAGACCAGCGCGTTCGTTCGGCGTTGAACTCGGGCAGTTGATCTTCAATCCCACCAACTCATTCCTGTCGGATGCCAACCGGCCGTATGCGGGCTGGTTGTACGTGACAGGTATCGCCTATCGACTCGACGACCGCAGGCGGGTCGCAGTCGGCGGGTACGTCGGTACCACAGGAGACGCGTCGCTGGCTGAAGAGACTCAACGACGATTCCACGAATGGGCTGGACGGCAGAACAACCCACCTTGGGAGCCAGTCGTCGAGGACGAAGTCGGAGTGGGGCTCGTAGGAAGAATCGGATGGTGGGCACCACCAGCCGAGGTGGGCCCAGCCGCACTTGGGATAGGTGTCGACCTGCTCGGAGATGTGGGAACGGTCCGGGTTGAGGCCGGAATCGCTCCCAACGTTGAAGCCAACATCCGATTCGGCCGTTTCGAGCTCCGAGCACGGGCCGCTTCACTCCTGAGACTTCGCGCTCACGATAGCTTCGTAGAGGGATCGCTCTTCTCGGGCCGCAGCTTCGTAGATCTCGAGCCGGTCCTGCGCGAGGGCGCGCTTGAAGTCGGCGTGCGGTGGGGCAGCTTCACGATCCAGTATCACGTTGCGGCCAAGGGTCGCGAGTTTTCGTCACAACGGCACTCACACACATACTCCGGCCTCGCGATAGGATACGGGGTGGCAGCCGAGACATGGCTACCGACGTATTTCAGAAGTTGGCGACCCTGAGGCAGCGAACCGTGGCGGGGTCGATCACGCCCACTCCATGAAGCCCGCAGGGAATCGCTCGGGGTCGAGCCCGCGTCGCAACTGGGCGAGCATGCACACCACGAGGTGGCGAATCACCTGCCGTTCCTTACCGCGCCGCCCGCCACACGAGCCGATACGTCCGGACGTATTGCACGTTCAGCTCGTCGAGCCAGATCCCCGTCGCCTCGTCGCCGCGCACGGCTCGCAGCGAAAACCGCGGCGGGAACACGACCTCACCGAGGTAAACGCGGTCGGCTCCGAACACGTCGAACGACGCCGCAGCCAGCAGATCGGGGGTGTATCGACGCGCCCAGACGTCGCCGTCGGCCGAGACGACGAGACCCGAGTAGGCGGGAAGCTCGGTCGGCACGTCCGGATGCCGCATCGCGTCGAGATGCGCCTGCAACGTGGGCCCCTCATAGAGGGCGTCGAGGTATCGTCGATAGTCGGCCCGGGATGCTTCGTCGGCCGGCTGGGGAGCTCGGGCAACGCCGAAGCTCTCGATCAACCCGCTCGCATCGAAGGCTCGAATGCGGAAGGCCGGGCCCGAGGTGAGGTAGACCAGGGAGCCATCCGTGGCAACGCCAGGGCTGACGGTGAACGGAAGCGGCACCTGAGATCGGCCATCCCACAACCAGATGGGGGCGGGCGCGGTGCCCAGAGGCGCGCGTGCGTCCGTCTCCCGGTTCCACCGGACGAACCGCGCCGAGTCGCCCAGTGTGGCACCGGCTTCCACAGAGCCGACCTGAACGACCAGGGGGATCTGTCCGACCAGGTCTCCGTTCGACAAGACCGCGCGCAGGTTCGGCGCCGCCGACTCCGCCGAAACGAGTTCGTCACGAACGTGACCGCCTTCGCGGTCGTAGACGGTGATCCGACCCGCCGCATCGTCGGTGACCAGCACTGTGTCACCGCTGATGGCCCCGAGGGGCCGCGGGTACTGGAACTCCCCGGGTCCCTCACCTCGGCCCCCCAACGACGCGAGGTGAGCCCCGCTGGCGTCGAAGAGTCGCACCTCGGCCGAGGCGAAATCGGCTACCCAGATCGTCCCGGCGGGCGACACGTGGATCCCACGAATGCCCGAAAACTGGGTGGGCCCGCTCGCCGCCGGCCCCCCGAGCGACAGTACCGGGACGGAATCGACGGTGGCGTACACGAGCGGAGCCGCGGGACTGATGCTGATACGCACACCAGCGCTATCCGAAATCTGCGCACCGGCCGTTTCTGGACCTGAGTCGCCACATGCGCCCAGAGAGAGCAACAGAATCGGGAGCAGCTTCCTGCCGAACGAACCCCTACCGCCCATGGTGTCGCGCGATCTCCTCTTCGCTCAGCCGGAGGAATCGGGCTGCGTTGTTGCAGAGGATGTACCTCTTCTGGCCCTCGGTGAGGAAGGCCATGCCCTCGATCCGGTCGATGGTCTCCGGCCGCACCATCTCTGAACCGAGTGTGCGCCCGGCGTCGAGGTCGAGACCTCGGTGGGTCTACAGCTACCGGACCGCTCCACGATAGGGGCCGCCTACGGAGCGCGCACCCGGCCGACGGCAACCGCCGCCCGCTGGAGGGAGCTACCGGACGAGTCGATGCACCTGAACGATGGGCACGTCGAGCCCGTCCAAACGCACTCCCACCAGATAGTCCTCCCCGATGTCGGTGGGAGTCAGCCCCGACGGGAGTTCGACGACTCCGAGCAGATGGCCCGACGCGCCGAGAACCCGCCACCGCACGCCCGTCTCGCCGTGCACCGTCGGATCCTCGAGAGGGCCGCGAACCCAGACGGAGCCATCGCGAGCGGCCATCACTTCATCGACGACCGGCATCACGGCTGGAGTCTCCACGGCCGCCAACGTCTGCGCCACCCGAGTCTGAGACGGTCCGTCCAGGCCGTCGGTTGTCGCCTCGGTCCACGCGGCTACTGCGGCCTCGGTAACCGGGGTTGGCGTCTGATTCCATCGCAGGATCTCCGGCCCCCTGGTGGGGGAGAAGCGGAAAACTTCCGCCTTCGCGCCGTCGGCGGCCACGTAGGCTTGCCCCGATGCAGCGCTCGTGCTTTGCCCAATGACGGCAAACGGGAAGAACCCGACTGGGTCAGGCCCCCCACCCCGATCAATGACCTGACTCTGGCTTCCGCCGAACTCGTACACTGGTTCGGCCTGCGAGCCCTCGAGAGTAACGAGGTGCACGGTCGTGACCGGGCGTATCCAGTCACCGACCTTCCACGGAAAGGGTGGGTGCCGGGTCGAGGCGCCCAACATCGAACCGTCAGCCATCCACAGGGCATACATCCCATCGCGGGATGCCTCGAGGTCGACGAGATGGTTGAGGGCGTCGCGGGCCATGGAGTTGCGCCTCAGGAACTGGCCCTCCGGGCTGATCCATACCCGATCGTTCACACGGTCCAGGACGAGAATCGTGTCGTTCGGCAGAACGAAGAACGACATGTATCCGTTGAACTCCTCCGGCCCATCGCCCAGGCGACCCACGGTCCTCAGGTGCCGCCCGTCGGAACCGAAGAATCGCAGGGTGCCACTCTGGGCATCCGACACCACGACTCGGCCATCCGATAGCCTCGCGGCGCCTCCGATATCGGCGAACTGCTCAGCGTCAGGACCGTCGAGGGCCCCCAGGCGCAGCATGGGTGTCGGCTCCACACGCCACTCGTCACCCTCCGACCACATCGGCTGTCGGCTCGCCACGATGCGGATCCCAGCACTGTCGCGCTCCTCGTAGGCGGCCGACGGTGGGCTCGGGTCAGGGGAGCCGCACCCGCCGAGCAACGCCGCGACCAGGAGCACCGAGGTGGGCGCAGGGGGAGTCCAGGCCATCCTCGATTCCCCCGGCCGGCCTCTCAATCCGTCACCTGCAGCGCCCGCGCCGGATCGATCCGCAGCGCGTGACGCACCGGCCAGAAGAAGGCCAGCCCCGCCGCGAGCAGGACGAGCGCGATCGTCGCCCCGGCCACGGACAGGTCCAGCCCCGACGTCCCGAACAGGAGGCTGCGCACGACCCGGAGCACGACGAGCGTCCCGAGCACCCCGAATCCGAGCCCCAGCACCACGACCGACGACCACTCCCTGGCGAGCAGACCGGCGATGCCGCCCTGGGTGCCACCGAGCGCCATCCGCAGTCCCAACTCCTGGGTGCGTGTGCGCACCACATGGGTGGTGACGCCGTAGACGCCGAGAATCACCAGGAACAGGCTGACCACTGCGAAGACGGACAGCAGGCGCATGGGCAGACGGAGGAAGAGCAGCGATCCCCCCACCGCATCGTCCAGGATGTCGACCCAGTAGTAGATCAGGTTGGGGTCGACGGCGGCCATCGCGTCGCTCGCAAGCCTCGTCACGGCCGTCACATCGCCGCGCGTCTTCGTCACGATCCGGAAGAACGACGACGGTGCCTGCGCGAACGGCAGGTACATGGCGCCGGGGAGCTGCTCGGCGGTGAGGCTGTTCTGCCGAATCGAGGCGACGACCCCGACCACCTCGACCGCGGTGTCGAGGTCGCCCGTCGGCTCACCCAGCCAGATGCGGCGTCCGATCGGCGAGCCGTCCGGCCAGAGCAGACGCGCCAGCCCCTCGTCGACGATCGCGACCCGCCGGCTGGATCGATCGTCGGTTCGGGTGAAGGGCTGCCCGGCCACGAGCCGCATCCCCATCGCCTCGAAGTACCCGCCGGTCACGGCCGTGAGGTAGGCCGACGAAGCACCCTCGCCCGATGTCGCGGTGACGCCCTCGGCGAAAACGGTGGTCCGATCGTCGGTGTCCGAAAAGGGAAGCTGCGTGGCGATGGCGGCGCGTTCGACGTCGGGCTGGGCCTGCAGCGCGTCGACCATGTCGTGTGCGAACTGCGCGCGCGCAACGGCGTTGGGGTACGCATTGCCCGGGAGATTCGTAGCCCCCACACCGACACCCGCCGGCTCGAAGCCGACCTGCACCGCGCTCATGTGGCGAAGGCTCTCGACGAGCAGCCCCGTGGTCATCACGAGCACGAAGGCGAACGAGACCTGCAGCCCCACCAGCAGGTGATGCACGCGCGAGGGCCGGGCACTCATGCCGCCACGCGGTCCCCCGCTCAGCTGGCCACCGGCACCCCACAACAAACCTCGAGCCGGGAGGAGCGCGGCCACCGTGCCGAAGACGAGGGAGGCCAGGATGCCCGCTGCGACCACGGTGGGGCTGACGGCCACGCTGTCGACGCGAGGAATCTCGTAGACCTCGAAGGCTCCGAGAAACCGCAGGCTCCACGCGGCCAGGGCGATGCCGACCCCACCGCCGATGGTCGCCACGATCGAACTCTCGGTGAGGAGTTGCCGGAAGACGCGCGCACGCGCCGCGCCGAGGGCGATGCGGCAGGCGATTTCGCGGCGACGTGAGGTGGCGCGGATGAGGAAGAGGGTGGTGACGTTGGCCATCGCCGCGATCAAGACGATCAAGGCGCCGAGCCACAGCAGGAGCAGCGGGCGTCGGATCGACGATGTGAGGTCGGCGAGATAGCCTCGCACCTCCGAGCGGAAGCCTCCACTCAGCGCCGCGACGCGGTCCTCGGGGGAGTACTCCTGGAGGAGGACCCCGTTGAGGGCGTCGAGCTGCTGTTGGGCGCCCTCTACCGTCGCGTCGGCGTGCAGTCGCGCCACCATGTTGAAGCGGTCGGCGTTGCGAGCGCGCGAGAACGGGGCGTCGGGGGCAAAGACCAGCGGCGTGTAGACCTGGGCATCCCAGGTGGCGAACTCGAAGCCCTCGGGCATCACACCGGTCAATTCGTAGGGATGGCCGTTGAGGATCACCGTGCTTCCCACGACATCCGGGTCGGCCCCGAACGCGCTGCGCCAGAGCGCATCCCCGATCACGGCGTAGCTCGCGGCTCCCCGCGCGAGGCTCTCGGGGAAGAGCGTTCCGATCGCCGGTACGGCCCCGAACACCGAGAAGAACGACGGCGTGACCTCCATCGCAAAGACGTGCTGGGCAGCGCCGTCGGGGCCCATGCTGTGGGCGATCTCGGTGTAGAGCGCGACGTCGGCGAAGGCTTCGAGCTGCTGGCGATCGTAGAAGTCGCGGACGCTGTTGGCGGCGCGGGCGACGTTGCGGGCGGGGTAGCTGTTGTGGATGCGGACGATGCGGTCGGGTTCGGCGAAGGGCAGCGGCTTCAGCAGGATCGAGTGCACGACGCTGAACACCGCGGCGTTGGAGCCGATCGCGACCCCGATCGTGGCGAGGAGCGCCAGTGTGAAGCCGGGGCGCTTCACGAGGGATCGCACGCCGTAGCGCACATCCTGCGCGAGGTCCTGTGCCCACCGGACCCCGGTCTCGCTTCGCACTTGCTCCTTCGTCGTTTCCACCCCACCCAGGGCGTGCATCGCGGCTCGCCTGGCCTCGCTCGGCGTCATCCCGGCGTCGATATGTCGTTGCGTGGCGGCATCGAGGTGGAACTGCAGCTCTTCGTCGAGCTCGGATTCGAATCGCTCCCGCCCGAGCAATACCTGGCAGCGCTCGTAGAGCCCCCGTACGAAGCGGATCATCCTCGGGCTTCCGACGTCGAGGGCTTCAGGGCGATGACCTGCTCGACGGCACCGGCCGTGCGAGCCCAGCGAGCCAACTCGTCCTTCAGAGCCCCCGCACCGCCGCCGGTCAGTTCGTAGAAGCGCGCCCGGCGGCCGTTTTCGGATACCCCCCAGCTGCTTCGCACGAAGCCCTTTCGCTTCAGCCGCTGCAGGGCCGGATAGACCGAGCCCTGGTTCACACAGAAGACGCCGTCGCTGACCTCTTCGAGGCGCTCGGCCAGTCCCCAGCCGTGATTGGGGCCCAGCTCCAGGAGCTTGAGCAGGAGCAGATCCAACGTCCCCAGCAACACATCTGCCTTCGCTTCACCCATCACGGCCTCCCCTGGTATCTACCTTTTGGCCCTCGACAGGAAGGTGGGGGATTACCTTTTGGTCGTCAACAGGTGGGGGCGTCCGGTCCGAGAGGGCGGTCGCCGACGAGCCTCCATGCGCGGGTAGCGGCACTCCCGCTACCCTTGGTGCTCGCACCGCCGCTCCGACGCGCTTCGACGGCCTCCCACCCGCGCCCGCACCGCACAGCCCGATGCCCGAACGCAAGCAGTGGCGCCTCATTCGGATGGACCGCCTCCATCAGTACTGGGAGGTGGAGCACCTGAAGAGGGTGTTCGAGGCCTTCGACGTCGACTGCGTGTTCGACGTGGGAGCCAACTACGGGCAGTACGCGAAGATGCTGCGTCGCAAGGTCGGCTATCGCGGACTCATCGTGTCGTTCGAGCCGATCCCCGATGCGGTGGCGCGCCTCGAGAAACTATCGGCTCGTGACGCGCGCTGGCACGTCGAGGGCATCGCCCTCTCCAACGCGGACGGCGAACAGGCCTTCCACGTCATGGCCGGTTCGAAATTCAGCTCCCTCAGTTCACCGCGACACGACGAAACCGCGTTGTTCAAGGAGCGGAATCGCGTGCGGGAGTCCATCTCGGTGAAGACGGAGACGCTGTCGCGAGCGTTCACACGCCTCCGCGAAGAGCTGGGATTCCGTCGGCCCTTCCTCAAGCTCGATACCCAGGGCTACGACGTCGAAGTCGTCCGCGCGGGCGCCGACGTCCTGCCCCACTTCATCGGACTCCAGAGCGAACTGGCGGTCCGGAAGATTTACGATCATTCGGTTGACTTCGTGGAGGCGCTGGCCGAGTACCGCAGCCACGGATTCACGCTCAGCGCCTTCGTGCCCAACAACGGGGGCCACTTTCCGCGGTTGATCGAGACCGACTGCATCATGCTGCGCGACGATCTCGCGGCGGAGTGAGGAGTGGGTCGTTCGCGGCCGCCCTGCTGGCGAGATCGGCCCACCGTACATCGCGACGTTGGACTACCAATCGAGGGAGTCGAGGCTGCGAGCCTGGGCAGAGCGCACGGCCGAGTCGACACCACGTTCTTCGTCGGCGTGGACCTTGTTCAGCCCGGCGGAGATGTCTTCCACCTGGTGCCGGGCCAGGTATTCCGCCACGGCGTCGGCATAGAGATCGTTTCGAGAGACGCCAAGCCGCTGGGCGAGCTCATCGGCGGACTCGACGAGGCTGTCGGGGAGGGAGATCGTCGTCTTCATACCATGACCCTACTGTCGTTGCACCATTCCAAGAGTCTTCGCAGTCGGGGAGGGTGTCCGGCGTTTACGCGCTTCGCCGAGGAGCTGGAAGCGACCGCAAGCTTGCCCACCCCGGCGGATCAAACACATAGTGACAATAAACGCGCAGTCTATCGCCGCCACCACCGCCGCGCACCGGAACCATGGCCCGTTCAGGGACTCCCATCACACTACTGCTGGTCGCCCTTCTCGGCTGCACAGAGCGCGACGAAGTCGACCGGCGGTGGTCGGTGTCCGATAGCGGGGGGATCACCGCCTACACCTACACGGGCGAGGCAGACAGCCTCGAAGGGAATTGGACCGAGACAAGGTCGGTGAGTTCCGGGCACTGGGAGCTGGCTCGCATCAGCGACGCATCGGTGGGTCCTGATGGCACGGTCGCCATGCTCGATGCAACGAGTCGACGGGTGGTGCTGATGTCGCCGGACGGCGACTCACGGGCCTTCGGACGCGGCGGAGAAGGACCCGGGGAATTCACCGCCCCGGTATCCGTGAGTCAGAGCCCGGGAGAGGTCCATGTCTTCGACCGGCGCCGCCAGCGGCTGGTCACCTTCGACAGCGACGGAGTCTACGTGCGAGAGACCCCGTCGCCCACCCTACCCTTGTATGGCGTCCGCCTGGGTTCGGGCGGGGTTCTGGCCATTCGACTCCAGATGGGCCGCTCGAGGGAGGCGACAACAACCAACGCAACGAGGATCGAGTCCGTCGTCGCACTCGATGTGGCGCCGGAAAACGGTGTCTACGCAGCGCTTCTGGAGCGCCCCGGACCCCCCGAGGTCCTCATGGGTTCGACGTCCTTGCCACTCCCCATCTCCGCCCACCCCATCGTCGAGAGTCGACCAGGGGGCGGTGCGGTGTTCGCCTCGGGCGGGGATCCCGAAGTGATCCTGGTCAACGACTCCGGCCGGCACGAGGGGGTCTTCCGCTGGCCCGACTCACGCCAGCCGGTGGGGGCCGAACAGTGGGACTCCCTCTACCAAGCCGCCCTCGCCTCTTCTCGACCCGGCAGCAGCGGCCTAATCGACGCGATGTTCGACGACGTGTTTCGCCCGCCGCACTTGCCCTGGGCGGAACAGGTCGTTGCGGGTTCGAGCGACGTCGTCTGGGTTCAGGCCTTCGCGCCAGGTCAGTCGCCGTCCCGACGAGTCTACCGGATCGACCTGTCCAGAGAATCCGTTCGGCGGGGCCTCCTCCCCGAGCCGGCCCGCCTTCTCGCGGCCCGGGGTGACACCCTGGTCGTAAGGACCTCTGATGATCTGGGCGTCCAGTCGCTACGCTGGTGGACGTTCGAGTGAAGCGGCGTCGAAACGAGGTCTGCGAGATGAAGACGTCCGCCGTCACGATCCGACTCGACCCGCAGCTCAAGGAACTCCTTGACGACGTGTGCCGCCACACCGGCCAGTCGCGCAGCGAAGTCGTGCGCGATGCGCTTCGAAGGCAGCTAACGCTTCGTCTTTTCGAAGAGGCGCACAGGTGGACCGTTCCTTTCGCGGAGGCTAAGGGAGTCGACACCGACGAGGACGTCTTCAAACTGTTGTCGTGATCCGGGTTTGCCTGGACTCCAACGTCCTCGTGGCCGCCTTCGCGCTCATTCTTGACGCAGACTCGGGGCGGCGCGCTCTGAGGGTAGCTACCAGTCGATCCGCTGACGTCGCCGGAAGAAGCCACCCGTCGGCCCATCGTCCGGCAGGGTCGCGAGCCAGATCGGGGTGTCGGCGCCCTCTTCGACGGATCGCGTCGCGTCCATCCCTCCCATCCGGGTGCGAACCCATCCGGGGCACACCGAATTCACCTTGACGTGGGGCCCCAGCGCCCGGGCGGAAGTGTGCGTGATCGCGTTCAGCGTGGCCTTGCTCACGGAGTAGGCGAAGGGCCCTCCGAGGCCGGATGCGAACGAGCCCCATCCCGACGAGACGTTCACGATCCGCCCCCACTTGCGCTCCTTCATCGCGGGACCGACCGCGCGAATCAGAGCGAACGCGGAGACGGCGTTGACGTTGAGCGTGTCCTCGAGCTGCTCGACCGTGGCCTCGAGGGCCGAGCCCGGAGGCATGACCCCCGCGTTGTTGACGAGGATGTCGATCGGGCCATGCTCGTCTTCCAGCCCCGCGGCGATCGCTTCGACGTGCCGGGGAACGGAGAGGTCGAGTTCGACGGCGATCCCCCCAACTTGCTCCGCGGCTTCCTGGGCCCTGGCGCGTGTGCGCGCTGCGGTGAGCACCCGCAGGCCCTGTTCGGCCAGCCCCGTCGCGATCGCCAGCCCGATCCCGCGATTAGCTCCGGTTACCAGAGCGGTCCTTTGCTTCATGCGTGATCCCTCGACTCTCGTTGCGTTCACAGAGTGGATCACAAAGGTCGACGAGCGGCATCGTTCGGACGAGGGCTACCGACCCAACGCCTCCCGCACGAACCCGATGACGTCGCGCTCGTACTGCTCGAGCACCCCGGGGCCCGCTCCTTCGTACGACGTGAACGCGACCGCCTCTCCCCGCTGCACCGTGACTTCCCGCAGCGGACCCGCGAACAGCAGGTGGCCGGCGTCTTCGTAGAAGATGAAGCGGACCGGGTGGCCGGCATGCTGCTGCCCCTCTACCCACGCCTCGAGGGAGACGGGGGATGTGGGGTAGGTCCGGCGCCAGACGTAGTCCGTGTCCGACCGCCCCGCCCAGGTGTCGAGCGCGCCGAAGGGGATGAGGGTCGGCACGGTAACGTGGCCCAGCTCGTAGCCGCTCGCCGCGGGAGCCTCGGCCACGATCGCCTTGGCCGCGGCATCGGCAAGCTCCGCCCCCGCACGCAATACGACCCGCCCTCCGTTGGAGCCCCCGTAGAGCACGATGGCGCGGTGGTCCCACGCCCCGCCCGACTTCGCATGGTCGAGCGCGCCCCGGAAGACGTTCCAGATCATCTCCTGCTTTCCACCGTTGGTGATCCGCCGCGCGACGAACTCCCAGTCGGTGAAGCCGTTCATGAGGTAGGAGTCGAACGAGATCGTCGCGAAGCCGTTGCGTCGAAACATCTCGACGCGGGCCCGGTCGTCGTCCTGGTATCCCCCGCCGCCGTGCGCGTAGACCACGATTGGCGCGTCGGGGCGCCCCTCGGGGGTCCACACTTCGACGGTCGGATCATCGACATTGAACTCGGCGAACTCGCCGGACAGGGCGTAGAAGCCCCGGTTTCCGACGGGGCGGAGGGTGGGGAGTACAGGGGCCTCCACGGGCGCGGCCGCAGGCGGTGGGGTGGTGGCCGGCGGCGCCGCTGCCGGTGACGACGCAGGCGCGCGTGACGCCGCGGGTGTGGGAGGGTCAGCGTCGGCACCCGGAGCGGGCGCACTGCCTACGGTGGAGCAGGCCGCGAGGCCTGCGGCCACGAGAAGAAGACACGCGGTGCATCGCATCGGCTTGAACCCATTCCGCCATGGAGAATCGACCGGTGGGATCGCGCCTGAGCCGCGCGAGTCCCGGAAAGCACCGGGTTGGACGGAGGGAGGGGGTGGTGCGTTGCAATGGGGCGAGAGGCCAGGGACCTTCCCGCAGTCGGGCATGGCCACGAACTACATCAGTCGACCAATAGTCGCGCGCAGCGCAAGGACCTGAGCGATCTGTGTGCGCGCCGCCTTCGTGACGATCTCGTCACCGCCGACAGGGAAGCCACGAAGGTTTGCATGACGGGCGATCGGAATGTCGTCGCGAAGATACTCTAGGCCAGCATCCTCGACCGCGGCCATCGGAAGCTCGGCTCGACCTTTCGGCCGTCCGCGCTCGAAGGTTGCGACCTCCTCGTCGAGCGCCTCCTTCGCGTCGACGTCGGCGTCCCGAATGTCGAAGACCGAGAGGTCCTCCGATTCACGCGAAGGGTGAAACGCCTGCCAGCGCAGCCTACCCCCCTTAAGGTGCCGGCTCTGGTAGACGTAACGCGCGAGATCCGACACCCGTGGCTCAGTAGAGGCGCCGCAGTTCGGACAGGACCCGGTCAGGAACGGTTTCTCCGAGATCCTCGCTCCCGGAAAGGCGCTGATCAGGTCCCACGCTCGAATAGATAACCTTCCCCCCGGGCAGGATGAGGACGGTGAACATCTGACCGGGACAAGGGAACCAGTCGAACGAGACCTCTCCGTCCGGACCCGCGCTCACCTCTGGATCGGGGAACGCAGCTGGCAGGGCCTCGAGAAAGCGCCTCGCGCTCCGATACACATCCGCTCCGATAGGCTGCGAGTCGTCCCCGTCCCAGTCGACGCAGTTCGCTTCTGCCAGTAGGGTACGCAGGTCCGACAGGGCGACCTTGCGGCCGCTCCACCTCATGTCCCTCAGGGCTTGGACAACCCTAGCATACAGCGTCTGCGCGTCCTGACTCTCCCCGCGGGATGACACGAACCCGTGCGACGTTTCGGCCGTCTTCACAACTCTCATCGGGTCTCTACTCGTAGTGGGACAGGGCCTCGTCGGTCAGGCCCCCGAAAAAGATCCGGTTCTTCAGTTCTCTCAAGCGTGCGAACGTCTCCCATATCGCTTCGCTCTCGTCTCCTCCGAAGTCCACCAGAGTGAACGCGTCGATGTCGAAGATCATTCCGAGGCTGCCCTCGTCTACATCATCGGCAAGGGCGTGCGAGATATGGACTGCAAAGTCTCCCTCGTGCAACGTCCTTCTCTGCAGAAGCGAAGAAATCGTGGATGGCCACTCAGGCGGGTCAGCCGGAAGTCCCTCGAAGAAGGTCTCCAGCTCTATCCCTGGGTAGGGAAGACGAAGATGGTTGACGTAACGAGCACCTAACCGGCTTACCCGAAGATCGCCAAGACGGTCCCGGTAGCAGTCCCAGGCGGATCTCGTCACATCCACCAATTCGTCCCACGTCCCATAAGGTCGCAACCGACTGACACTGACGCCGTCGAATCGGAACTGAACGATCTGCTCCTCGGAGACTGCACGAAATCCGGCGGGCTGAGGTTCCGGGAGATCGGCACCCGGCTCGAGAGGGAGGTCGGCCTGAAATTCGAAGCCGATCTGGACGCTGGGGAATCCCGTGTCCTCTGCGAGTTCCGACAGGATGGGCCGATGGTCGCGATCGATCTTCTGCACCCGGATGTCGAGGATCGCCTCGCTGATGGGGGCACGGCTCAGGTGTCGGACGCGGACCATGTCGTGAATAGACCGGTGCTTTGGCGCACGGGCAACCCCAATCCTGGCCCTCCGACGATCAATCGCAGCCACCCCGTCAGCCGCGCCGGGACTCCACTTCGTCGAGCCGTCATAAGCTCCGCCCGAGCTGCACGCCGGCGAGGAGCACCACCAGGGGCTCGACCCCTTCCTTCCACCCCCCCAGCCGCGGGTCTCTTCCGCCCCAACTCCCCCCCGGCCCTACCCCTCCGGCAGCGAGTACTCGAAGTCGTACAGGTGCGCGCCGTCTTCGACGGTGATCACCATTCGACCCGTCAGCCCCACCAGCTCGCCGGTGCCCGAATCCGGGATCACCTCGATGGACTGGAACTGCTCACCCTGCGCCATCGTGCTGCTGTGCTGCAGCACGAATGAGCCAGTGCGCCCGGCCAGAGTACCCGTAACGACCTCGATGGCGACGTACCCGGCCGAATTCTGGACCGAGGTGATATAGCCGATCATCTCCCCGGCGCTCGTGCCCTCCAGATCGCCCGCGAAGGTCTTGTCGAGCCGAAATGCCGAGGCGCCCGCCTCCTGGGTCGGCCCTTCCATGTCGCGCGGGGCCATCGCGACCTCGAAGGTCCCCTTGGCGAGCGATGCGTATGCGGGGCTATCCACGGTGGCCTCCTGCGCGGCGTCCTCGGCGTGAGTAGCGGGCCCACACCCGATGAGAATCGCGAGTACCCAGAGGCTGGCCTTCGAAAGCATCTGTGTCATGCATGACCTCGATCCCTCGGGTGCGAGAGCGTACGGAGTCCGATCTCCAGAGCACGACACTGCGGCCGGCCCGCACAGGACGCAACCGAATCCTCGTCTACCGTCCGGGCCTCTCGACCGCACGCAGCCCCCGCTCCAGAAAGCGTCGCTCGAGTGGGTGGGTGCAGGTCGACAGCGCCCGCTGGTACGCAGCGCGCGAGGCCTCGGCCCGACCCAGCCGCCGGAGCAGATCGGCGCGGGCGGCGTGGAAGAGGTGGTATCGCTCCAGCGTACCCTCCGCGCCAAGGCGCTCGACCATCTCCAGTCCGCTTTCGACGTCGCCCGCCATCGCGATGGCAACGGCACGGTTCAGCCGGACGACCGGCGTGGAGTGGATTCGCTCGAGCACCGTGTACAGGGCGCCGATCTGGGGCCAATCGGTGTCCCCTGGCGTGTCGGCCTGCGCGTGGAGTGCGGCGATCGCGGCCTGGATCTGATAGGGGCCTACCTGCCCCTGCTTGAGCGCGCCTTCGACCAGGACGGCGCCTTCTTCGATCGCCGCGCGGTCCCAGCGCCCCCGATCTTGATCCTCGAGAAGCACCAGTTCGCCGTCGGCAACCCGAGCATGCCGCCGGGCATGGTGCAGCAGCATGAGGGCGAGCAGCCCCCGCGCCTCCGGCTCCCGGGGCATCAACTCGACGACGAGTCGGGCGAGGCGTATCGCCTCATCACACACGTCGGCCCGCACGAGCTGCTCCGACTCCGTGGCTGCGTACCCCTCGTTGAAGATGAGGTAGAGTACGGATAGGACGGCGCCCAGTCGGGGTTCGAGTGCCGGCCCCACGGGCACACGAAACGGGATCCCCGCGTCTCGAATCTTCGCCTTCGCCCGCACCAGCCGCTGTCCCATCGTCGTGTCGGCGACGACGAAGGCGCGCGCGATCTCGCGGGTCGAGAGGCCGCCCACCACCCGCAAGGTGAGCGCCACCTGCGCCTCCAGCGAGAGCGCGGGGTGGCAACAGGTGAACAGCAGCCGCAGGCGGTCGTCGTGGGGACCGTCCTCGCCGGGCATCACCACCGGGTTCGTATCGACCTCGGCCGCCTCGAGGCGCCGGAGCACCAACGCCTTCTCCCGGAAACGCTCCGCGCGCCGCACCAGATCGATCGCCCGCCGGCGGGCCGAGGTCGCCACCCACCCGGCCGGGTTCGGCGGCACACCTTCATCGGGCCACCGTTCCAGCGCCTTGGAAAAGGCGTCCTGCACCACGTCCTCGGCGAGAGAGAAGTCGCCGCAGAGCCGGATGAGGCCGGCCACGATCGCCGCCCGTTCCTCCCGATACACCCGCTCCACTACCCGGGCCGGTACCGACCCCACAGCACCCTGCGGAGCCCGGCCCTGCGGCGCCTCCTCCCGCACTGCCTCAACCCTCGTCGAAAACCATGACGGGCCGCACCTCGACCGGGCCTCGATCCGCGCTCGGAAGGCGGGCTGCCCATGTGATGGCCGCGTCGAGGTCGGGCACGTCGACGATGTAGTAGCCGCCCAGCTGCTCACGCGTCTCGGCAAAGGGGCCGTCGGTGGTCACCGTCTCGCCGTTCTGCACCCGCACCGTGGTGGCCGTAGTCGTGGGGTGCAGCGCCTCGCCGCCACGCATGACCCCGGCGTCCTGCATGGCCTGCGTCACTTCGAACCACTTCTGCATCTCCTCCGCACTGGTCTCGCCTGCGGCGGCCTCGTTGTCGTAGATCAAGAGCATGTACTGCATGGTGCCTCCTTCTGGTTTCGAGAGAGGCCGAGCGCCCCTCCTCCACACCACCTACGATCGGGGGATGCCGATTTCGACACCTACACGAACTGCCGGCGAAACGAGTAATCCCCGAGGCCCCCGCCGGCCGCATGGCAACCCATGCCGCCACGAGCGGACCTTGCACGTGCCCCCGACGAGCACCGCCGCCTGGTCAGTCGCCTTCGGGGGACACAGAATCCTCGGGTCCAACAACGTGTACGACTTCGGCTGGGCACGCCACGGGCTGCAAGATCGCCTCGAGCGCGGTCCAACGCGCAACGTAGATGCGGGGCACCGGCGACCCGACTGACATCAACACTTCGTCGCCAACCCGGTCATGAACGGACCATTGTCCCCTCAGGTCGATGGCCGAGCACGTCTCGTATCGGGAGGAGACGAGCCGCGTAGCTGGGCTCGCGTTTCGCCATTGCCAGTGCGTCGAGAGTACGCCGGAGGGTGTGAGAACCGCGCCCGTGGTGATCACCTCGGGAAGCGACAATGCCTGCCCCTGGCTTCGCGAGTCCGACCGGGGCGCTGAGACCATGTCCAAGGTGTCGCGCGAGGGGCGTGAGCAAGGCACGACGAACGCCCTCTCCTCGCCTTCGCCGGCTGTGGTCTGCCAATAGAGCACTCGACTCTCATCCGCGTCCCAACGGGTCTCACCAAAGAAGTACTGGTATCCGTCACCTCTCAGGTGCAGCACTTCCGTCGGGGCCTCGTCCGTTGCGTCGATCGGGCCAACGTGGAACCAGGGATTCACGCGTCTCGAGCGGTGATCACTGGGTAGTCCGAGCATCACCAACCTGCCCCCACACCCCGGTCGCGCCGCCGAGATCGTGAGGTCGAAGTGGTCAAGCCTGCCTCCACCGCCCCACCCTCCATCCAACCTGAACCGATCGAATCTCTGCCCCGGAGAAAGTACGAAGAGCGTGGCATCATCGATGAAGCCGATCGACCAAACGCCCGCGATCTCTCCAGGACCGTTGCCTTCTGGCGCGACGCGTGTCACGGTGCCGGTGCCTCGGTCCACCAGCGTCACGAACGGGTCCACCTCGTCTGCGATCGCAACGATCGCGCCAGATCGCGAGAGGGATGCGTCCAGAACGCGAGAGATCGTCAGCGCACTCGTGTCGCCGTCCAGGGCTCCCGCCGACCAGATGGTGGCACTATCGGGCAAGGTCGAGAGCCGAGGGATCGGTTCAAGGTCTTGAGAGTCGCAGGCGCCTGCACACCATAGCGTGGCAGCGACGCCGAACCGGACCGTCGACCAAAGGCAGGTCCTCAAGGCGGGACCTCGTCTGGCTCTCCAGGACTGCGACTCGATACGGATGACGCCAGCATCAGGAAGGAGCCTCGCGCCCGGTCGAGGCCCCCGCGCCCCCCGCTCACGGCGGTCATTCGTAGCCCCGTCATGTGCAGAGCGGAGGACTTGCCTCAACGTAGGTCGCCCGACGGAGCTCGACCTGGCTTCCGAGCATCGTGCGCATGAACTCACGCGTGTAAACACGAAGCATCCATCCCCGAAACAGGAACTCGATGCGCTCCACGTCTTCGACGGGCGTGGTCAGCAGAAGCCCCTCCGCCATTTGCGGGGTCAGTGAGACCTCGTCAAAGACGACGCAGCGGATCCGCAACCGGCCGATGTAGGCCGTTTGAAGGACCTCCTGTAGCGTCCTTCCCCGGAGGCGAAGGAGTCGGTCACGGTTCATCGGTCGGAGTGTAATCGACCGTCGCCCCCCAGCACGCCGTTCTATCCGCCCGATCTGCTCCGCGATCATTCGCTCGACGATGGGGTCAGGCTCGAGGCCGAACTCGTAGCTCTCGCCTGGGGTGGGAATGAGAACGGTGTCGACGGGTAGGTAGCCGAACGCCCGAATTCGAACGAGGAGCTCGAGTCCCTCCCAACCGCCTACCTCGAAACGCCCACGACCGTTCGTCTGCGTAACGTCTCCGGCGCCAGTGACGATCTCTACCCCCCTCAAGGACAGGTCCCTCAGCGTATCCCGGACCCTTCCTCTGACCTCTACCGCCCTTGGTGCCACGACCAAACCGCCGATGTCGAACGGCGCAACCTCCGTGGCCACAGAGAGCACGACGTCACCGCGCACCTGCAGAAACACGGAACGCGGGGCGTATCCGAACGCCTCGACCTGCAGTTCGTAGTCGCCTTCCTCCACCGCGGCAAACCTGAACCCACCGGCCTCGCCCGTGAGCACGGAGCCGTGCCCCTCGAGCCGCACGACCGCAGCCGGGATCCCCAGACCGGTCAGCGTGTCTACGACCTGTCCACGTACGACGAAGCCCTCTTGCGCGGAGGCTGGAGCAGCCGGCAGTAGCACACCTACGAGCAACCCCAAGGCCAGAGCCAGGGGAAGCGCACCCGGCCTACCTCCCGGCCAGGCCATGATCCGTCCGAAGAAGCCTCCACCCCTCAGCCGTCACCGCATACACTAGCGTGTCGCGGTCCTCGCCCTCGATCGTCTCCGCCAGGCGGAAGCCCAACCGCTCGGGGACGCGCCGGCTCGCCACATTCGCGGGATTGCAGCGGATCTCGATGCGATCGATGCCCTCCACCTCGAGACCGTGCTGGGTCAGGGCGCGGGCCGCTTCGGTCGCAAAGCCCTGGTTCACCGAGTCGGCGCGGACCCAGTAGCCGATCTCGAGCACGCCCGGGCCCTGCCGGGTGTGGAGGCCCGCCGCACCGAGCACACGGCTCTCGCCGGCATCGAAGAGGCCGAAGTAGAAGTCGTCGCCCACCTCCGACTTGGCCTGGAAGATCGCGAGGCGGCGCCGCGTCTCCTGCAGCGACACGGGCTCGGTCTCGGCCCACGGTAGCCACGGACGCAGATGATCGAGCGAGGTGTCGATCGCATGGCGCAGCAGCGGGGCGTCCGAGTCCTGCCAGCGCCGCACCACCAGACGCTCGGTCTCGATGCGCGCCGGCGGACCAGGACTCCGCACCTGGGGAATCTGGTCGAGGTGATGGGCCAGGTGGCCCACGTAGTCGGCCATGAAGGCGTCGAGTGTGGCCGCCTCATCGGCGCGGAAGGGCTGCCAGCCAATATGATCGAGGTTGTGATCCTCCCGCGCTCGCATGCGCTCCTCGTCGGGCGTGGCCTCCATCACCCGGGCGAGGTGCAGGTTGAAGAGGCTCCAGAGCGCCACAAGCTCCGACCAGGGTGCCCGCTGGTAGTCCTGCGCCGCGACCCACCCGTCTTGTTCGTATCCCAGAAAGGTGAGAGAGGATTGGGACTGCGCCCGGACGAAGCGCTGATGGTTGTTGGACGCCGAGTCGATCAGGTGGCCGATGATCTCCTTGGGCGACCAACGCTCGGGTGAGGGACGCCTGGAAGCCGCTTCGTCGTCGAGGCTCATGAGACGGCTGGACCACATCTCCAGCAGTGCGCGCAGGCGACAGGTGTAGGCGGTGGCGCCCATCGCCCTGCTCAGCCCCAGATCTCGAAGAAGTCCATCTGCCGCTTTCCGTCGCCCGGATCCATCGAACCCGTCAGGTACGTCCGGCACACCCGGGTGAGTTCCTGACCCCACTGGTCGTCGTCGAGCTCGGCACCGTCGAGGGTGAGTCCGCCGAGGGCCCGGAGGCGGAGTGTACCGCGCACGACCGCGATGCACAGATCGACGGCGCGCGCCGGATTCGGATGATCGATGCGATGGGCGTGCCGCATGAGAAGGGCGCGAACGTCGTGCGAGAGAGCAGCGTCGAACTCGCGGCCCGCATCGGAGGTGGCGCCGGGGCCATGCCGTGACTCCAGAAGTCGACGCTGACGAGCACCCGTGCGATCGACCTCGATGAGCACCTGGACGATGTTGGCCACGAGATCCTCGAATGACAGCTCGTCCCAGGGATTGGACTCCAGGGCCGCAGTCCACGCCTCACGCGCGTCGGCCCACAGCCGCACCTCGAGGTAGCGCATCAGGTCTTCCTTGCCCTTGAACCGGGCGTAGAACGACCCCACCGAGGCACGGGCCCGCCGGGCAATGTCCTGCACCGATGCCCCTTCCACACCGCGTTCGGCGATGAGCTCCAAGGCCGCATTCACCAGGCGGTTGAGCGTCTTTCGCGAGCGGTCTTGTAAGGGTGGTTTGACCAGTCTCTTCGCGGAATTCGCCGATTCAGCCATGGCAGCACCCACCCGATTAAGGAATCATAATTCTATATATGATTGGGGTGGGCTTGGGGCAAGGTTGGAACCTCATCGCTCCACCCGTGGGCGGGACCGCCTCGGCGCCAAGTGACACGCCGATGAGAGTTGTCTTCCACCGTCTCCTCCCCGTCCCACACACCCCCGGAGGTCTCATGACACACGAAGACGGCCTGGTCGGCTTCTTCCTTTTCCGCCCCCCCTACGCCGAACTGGAGGCCGTCCAACGACCAGACAGGCTACCACGTAGCATGGGTACCAGCGGTGCCGCGCTCGTGTGGTGCATGGCGTCCCCCGACCGGAACCAAGAGATCCAGGCCGCCCGAGGTCGGTGTCCTGGACTCAGTCTCATCGCCATCCTCCCACCGGCCGACACCGTCACTCGGCGAGATCAGATCTTCCGCATGATCGAACTCTGCCGACCGGTCTCGGTGATGCCCTATCACGAGGAACCGCACCGAGACGATCTCCACGCGCTCCTGTCGGCCCCTCCGGCCGATCTGGCGGCGGCCGCGGTCGACTTCATCCGGTGGCGCGGAATTACACTGGATCTGGAGATCAGGCGGTTGGTCCGACGCACACTCGAGCTGTCGGCCGACCTTCGTTCGGTCAACGCTCTTGCGCGAGGGGTCTACCTGTCTCGACGCGCGCTTGGGCGGCGGTTCACCACGTGCGGGCTTCCCGTCCCATCTCATTGGCTGCACATGGGACGGGTGCTCAGAGCGGTCATCCGCCTTCAAGAACCCGGTTCGACCCTCGCCCAGGTAGCGTACGGATTGGGGTATCCGGATGCCTTCTCCCTCAGCAACCAGCTGAAGCGGCTCACAGGTGTCCGTCCCAGTGAGGCGCGGACCCGTCGAGGGTGGGAGTGGCTGCTCGAGTCATGGGTGCAGAAGGAGGTCGCCACGGGGGGCTTTTCCGAGGCACACGTTCGCAGGATAGCGCGAACGGCGAACGCCCAGGCCACCACGAGCCCGCAGTCCCGGGTCGCGCGGGCCGAGTCGTCGCCGACTCGCGACCCGGCTGCGACTCCGGTCGAAGCGTTGCCGGACGCGCTCTAGTCGCGAACTATGGGCCCGGTTTCTCCAAGGAGGCACATGTGTCGCAAGCTGCGTGGCTGAGGCTCTACGGTGGCCCCGAGCTGGTTTGCCCAGACAAGGCGCTCGTATTCACGCCCATCCAAGCCTCGTTGATCGCGCTGAGCTATCTGGAAGCCCCGGGGACGCTGACCCGCGACCGGATCACGTGGTTGATGTGGGGGGAGGGCGAAGAAGCGAAGACCCGGCACCGCATTCGCCAGCTCCTATACAAGATCAACTCGAACGGCGCCGAGGTGCTCACGCGGCAAGGGGAGGCCGTGGTCCCCCTCCTCCCCTCCGATTGGACGGAGCTCCCGCCAGGAATGGGAGAGCCCCTGGCCCGACTTACCTCGGCGCCCACCGCGGAGTTTGAGCACTGGTTGGACAGGGCGGTGGTGCGGCTGGCGGACTCGCGACGCACGCGATTGGCCCGGAGGCTCGACTCGGAGAGACGCCAAAGCACATGGCAAGCGGCGTTCGATACCGCAGCAACCCTATTCCGGGTTGATCCCACCCCGGAGACATGGCTTGCCACCCTGGTAGGCACCGCCATCCGCGCACGCCGAACCGCAGAGTGCCGCGCAGTCTTGGTTGGTGTCCTCCAAGCCGGCGGAATCAACAAAGCTGCATTCGAGCAGGCTGAGGCGAAACTCGAAGCAGTCCCTTCGCTGGCGTCGCACATCGAGAGCCGCGAGCGACCGTCCTTTGTCGGACGAGAGGCCGAGAGACAAACACTCGAATCGGAGGTCGCTTCTGGCTCAGGCCTTCGGATCGGCGCGGTAATCGCTGAGGCGGGGATGGGCAGAACGATGATGCTGGATGAAGTCACCCTCTTCGCCGCCTCGCGAGGGCATCGCGTCGTGGCGGAGCAGTTCGACGCAACCTGCAGCGCCGTTCCGATGGCGGGGATCAAGCGCGTCGTTCGTAGACTCCTCTCAAGCGCAGCACCCGTAAGGGTACCCGAACCCTGGGATCGAGTACTGCAGTTTGGACGAGGCGAAATCGCCACGCTAGATCCGCCGTCCACCAGACGCAGATTGGTCGAAGCCGTGCGTGTGGCCTTCGAGTCAGCATCCATTGAGGACCCGACCACAATAGTTCTGGACGACCTTCAATTCATTGATCTTGCGTCCCTCTCGGTAATCGAGGAGGTCGTCACGACCTGGAAGTACGGGGACTGCTACGTCCTGGTCAGCATATTGGCCGACCCGGATCGCCATCTGGACCCGAGAATGGAAGCGTTCTTGTCAGACGTCCGCGCTAGGAGGCTCCTCCTAGATCCGCTACCCGAGGCCACTTCACGAAGGCTGTTGCGGGACACAGCTGCCCTCTCAGAGACCTCAACTACTGAGATCGTCTCCGTGGCACGAGGCAGGCCTGCGATTCTCGTCGACCTCGCCCAGTACTGGCTCCGCGAGACCACCGTCAGAGATCAGAAGAACCCGGGTAGCCTCGTAGCCTATTCGCGCAGACGGGTCGATCAGCTGGAGGGGGGTCAGCGTCAGGTGCTGGCGCTGCTAGTCGCTGCACCGGGGCAGAGTTCTGAACAGATCCGTACGACCGTCAATCGTCCCTCTTGGGTGGTCTTGGATACCCTCGACCGGTTGGTTGGGCTCGGGCTGGTCGAACCGCGAGCGGGCACTTACGGGTTCCGCCACTCACTCTTTCGAAGCGCGGTGGGAGAAGTCCTTGGCGAAACACGACTTCGGGAGGCCCACCTCCAGATGGGGCGTCACCTCGCTCGTAATGGGAAGGACCCCGCAAAGGTGGCAAACCACTTTCGTTTGGCTGGCCTCAAGAAGGAGGCGGCCGACTGGGCACTCGAAGCCGCCCGAGAGTCGAAGCGTGATGGGGCACTCGCCGAAGCGCTGGGTTTCTACGAGACCGCCCTTGAGAGTGAAGAGAACCAGCAGGCGGAGGTGCTCGCAGAGGCTGGTGAAGCATGCTTGATGCTCTGCCGCCACAAGCCGGGTGTGGACCTATTGCTCCGCGCAGAGGCATCGGCAGGACCCGAGCCACGCATCGATTGGTCGGTCAAGCGCCTTGATGCCCAGAGTGAAGCTGGGCTAGTGCCGCACCAGCGAATCGTCGCAGAACTTGAGGAGCTAGCAGCGCGTGCGACTAGAAGGCGACAGTGGGAAGCGTCGCTTCTCGCTACCGAAACCGCGATCCGAGTACTGGAGCGCGAAGGCGACTGGTCCAGTATCCGAAAGCAACTCGCGGTAGCGTCACTATCCCAGGGTAGGGGCGACCTACGGTCGCGAATACGCAGGCAGATGATCCTAAGCCTCGGGATGATCTATGGCGACGTTCCAGGTGCCAGCCAGGCGGGCCGACTCGCCTTCGAATTGGCTTCAAGCGGGAGTGTACCCGACGAGCTTCGCGTCCGGGCCGCCCATAGGCTCTTCGTGGTGCTGCTATCCGAGGGGACAGTGGAAAGCCGTCTGGGGACGGCCTGTATCGAGGCGCTCCAAGCCTGGGGCTCGGCGACAGGCGATTTGAAACTCCGCTACACGACGCTCGCGAACCGCGCAGTCTGGTACCTAGAAACGGACGCCCTTGAGCAGGCGGGGGAACTGCTCGATGAGGCGGCGAAGATCGTAGCAGGTAGTCCGGAATCGAACGAGAGCCAGAACCTCGCCACCAATCGAGGAGACCTGGCCTTGCGGCAAGGCCGACCCGATCGTGCCCTCCGATACTTCGAGTTGGCTCAAGGACTGATCCAGCCCGGCACCCGTGGCTTTTTGGTCAATGTGGTTGCTGCCGGTATCGGACTCGCCAAGCTCCGGCTTGGTCAGTTTCATGCCGCGGAGCGCCTCTCAAGGGAGCTTACGTCCCACGGCCACTACTATTTCGATCCAAGCCTGATGGTGCGGCTGAGGGTAGAACTGCTTCGTCGACGGCGGCAGGTCGTGAAGGCGATAGCCCACCTCGACCAAGAGCGCCGCCGGATACGAGACTCATTTGTCCCCCAGTATCTGTCCTTGACCCTTTGGCAGGCCCAACTCGAGAGGCGGGAGAACGTGGGTGCCCCTAGTGATCGATTTGAAGAGGTGATCGGCCGATCAACCGAACTGGGCATTAGCCGCCTTGCGAGGCGTGCGCAGGCTGTGTGGCGAGCGGAAGCTGACTAGAGACGCTCGCTTTTCGAGGAACCGGATCGCTGGCGTGCTCTTCGTCAACCTCGGTCTCTTTGGCAACCTCACGCTGGTGGTCTTCCAAGATTGTACTGTTGGTCACCAGACGGACCAGTTCGGGGTCGAACTGCTTCCCGGCGAAGATCTCCAGCTGTTCCCGAACCGCAGAGAGAGGTAGGGCCTTTCGATACGGTCGATCGGAGAGCATCGCGTCGATCGCGTCGCAGATCATGATGACCTTGGCTCCAAGTGGAATCTTGTTGCCCACGAGTCCGTACGGATAGCCCTTGCCGTCCTCCCTCTCGTGATGGTGCTGGACCGCTTCAATGACCTCTTTCGGGAAGGAAGAGAGCGAAGTCAGTAGTTCGACGCCCTTCGTGACGTGGGACTCGATCACCTCGCGCTCTTCCGGGGAGAGCTGTGACGGCTTCTTGAGAATCTCTGAGTAGACCGCGTCGATCTTCCCCACATCGTGAAGTAGGGCCGCCTGTTCGATCGCTTCGATGCGCTTCTCGGATAGCCCGAGACCTCGAACTATCCGAGACGCGAGCATCTGAACGCGTCGGGAGTGACCGGATGTGTAGGGGTCACGGGTCTCAATCGCCTTGACCAAGGCGGTCAACAGATCGCGGTTGGCTTGCTGGAGACGCCAGCTGGTTTGGTACGCGCGACGAACCGCCAGCAGCGGAAAGATGGCGAGAAACAGCCCTCGAAGCCCCAGCTCGATTACAAGGTATGCCAGTACAAAGGCAATAGGGCTTAGCAAGAAGTCATAGAAGACGTTCGTTCCCGACTTCCCGACCGTCTTGTGCCAAATCGTACGGTAGGGCACTCCCTGACTAAGCGAGATCGCGCCGGCCACCAAGCTATGGTTGAGGCCAAGGAGGACCAACGTGAAGGCCACAAAAGGCACTAGCGACAGCCCCGTGCCGCCAGTGCCAAGACCGCCACTAGCGGCGGCCACCCCTCCAAGCAACTCGAAAACTAGTCCAGCAACCGAAGACGCAAAGACATACTGAGCAACGTTAAACGTCGCTCGAAGGGGACCCTTCTTGCGAAAGAAGACCTCCGCGACGGTACCTGTGACTCCGATGAACAACACCGGCGCCGCCGTTCCAAAGAGCAACACACACGCTAGCAGTGGAATGAAGGTGACCGTGTGGGAGCCGCCCCGATCACCCCCTGCGTAGGCGACCGACCAGCGCTCGGAGAACATGCCCAACGCCATCAAGATGGTGAGGGCGGCCAGGCTATCGTTAGGAAGGGCGGCGAGCTCGGTCCACTGAACCAGAGGTACTAGCCCAATCGCCCCTACTGACAGCAAGGCGACAAAGGCGTGGATCCGTTGCATCGCAGTTAGGTGGCCCCCTCGGCCGGTCTAGTCAACTCACCAATTCATTAAGCCGCGGGCGAGTACCGCGAGCGTCTCTCCAAAGAAATCGAAGATCGAGTCGAGCACATTCCTCACCTCCTTTTTTGGACTGAGTCGACCTCTCCGCTAGTAGAGGTCGCTGCGCTCCGCTCTATCGCTCGTCTTCGCTCATGGACAGACCGAGGGGGTATCTCCTGGTTCGGGTATTACAAACGGCCACGGGCCCAGCGGTCCGTGGCCTGCAACGTCGCAAGTATCACAGCGCGATCCGGCGAATCCTCGATGGCTGCCGCACCAGCGAGCACCTGCACGTCTCGTCCTGCGAGAGCGTGCACCGCCACCAGCACGAAGCTGCGGTCGAACGCTTCCACCGATTTCACTCCATCGAGCTGAATCGAAAGTCGCTGATTCTCCTGTCGCGCCGCACCGAGAGCCTTCTCCACGCAATCGATCGTGGCGCGGGCTACGGTGTCGAGCCGGGCCCGAGCGAGACCAGTCCCCGACGCTTCACCCTCGAAGCGCTGGTCGCCGAGCATGAGGGTGACCCTCATGCGGACGATGTGAGACCGCTCTGACTCTACCTGATGACCCACGAACAAGAATCGGCTTCCGTCGGGCGATTCTTGAATCGCACGCAGGGGCACGGGATCGCTGCTCAGGCGGTCCTGGGGCAGGGGAGTGGGCTCGGGGTCGGCCTGGGGTTTCGCGTGCGCGCTCGTGCGCGCAACCGAAATACGCCGATGGTCGGTCTGGATGTCGAAGTGCGCCAGAAGGGCAGACTCGATGTTGCGGACGGTCTGCTTCGGCGAGACCTCGAGGGTGGTCAGAACGTGGATCTCCTCGATCTCTCCACCGGGCTTCGCCACGATGCGCACGGACACGACGCCCGTCAGCGATTCGAGAAGCTTCTCTACGCTCTGAATGGTCCAGCCCTCGGCTCGGGGGGTCGGTGTGGCGCTCATGTGCGCCTCCCGCGCGCGGGAGACCAATCACTACGACACTTTGGAGCAGCATCGGCCGAGGTGATTTGGCTCATGAGCACTTTGCACGTCCTCTGCAGCCCACGGGGGGTGAGCAGATGCCGGGGGAAGCCGAAGCCCAGAGCGATCACGACCAGAGGGGCCGGTCGGGGCATCGACCTGGACGTATGGAAAGAACCAAATGTTTAGAGACCATAACCACTTTTGGGCGCATGCCAACGACTGTCAAGCAAAGCCGGCGTAACGTTTCTTGCTTTTCGTCTCGGTTTCCGCCAAAAACGCCGGGGAGGATCTCGCGGGACCCTGAGCGGGAGCGAGCCTTGGCTGCATGAATCGCGCCCCGACGGAAGGTCGGATCTGCTGGACACCGAGTCGCGTGAAGCCTAGACTCGACCACCTCGTCGATGAGGTGCTCGCGGCCGGCGTGGAGGGGGCCTGACCGTCTCCGCCTACCGAGCGCGAACCGATGGCACCGCGGGCGAGGGCGTGGCCCTCCGCGGAGAAGGGCCCATAGCTGTATCCCCCATCCGTACAACGATTTAAATCTTCGAGAGCCGCGCGTGGCACGACCCCCGGTTGGCCAGTGAACACCTACTCTGGTGCCCCTCGTGGTTGGATCGAGATCGTGTCGGGAGTGATGTTCAGCGGCAAGTCGGAGGAACTGCTGCGCAGGGTGCGAAGGGCCGTGATCGCGCGGAAGCGTGTGCAGGTGTTCAAGTCGCACCTGGATGACCGATACGGCGGCGTGTATCGGATCGGTACACACGACGGTCGTGAGTTCGAGGCTCACCCGATCCACCGGTCGGTCCAGGTAGTAGAGTACGTTGAGCGCGACACGCAGGTGGTGGCCGTCGACGAGGCGCAGTTTCTCGACGAAGGCATCGTCGCAGTGGCGAACCACCTGGCCGACAGCGGAGTGCGCGTCATCGTCGCCGGCACCGACATGGACTTCCGGGGCGAGCCCTTCGGGCCGATCCCCCAGCTCCTGGCCGTGGCCGAGAAGATCGACAAGCTCCATGCAATCTGTGTGAAATGTGGTGAGCTCGCCTCGCGCAATCAGCGGTTGATCGATGGTCGCCCGGCCCCCGCCGAGGGTCCGACCATTCAGGTCGGGGGCTCTGAGAGCTACGAGGCCCGCTGCCGCGCGTGCCACGAGGTGCCCCACATAGACCGCGGCCAGACCGAGATGCTCGACCTGCCGTGAACTGAGCAGGAACGGCGTATCGGACCCTCCCTGCGCCCCGCTGGCGAGCCCAGCTTGGTGCATGATCGAAGACGCAGCGCATTCATCGGAAGCCCGACTCCTGATCGAAGGCAGCGGTCCCCGATTTCCTGTGGTCTACCGGGGCCTGCTGGCCACGTCGACGAAGGTCGACATCGCGCTTACCCGACTCCGAATCGCCACACTTCGCCTTCAGCCGGGTGATCTGGACCAAGTGCGCTCCCTCCGCATCGTACTCACCGAGCTGACGACGGCTGCCTGGGAAGTAGAGACGCATCGCGCGTTGCTGAACCCACGCCGCGAGCCGCAGCTCCGCGCGCTCATCGAGGGGATCCGCTCTGGGCGAGTGGAGGTGCGATCGGCGCCGCTGGCCACGTGGGCCCCCGACTTCACGCTATTCCATGGGGTCAGGACGGCCCCGGTGGCACTGATCGGGCCGCACTGGCTGGAGACCGGACCCGGCCGACGGGGTCCGCGAATGGCCTTCGAGGTGACCGGCCCGGACGCGCGCCGACTGGCCTCGGCCTACACCCGGATATGGGACGATGCCTACGATGTGAGCCCCGCGGTGGGGCGCATGCTGGGCCACACGCTCGACGCCCTGGACCGATTGACACCCTCTGGCGATCCGGGTATGGTTTCGGCTCCCCAGAATTGGGGTAGTCTGCCTCCTTAGCTCAGTTGGTTAGAGCACCTGACTGTTAATCAGGGTGTCCCAGGTTCGAGTCCTGGAGGAGGCGCTTCTTGGTGACGCCCCGGGGCCCGACGGCTCCGGGGCGTTCTACGTTCTAGCTGCCCGGCGAAGAGGGACTCCGGGGGGTGGGGGGCACCGGGATGTTCAGCCTCGGCAAGGGATAGGCGCGGCGCAGGCGGGCCGCGTTCTCGTGCGCCCGCCGCGCCTGCCCTTCTGCTCGCAACGCAGCACCTCGCAGGGAGCGCGCCCGAGTCTCCAACCGCCTCGCCCTCGATCGGTCGCTCCAGTCCGCGTTACTTCTGCGAGCGCGTGTGCTGGCCAGCCGCGCCGTTCGAGTCGCCCTGCGTGCCACGCGTCGCTCGCGCGCCGCCGTCCGCTCGAGTCGGGCCGCCCTCGCCTCGGCCCCGCGGAGCTCGGCGAGGGTGACCGGTACCTGCGCCTCAAGGGGAGCAGGGGTGATCGTCGTACTTGCCACCGCGACGGCAGTCGCGAGCAAGGCAATTGTGAGCCCGTTCATTTGCGTCCCCACACTCGTAGTCAGCCGCGTCTTCGGCTTCGATCCAGGGTCGTTCCGACAACGTTCATCACAAGAAGCGTGCCCTACGAGTCGGCCGCATAGGGCCGCCACGTTTCGTCCTCTGTGGCCCGCCTCCGTCCCCAATCTCGGACAACGGAGGCCCGCGCGACGGGACGGGGTACAGTCGTGCGGTCAGGAGGCACGCAGCCCGAGAGACACGATACGTGCCGCGTCCGACGGATCACGCGAAACGCCAACCAGGGTCGAACCGTTCAGAACCGGGGCTGGGTTCGACTCGAGTCGGAGAGGCAGTTCATAGGCCCGCGCCGCCCCGTCCTCGAATCTCAGCAAGACCTGGCCAAACGCGTGCTCCGGCGAGCGAGCCAACACGGCAACGCCCCCCCGGGGATCGACGATCAGGCGCAGAATCGCGGGATGGTGTGGCGCCACCTCGTTGGGCGACACATGGAAGGTGGTGCTCCAGCCTCGTGCCATCCGCTCGGCCTCCTCCGGATCGACCCGTTCGAGCGACAGCGGAAGCGCGGTCGACTGGACCGAGCCACCGCCTATCGGACGTCGTACGACGACGGTCTGATCGGTCCTCGCCCACCAGAGCGCTCCGCTGCCGTCCACGGCGAACTCCAGATCTGCGCCGTAGGGGCGGCGGAGCAGGGACCCTGGTATCAGGTCTTCCTCGAGTCGGAGCCGATCCACGACGCGGGGCGTGGGAAGGACCTCGCGCAGACGGAAGGCGGACACACCGTACCGGAGACTGTCTCGATCGAGCTCCCAGTCGAGGTACCGACCATCGAGAAACACCGGGCGCCACGGGACAAGACGAGGAGGAAACGGAGTCCGGTGGGTTTCGACCCCCCCATCGAGATCGGCGCCGAATACCGCAATGCGACCCAGCGACCTGTCGCGCGCCCACAGCCGGCCTCCAGCGTCGAACGCAACGCCGTCGAGCGCCTCGAACTCCCCCGGCCCCTGACCGCGACCACCGAGTGTGGCAATCAGCTCTCCTCCGGCCGAGATGAGCACGATGTGCCCTGCCGCCGCGTCGGCTACGGCGATCGTCGAGTCGGGCGACACCGCAAGTCCGCTCACCACGCCGAATGCGAGAGCACCCTCGGCGGCGGCTCCGCCCACCATGGACTGAACGACGGCCCGACCCGAAGGGAACGCCGCCGGCTCGGGGGGTGAGCAGGCCGACGCGAGGACGGGCCAGAAGAGGGCGAGTCGACTGCCTCGGCAACGCTGCCGAAGCCGACCGGCAGAGCCCACTCGCTCGACCCACGGCGAGGACCACGGCTCAGTACTCGAAGCGGACCACCTGTGGAAAGGGTGCATCTCTCGCCGCGAAGAAGCCGGATTCGTCGGCGTGCATCACGATCGGTAGCTCGCGTGGCACCCGCTGCGATCGCCCGGTGTCGAACGACACGAGGTGGCTCTCGATGGAGGCATACCTCACGTCCGCCTCCGACGACTCGACCGTCTGCCACCCCACCTGCACGAGGGCCGTACGCGCATCCAACAGCTCGGCACTCAGGACCCAGTTGAAGCCCCCGGCGCCCTCTGCGATGCCCTGGCGCAGCCCGCCCCGCTCCACGACGGTGAACTCCATCGGGGTGAAGCCGGGAATCGAGTCCGTCCACGCCACGGCGCCGGTGGAGTCGAGGCGCTGGATCGTCGGGAAGTAGCGCGACGTCAGCAGAATTCCCAGCTCGGGGCGGCACCCCAGGTAGCCCAGCGCCTGACGGCGCGTCAGGAACGAGTTCTCCGTGGGCGTCGCTGGAGCGATCGAGCGCAGAGGCGCGCCGGTTTCGCGATCCAGCAGATGCAGTCGCTCCAGCGCAGAGCCATTGAACCCGTGCACCCAGATGCCCTCGTCATCGACGCAGGCCCGCTCGACCCCGACATCCGCCATGAAGGTGTCGATCAGGCGAAATGCCCCGTCGACCCCCCGCTCGAACCGAGTGGCGCGCCTCGTGTCGTCAAAGACGACGAGCACCCCGGGTGACGTCCACAGCAGGGCCAGGGGTCCGATGAACTCACCAGGCCCTCGACCGTTCCGACCGACCGTCTCGAGCAGTTCCCCCGCCGGGTTGAAGACCTTGAGATCGTGGTAGAGCCCGTCGGCCACGATCACACGACCATCCGAATCGACCTCCACGTCGAGGACCCGTCCGAGAACGGCTCCGAGGTCCCGATCGTCGAGGGCCCCGAACTCGGTCGTCGCTCGAGCCCCGGTGAGTCGCTTGGCCCACTGATCAAGGTCGGCTACCGATTCGAAGACAGCGCTCGACCGGTCCGACGATTCCACCGCCTCACCGGGCTCGTGGAGCCGATCCCGATCGGGCGCGTCATCACCTCCGCACCCGACCGCGACGGCAGCCACGATGAGAGCGACCAGCCTGCTACGACCCTCGCCCGAGCACTTCCTCACCCGATGTATCATCGGCCAAACCTAGCGACGCCCGCAGTCTGTACGCCAGTGAAAAGATGCCGTAGCGCAGCCGCATTCTGGCCGTTCGATCAGGCGGCCGGTAGCTTGCGATTCGTATCGATGTGTCTCACCTGCGCCCTACATGAATCGTCTCGGAGAAGCCGGCTCCGGCGCGCTCGAGTTCGCCACGACGACGTGCTTCGTCGCGTCCCTACTCCTGGCCGCGTGTGACCCCTCCGTGCCCACCGGGGAGGAAAGCCTCGGTTCTCGCGCGCCGCGGGCAACGGTGATCGCAGAATCGCAAGGGCCCGACGATCACCTTTCGTTGCGAGAACTCTTCCGCCTGCGGTCCGAAGAGTCGGGAGCACACGCCCTCGGCCGCGAAGGCGAAGGACCGGGCGAAGTCAGGTGGATCCGCTCCTAGCACTACCACTCCCAGAAGCCTCGCACGCGGCGTACCGAATCAACCGGTACGTCAACTTCCCGGCCCGAACCGAATCCGACATTGGCCGTGGCGGGAAGATGGCCATCGGGCGAAGCGACGAGTATCGGTTCGACGTCTACTCTGAAGACCGCGTGGTGCGAGTGCGTCGGGCATGGAGTCCGCAGCCGGTGCAGCCCGACGAGCGCACCAATTGGAGGACGGCGCTTCGACGCGTCGAGGCAGCCACGGGCCAATCCTTCCCGATTCCCGACACGAAGCCAGCCTTCCGGCGCCTCCTCGTGGGCGACGCGGGGCGCGTTTGGGTCGAGCGCTACGTCGTGGCTCATCGACTCCACTCCAACTGCTTCGGTCGGACCCCGCTGTGCTGGGTCGAGAGCCCGACGTTCGACATCTTCGGCGCCGAGGGGGAGTACGACGGTACGGTCAGGCTCGCCGTTCGAACCACCATCCTCTCGGTCCGAGCCGACACGCTTTGGGTGGCCGAGAGAGGAGCACTGCACCAGGTGGAACTGGTACAGTACGCGATCGAACCAGGTTGATCCGACGCTTCCCTACCGCTCCAGCGCGTGCACGACCACGCGCTCCACGCCAAGCTCGTCCGCGGCCAGCGCTACCACGTGGTCCGATCCGATCTCCAGGAGCCGGAGTTCCGGGGGAATCGTAGACTCCGCCACGAGAAACCCCTCGCGATCGAACACGCGCCAGATCTCGGAACGCGACGGCCCATGCGAGTAGTCGTTCACCCAGATGTGTCCGTCCTGCGCCACGACCAATCGCGAGAAGGTCGGCGCGGTGGGGGGAATGCTCATCTGCTCGAAGTAGGGCAGAAACGCCCTCTGAAGGTCTCCCGGAAGTGTGGCGAGTTCGGCCTCCAGGGCCTCGTCGAAGTCGCCTTGGTCGGGGGCACGCAGGCCCACCTCGAGCGTGAAGCCACGCACCAGCCCGCCCGTGCCGTCGTACACGCGAATCCGGTACGCATCGTCGTTGGCGACCGCTACGACGTCGCCCGCCGCGGATGCGTGCAGGCGCCGGCCGAGGACCGCCTCCATCCACGCACCCGCTTGGAGGTCGCGGTAGAACTCTCGACCCGGGAACGGGCCCAGGGTCCACACGCCGTCGCCCACCCCATCGAGCACCGGCACTACCTGCCGGCCGCGGTACATGCCGGTGACCAGAGCGTCCTCGCCTTCGAGGCCGAGGGGCGTAAACACGACCGAGCCGTCGTCTAGCACCCCTGCGGGCAGAGCCCTCACCTCATCGGGGATGTCGTACAGGCGGGCGAGCTTGCCCGCTGAGTCAAAGACGCCTACTCGCGCCAGCCACCCATCGGTCGCCACGAGCGAGTCACCCGGGAGGCGCCCGGCCAGTTGGATGGCCATGAATTCGCCGGGACCGCCTCCCTTGCCACCGGCCGTCCACAGGTGATCGCCCGACGGAGAAAACGCCCGAAGCTCGTTGGAAGCGCCGTCGGCAACCACGATCACGCCGCTCGTGAGACGCGTCGCACCGCGCACCTCCGCCAGCATCGCTGGCAGGGAGCCCTCCACCTCGCCGATGGCCAGGGTCGGAGACTCCGAGATCGCCCAGACGGCTGGAGCCTCGGCCGCCATCGGATTCACGACGACCGGTACGCCGGCGCTGTCGGAAACGACCGCCCGCGGATCGGCAACGGGCGTCTCGCTACCGCAGGCACTCGCGACGATGAGCCACACTGGGCCGGCCATGAAGCCAGCGCGAGCCAGGGAAGAGTCGAGGAGCACACCTGATCCTATGCTGTGCTCCATCCGACCCGCAACGACGCTCCGAAGTGCGACTCGACGCGGGGCCAGGGCCAGCGCTTGCCTGGCGCCCACCCCGCCGATACGGTGGCGCCGGGGCCACTCCGCAGACGCCTGCGGTGCATCGGGCCCTTCGGGATCGTCCACTCCGTCGGAGACCTCGCCATGGCGCTCAAGCAGCTCGTGTCCAACCTGAAGACGATCGCCGACGCCGATGCCCTCATCGATCACATCTTCGCCGAAAACGGGGTCCCCGAGAATCAGTACCTCGCCAAGTACTTCGACGCCGACGTTCGTCGCTCACTCTTCGCGGGTGGGGCGCTGTCGGGTCGGCACGTGAAGCTGTCGCCCGCAGCCCAGATCCTGAAGAGCGCGTTACAGCGGCGGTATGCCCGAAACCAGTCGCCTCACACCCGTAAGGAGGGCGAGTCGTTCTTCCCGATGACGGCGTATCACGGGACCATGAGCTCCCGCATCGCGGGCCTCATCGTGACGGGGGGCTTCAACCTCGCCAGCCAGACCATGCGGGGAAAGGGAGCCTACTTCTACCGGGCACCCCTCCATGAGCGGGCGGAGGGGTATGCCATCAGCAATGGTGAGGACCCGGAGGGCGTCGTGATCGAGGTGACGATCTTCTCGGCGACGACGGGCAAGATCGCGAATCCCCGCCGCGACAAGCTCGTGCATACCTCGGGCCCCGACATCCTCGTGGCCAAGAACCCGCTCCTCATCTTCCCGAAGGCCGTCTTCGTGCCCGGCGAGAAGATGCTGAACTCCGACGGGATGAGGGAATGGCAGTCGTTCGCGGGACCCCACTTCCAGCGCCAGCTGAACTAGAGGTCGACGGAGCGCTCGCGTTCCAGCGGTGAGCTACTCCTCGTCGATCAGCGGCAGCCGCTTCGCGATCCACACGATCCGGTAGATCGCCGTCGCCACCGTGCCCACCGCGATCAGCCCGACCACAGGGTAGATCAGCCCACCGGGCTCGCTCTGGCCGAGCGCCCGCGTGACCGCGGGATCGAACAGGCCGCCGAAGCCGAGCAGGAGAAGCCGCTCGGCCCGCTGCAGCACCCCCACCTTGCAGACGATGCCGACGCTCTCCCCTCGCGCGCGGGCGTAGCTGACGAGGAGCGAGCCACCGAGCGCCACCACGGTGAGGGTGAGCGCCACGACGTCGTCGCGGAACCAGACCGCGAGGCCCACGAACGCACCGAACTCGGCGAAGCGGTCCAACGTGCTGTCGAGGAACGCGCCGCGGCGCGAGGCGATCCCCCTCGCGCGCGCGATCCGTCCGTCGAGCACGTCGGCCGCTCCGCCGCCCAGAATCAGCCAGCCCCCCGCCACCATCATCCCCGCCGCGAAGGCCACCCCCGACAGGATGCCCAGCAGGGCGCCCGCGAGGTTGTAGAAGAGGGGCGAGAGCCCCACCGCGAGCGAGGCCCGCTCGACCGGTCGGATGAACCAGTAGAACCACTCGCGCACGAAGCTGCCGAGCACGAAGTCGCCCCGGGCCGACGACTCGAGCGCGTCGGGGGTGCGGCGGGCGGCCGATCGCGCGTAGATCGGCATGGTCAGCAAGGCGAAGCCCAGAATGCCGAGCAGCGTTGCGAGATCTGCCCTCACCGGCCCCGCTCCAGCCGCTCGGTGGCGGGTGGCTCCAGACTCTCGCCCGCCTCGAGTCGTTCGCGCGTAGGCGACGCCCGCCGCAGCGCCAGCACCCGGAACACCTTCGGCCAGAGCAGCAGCAGCGGGAGCCGCCGCTCCCACGGGGTGATCTCGATGGCCTGACCCGTGCGACGCTCGACCTTGCGCTGGATGTAGGTGAGCCAATCGTTGAAGGTCACGATGTGTTTGGGCCACCGCAGGATGGCTCGCACCTTCGAGCGCCGGAAGTAGCGCCGCTGGCGGCCGCGATCGCGGTCGCTCGGAACGGGAGTGATGGTGTAGCGCGGCGCCGCATCGCCTCCCTCGGGAGCATCGACCTCGGCGCCCGCCACCCGCGTCACCCGCCCCGCAGCCTCGGCCCGCGCCAGCACCTCGGTGTACGCCTCGGCGAGGTAGGGCCGCTGGGCTTCGAATACGGCGTCGACCCGGCCGGCACTCTCGGGGCGCACCTCACCCCCGTACGACACCCGCAAGAACCCGTGCGCGTATTCGGCCGGGGTGAAGGGGGCGTCGAAGGCGGGACCCGCCCAATCGAGCACATCGTCGCGCGCCGCGGCCAACCGCTCCCGCGTCCAGTTGCCGTCTTCTGGACTGCGATGCCAGACCACGCCCACCTGCTGCACCATGCGACCCTTCAGGAAGTGGTCGGGCGAGTTGGGAGCGAGCGCCCGCTCGAAGTGCACCGACGAGACGATGGCGCACTTGGCCAGGGGCGCGCCGCCTCCGGGGTCGAACGCGGTGATGTTGGGCGCGAGCACGCGGGCGAAGGCCGACAGCAGCCAGGCGGGCCGCCGGTGATGACCCGCATCGACGAGCGCCCGGTGAAAGGGGGCGTAGCGATCGACCACCACCACGAAGTCCCATGCGCTGTGGGCATTCGGCGTGGCGCGCACGAACTGCGAGCCGAACAAGACGATGGAGCGAATCGTGCCGCCGCCCGCCTCGACCAGCGCCCGAACGATCGGTCGCGCCGGCTCGGGTCCCTGGTAGTCGGACGGGTCGAAGGAGCTGCCGGTCATTCGGCCGGGCCCGCGCCCGGACCCTCGACCACCGCCTCAGCCTCCCCCAACGACCCCACGTCGATGTCATCCACATTACCCGGCCCCAGCCTCGTCACCCGCCCGCTGGGGATCGCGCCCGACCGCACGTCGTCGAAGAGGGCGCCCAGGCGGCGTTCCATGTCGGCGATGAAGGCCCCGACCGACTCGCCCGGCTCGGGCGAGGTGAATGGACCTACGGCCGCCATGTGGCCCTCCACCTTCGACACGTTGTCGAGGAAGTCGGTGAGCTTCGCCGCCTCCCACCAGCCGTCCACCGCCACCAGCCAGACCTGCCACGAGCGGCCGCCCAGGATGGCGCGCAGTCCCATGCGACGAAACTTGCCCAGCTCGCCGTCGCGGGTGCGCGTTCCCTCGGGGAAGATGACGACCGGCACATCACCCGACGCCGTTTGTTTACGGAGATCGTCGAGCCCCGTCCGGCCGGTTGCCCCGGGATCCACCGTGGGGTATTGATACAGCCGAATCATGTGTGAGATTAGTGGCTTGCCGTGGGCATAGCGCACCCTCGTGACGATTCGGGGGTAGGTGTGCTTCAACGCTCGGACGACGAGCGGGATGTCCATGACGGACTGGTGGTTCATGAGAACCAGCGTCCCCGGGCCGCCCGGAATGTGGGGGATCTCGCGTTGGTGGGCTCCTCCGAACAGCCGGGACGACCCGAGCATGATGCGCGCGAGAAGCTGTTGCCACGCCGAGAGAATCCGGTGTCGCCGGGACGGAAAGAGTACAACGGACGCCACGATGAGCGTTCGCTGGATCACCTCTCCGATGAGGAGAGCCGAACCTGCGGCGGCAATCGTGAGTATTCCGCGTAGTTTCAAACCGGATCTCCAGATTCGGTGCGGGCGGCCGACTGATTCGGCGCGCTCGTCCAACGCAAGATCGAGCGAAGGCTAATGGCTGATCACAGCGAACTTCAAGCGACGGCCGGAACCTCTACGGAGGAGACGCGTGTGTCCACCGGTGCCAACCGCATCCGCGAGTCCGACGACGAGCGCGTGTCGCGTAACGTCGATGCACTCGACTACGACTACACGAATTTCTACTTCGGCTCGGGCGAGGACCCGTTCGCGCTCCTGGAGCCGTTCGCCTCGTGGTGGGAAGAGGTGCATCCGCTCGGCTACTACCAGTACGAGCTCCCGATGCACTCGGCCCCGGCCACGCGGGTCGACGTGCACGACACGAAGACCCACGAGCTGCGCGAAGGGCTGATCAACTTCGCCTCGTACAACTATCTCGGCCTGTCGTACCGGCCCGAGGTGAAGCAGGCGATCAAAGACGCGGTCGACATCTACGGAGGCGGCTCGTCGGGCTCGCCGATCCTGTCGGGCACGACCGATCTGCACCGCCAGCTGGCCACCGAGCTCGCCACCTTCAAGGGCAAGGAAGCGGCGATGATCTTCCCGACGGGCTACAGCGCCAACGTCGGGGTGATCGCGGGCCTCATGCGCTCGGGCGACCTCATCGTGGCCGACCAGTTCGCCCACGCCTCGATCGTCGACGGCATGATTCTGTCGAAGGCCAAGAGTCGCTTCTTCCGGCACAACCGCCCCGACGACCTCGATCGCAAGCTCAAAGGCTTCGAGGGCAAGAAGCTCGTGATCGTCGAAGGCGTCTACTCGATGGACGGCGACATCTCGGTGCTGCCCGACATCATCGAGGTGGCGCGCAAGCACAATGCGCGCGTTCTGATCGACGAGGCGCACTCGACCTTCGTGTTCGGCGAAAACGGCCGCGGCGTGGCCGAGCACTTCGGCCTCGACGACGAAGTCGACATCCACATCGGCACCTTCTCGAAGAGCCTCGGAGGCCAGGGCGGCTTCGTGGCCGGCTCGCAGAAGCTGATCGACTACCTGCGCGGCTTCTCGCGCTCGCGCTTCTTCTCGTGCGCCCTCGCCCCGACCGTCGTGGCCGGGATCCTGCGGGCGCTGCAGCTGGCGAGCGACGAGCCCGAACTGCGTCAGCAGCTGTGGCAGAACGTCGACTTCATGCAGAATCGCCTGCGCAGCGCCGGCGTCGACGTGGGCGACTCCGAGTCGCAGGTGATCCCGATCATGGTGCGCAACGACGCCAAGATGTTCGGCATCGGCGAGGAGCTGTTCCGCGGTGGGGTGTTCATCAACCCCGTCACCTACCCCGCGGTCGGCAAGCACAAGTCGCGCTTCCGCATGTCGATCTCTGCCGCGCACACGCGCGAGCAGCTCGACGAGGGTGCCCAGATCATCATCGACGTCCTGAAGCGCAACGGGATCATCTGAGCCCGTCGACGCTCTCCCCCATCATGACTCCGCACCGAATGGTCTTCACCAAGTACGGCTTCGAGAACTGCGTGGGCGCCTTCTTCGAGATGGCCACCACCGACGCCCGCAAGCTGCTCCCGGCGCACCTCGAGCCGATGGAGGCGATGCACACCCGCAGCGTGCTCGCCGTGCTCGCCTTCCAGTTCACCGAAAGCGAGGTCGGCGCCTACGACGAGTTGGTGATGGCGATCATCACACCCCCGCGTGTGGAGGCGGGCAAGCAGCTGCCCAAGGCGGCCTTCTACCCCTTCATGGTGGCCACGAGCACGGCCGCGTCGCGCACGCATGCCATCGAGCGCTGGCACCTGCCCCACTACATGGCCGACCTGGACTTCGACTTCCAGGAGACCGACGGCACCATGAAGGTGGTGGTCAGCGAAGGCGAGCAGCCGATCGTGGAGCTGACGGTGACCGAGCATCGCTTCAATCCGACCGTGAATCCGTACCACTGCTTCACGGTCGAGGGTGACGAGCGCTTCAAGGTGAACATCTTCATGGATGCTCCCCACTCGGAGCACGATGAGGAGAACGGCGAGTTGATCCTGCACGAGCACGAGATGACGTCGGGCCTCACGATCGACGAGGTCTCGACCTACCCGATCCGCGAGGAGTGGTATCGGGCCGGCGTGCAGACGTTCGAGGAGATGGAGTCGATCTGAGCGGCTCCGACCGGCGGGTCTACGTCATCTTCAACCCCGCCTCCGGTCGCGGTCGCGGCCGGAAGAGGCAGGCCGCCTACCTCGAACTCCTCCAGCAGCACGTTCCCGGCTTCGACCACGGCGTGACCCAGCGCCCCGGCGACGAGTACCGCCTGGTCGACGAGGCGATCGCGGCGGGCTACGACACGCTGGTGGCGGTGGGCGGCGACGGCACCTGGAGCCATGTGGCCGACCGGATTCTCGCCTCGGGTGAGCCGGGCCTCCGGTTGGGCCTGCTGCCCTCGGGTACCGGCAACGACTTCGGTCGCAGCCTCGGCCTTCGCTTCGACGATCCCGCCTCGGCCGTCCGAGCTCTCGCCTCGGGAGAGACGCGCCGGATCGACGCAGGCCGGATCCTGACCCCCAGCGCCCCCGCCGAGCCGGGCAAGGCATCGACGCCGACCGCAGGTTCGCGCGTGCGCCACTTCCTCAACCTCGTGGGGTTCGGCTTCGACATCGCCGTGATCGATGCGGCTGCCGGGGCCCGGTTCCTCAAGGGCGAGGCGCTCTACAAGATCACCGCCCTCCAGCAGCTGTTTCGTTTTCCGGGCATCGAGGTGGAGATCGAAGGCCCCGCGGGGAAGGCGGGCGAGGGTCGCCATCTGATGGTGACGATCAGCAACTCGCCGTTCTTCGGCGGCGGCTTTCCGATCGCGCCGAAGGCCGAGGTAGAAGACGGGCTGCTGCACGCCTGCATGATTCGGGATGCGGCCCCCCTCCGCCGCATGAAGCTCTTCGGTGACGCGGGCAAGGGACGCCACGTCGACTCCGACGAGGTACACATCGTCGACGGGGCGAGCTTCACCGCTCACTTCGACCGACCGGTACGCTTCGAGGCCGACGGCGACGTCTTCGCGATCGAGGGCACCGAGCTCTCGGTCGAGATCCTGCCCGGGGCGCTCGAGGTGCTGGGAAGCTAGGCCGATGCATACCACCGAGGTCACGGTGCGGAGCTACGAGCTCGACGGCTTCGGGCACCTCAACCACGCCACCTTTCTCAACCACTTCGAGTACGCCCGCTTCGAGACGCTGAGGGCGGCCGGCTTCCCCCCCGAGGTGCTGCTCGCGAGTGGGGTCGGCATCCATGTGGTTCGGGTCGAGGTGGACTACCTCCGCGAGGCGCGGCTCGATCAGACGATGCGGATCGTCACCATGCCTGCCGAGGTCCGGAACTCGTCGATGACGCTCGAGCAAACGGCGTCGGATCCCGAGGACCCCGCATCGGCCTTCGCGCGCGCCCGGGTGGTGATCGTCTGGATCGGCACCAACGGCCGGCCCACGCGCATCCCCGACGACGTGCGCGCCGCCATGGGCGTGGCGCCCCCCTGAACGGTCGGACGCAGGCGATGAGCTGCGCGGCCCGATGATCGAGCCGGCGCCCCTTCTCCCGCAGGCATCCGTGGGCATCGATGTGGTCGATCTGGCCAGCCCCCGAGCGCTGCGCGGACTGCCCAGACCCCGCACCGTCGATCGTGTGCTGACCGACGACGAACGGGCGCACGTGACGGCGAGCCCCGACCCCGCGACGGTGTTCTGGAGCTACTGGGCGGCAAAGGAGGCCGCCTTCAAGAGCGTCACCCTGCTACGCGCCGCGCCACCCGTCTTCGTCCATGCGGCCTTCCGAGTCGATCTGGAAGCGGGGCGGGTCGACTACGGTGAACACGCCCTGCGGCTCACCCTCAACCACACAGGGCGTAGGCTGGTGGCCGTGACGGTACCGTTGGGGCGGCTGGGGATGGTCGAGGACCCCGCTCCGCTCGTGTGGGGGGCCGGCACGATCGAGGCGCTCCACCGAGGGGCCGATGGCGCGAGCCTCGAGCAGCTGCGCGCAGGATCGTTTTCGTCGCGGGAGGTGGATGCGGTGCGGGCGCTACCCTCGGCTCTCGTGCGCATGGCCGCGCGGCGCGAGGCCGCCTCGTTTCTGGAGGTGCCCCAAAGCCGAACCGAGCTGATCTGCCCACCCGGCCCGACAGGTCGGCGTCCCCCCTACCTGGTCGTCGACAGCGAACTGGTCCGCACGGTGGGGGTGTCGATTTCGCACGACGAGACGTGGCTCGCATGGGCCGTGGCGGGCCTTCGCGACGGGGTCGGCGCGACGGAGTCGGGCTGAGCCGCGCACGGGTCGGTGCCGCCGCTCAGGTGGGTCGAAGTCGGGCTGAGCCTGCGGTCGGCTGACCGGCGTCAGCGCAGATACGGCCGGTAGTTCAGGAAGAAGCTCATCCCGTACCGCTGCACATAGGCATCGCCGATGTCGGTCTCACCCCGGCTGAAGCCGAAGCGCACCGAGGCGTCGAGGTTGGGCGCGAGCGGACGGTTCACGTCGAGGTAGACCACCGAGGCGTTGTCGGCCTCTTCGCCCGGCACCAGGCGCGCGAAGGGCGTGCGCGATACGTAGCTCTTGCCGGTGACGACGGCGAAGAGGTTGACCCCCATATCCCACCAGGGCAGGGGAATGCCCAGAAGAGCCCGACCGCTGAAGGCGTCGTACTCGGGCCGCCGAGAGTTGGAACGATTCACGATCCCCTCGACCCCGACTTCGGCGCGGAACGACGACTCGTAGCGCCACTCACCGCCCAGGGTGACCGCGCGGTCGCGGCGATAGGGGTCGGTCGGGTCGAAGCTGGCCTGCTCGGGGTATTCGCTGAAGAGCAGCGATCCGAAGAACCGCACGCGCCAGTCCTCACCCCACGACGCGCCGACCTCGAGGGCCCGGGAATCGCGGTCGAGCAGATTGATCTGGGCAATCCCGTCGGGCGCGCGAAAGTCGGAGGTTTCGCCCGTCGCCGCAATGTCGAAGGTGACCCCGTCGATCGGTAGAAATGTGAACTGCGCCGTACCCTGGTAGCGCGAATACCCCGGCAGAAGGAACAGCGGCATCGGTGGCCGGTCGTCGATCCCGCGCCCCCGCGCCTCGCCGATCAGGCTGAGCACCCCCACCGTCGGGATGCGCTGGAAGAACTGCAGGTCGAGTCGGCCGGAGCGCTCGCGCGGTGAGTAGTCGCGGATCTCGAAGCCGGATGCGAGGAACTGTCGCATGCCGAGGTCGAACGAAGCCGTGAGGCTCGAATTCGTTCGGGTGAGCAGATTCCAGCGTGCGCGCAGCCCGAACTCACCGACCGCGGCCCCCACGTCGTTGGCCGAATCGACCACGGGCACGGTGACGCTGGCGAGGTTTCCGTCGTAGTTCTCGCCTGACACCCCCGCCGTGACGACCAGGTCCAGCCGCGACTGGGCGGAGGCCGACGCGGGCGAGAAAGCGGCCGCGGCCACGCACAATGCCCCGAGGCCCCACACGCGCCGCATCATGAGGCGATCCATGCGAGACCACCCCCACCCGACCGGCGACCCACCCGGTCGTCGGCGTCGGGAGGCCCGAGGTAGGACTGCAGCTCGTCGCGCATGCGCATGAGCACCTCCAGGCGCGTCTCGAGCTGATCGAGCAGATCGCGCCACCCCTCGAGTTGCTCTTCGAGGGACTGCGGAGCGGTGCGGACACCGGTGGAGTCGCTCACGGCGTTTTGCCCCTGCGAGCGCGCCTCACCCGGTGTACCCACCGGGATGCTGGTGGCGTCGAATCGTCCGAGCGACGACGAGAAGTTCTCTTGCTGGCGCTGCAAACGCTGCCGCCGTTCGAGCCCCTCGATGCGCTCATTGGCCTCGCCGATGCTGGCCTGCACGAATTCGATTCGTCGCGTGGCAACCTCGATTTTGTTGCGTAAACGCGACGGAGTGTCCCGAGGATTGTACGCCAAAACGCCTTGCGGCACGAGTAGCTGCGGTACCAACACGTCGCTCGACGCCTCGAGTTCGGCGAACTGGTTGGCCAGATCGTCGATCAGCGCCTGATACTGGTCGGCCTGGGCGCGGGTCGAGGCCGAATCCTGCAACTCGAGCAGCTCACCCAGCCGGGCGTCCATCGCCTCCAGGTAGTCGGACCGCGCCGACGAGAGGGAGTCCGACGCCTGCTGGACACGGCGGTCCATCGCGATGAGGTCGCGCGCCAGCATCATGTGCCGCTCGGAGGCCCGTGAGTACGCCTCCTGGTCGGAGCTGAGGCGGGCCGCCTGAACCGAATCGAGCGCGGCTTCCCAGTCGGATTCGACGACCAACCGAGCGGCGAGGGCGGCGTCGTACGAGGACTGGGCGGAGCGGAACCGAAGCACCTGGCGGGCCAGCTCGGCCCGGGCCGGATCTTCCTGCCCGGAGAGCACCGCGGGAGAGGCGAAAACGCCGATACACAAGACGACGAGAGCCGGGTTCAATACCCGGCCCAATCGTCGAATTATCGTCGGAGTCCTTCGAATTCTCACGCCTCGATTCCGTACTTCTCCAGTTTGTAGTAGAGGGCACTTGGCTTGATACCTAACAATCGGGCTGCTTCGGCCTTGACACCCTCGGCTTGCTCGAGAGCTTGCCGCAAGAGTCGTTCCTCCAGCCCTTCCATCGCTCGATTCAGGTCGGTTCCACCGTCCGGGAAGCCCTCCCCGGGGTCCACGTAATGCTGCGTTCGGGGGGGGAGCGTACGCCCGTTTTCGCCCAGCGGCGGGAGGTCGTCGGCCTCCAGACACTCCCGATCCGCGAGCACCAGAGCGCGTTCGACCACGTTTTCGAGCTCCCGCACGTTGCCGGGCCACTCGTACGACATGAGCCGATCGAGCGCCGACGACGACACCTCCTGCACGGGCGAACCCGTGCGCTCCCGCAGTTTGTCCAGAAAGTGGGACACCAAGAGGGGAATGTCTTCGTGCCGCGACCGCAGCGGCGGGAGCATGATCGGGACCACGTGGAGGCGGTAGAACAGGTCTTCGCGGAACTCGCCTTCGAGGAGGTCTTCGGCCGGCGTATTCGTGGCGGCCACGATCCGCACATCGACGGGGATCGTCTCTTCGCCGCCCACCCGTTCGAGTTCGCGCTCCTGGAGCACCCGCAGGAGCCGCACCTGGGTGGCCGGGTTGATGGTGGCGATCTCGTCGAGAAACAGCGTCCCGGAATCCGCCAGCTCGAAGCGGCCCCGTCGGCGGCGATCCGCACCCGTGAAGGCGCCTTTTTCGTGGCCGAAGAGCTCGGAGTCCAGGAGTCCCTCGGCCAGCGCTCCGCAGTTCACCCGAACGAAGGGGCGCTCGCGCCGACGGCTACCGGCGTGGATCGCGCGGGCGACCAGCTCCTTCCCCGTTCCCGACTCGCCGTACACCATCACCGTCGAGTCGCTACGCGCGACCCGCTCGATCCAGCGGAAGACCTGCCGCATGGGGGCCGAATCGCCCACGATCTCGCCGTAGCGCACATCGCCGCCCTCCTTGAGCGCGGCGTTTTCCACGCGGAGGGCGAGGTTTTCCTTGCGCAGCTTCGACTTCTCTTCGCGGTCGGCGACGAGGCGATCCACCTTCACGCCGAACTCTTCCGACGAAAACGGCTTCGTGATGAAGTCGGCGGCGCCGAGCTTCATGGCCTCGACCGCCGTCTCGATCGTGCCGTAGCCGGTGATCACGAGCACCTCGGTCTCGGGCGCCGTGTCCTTGACGGTGCGCAGCACCTGCATGCCGTCGACCTTGGCCATCTTCAGGTCGGTGATGACGAGATCGACGGGGGACTCCGAGAGGAGATCGAGACCGGCCTGGCCGCCCGGGGCTGCCAGGATGCGGTGACCGCGGCGCCTCAGATGGATCTCGAGCCCCTCCCGCATGGAGTCGTGATCGTCGATGATGAGGATGGTGGCCATGTGCGGTACGCGTCAGAGCTCGGCTGCGTCGAGACTCGGGAAGTATACCCGGAATTCGGCTCCGGACCCAACGCCCGACGCCTGCGCCGAGCCCACCTCGACGCGCCCCTTCATGGCCTCCATGTCGCGCTTCACGATGGCGAGCCCCAACCCGGCGCCCTGCTCCTTGTCGGTCACGAAGGGCTCGAAGATGCGCTCACGCTGGTCGTCGGGCACCCCGGGTCCGTCGTCGGCGATGGCGATGACGGCCTCGCCCCCGTCGATCAGCCCGCGCACGATCACTCGGTCCGACACCGAAAAGGCGTTTTGCACGAGGTTGAGCACCACCCGTTTCACCTGCTCGGGATTGGCTTCGACCGCCAGCGGATCGCGCGGCAGCACGAGCTCGATCCGTGCGTCCCGCCCCGGACCTTCAGCCGTGGCGAGCTCCACCCCTTCCCGGATCGGGAGCCGCAAGTCGAAGACGCTCATTTCGACGTCGGCGGGCCGGGCGAACGCCAGGAAGTCGTTGATGATCCGGTTCAGAGCACCCACCTCGCCGCGCACGCGGTTGATCAAGCGCACGCGCTCCTCGCGGTCGTCGACGTCGACCGCCGCTGTGGCGAACAGCTCCAGGCCGCCGAGTGGGTTGCGGATCTCGTGTGCGACCTGGGCGAGCATCAATCGAAGTTGCTCATCGCGGGCCAGAACCCCCTGACGCATACGCTCCATGGCGTCGGCGAGGCGCCCGATCTCGTCATTGCGGGGCAGGCGTACAGGGCGATCGAGGTAGCCCCTCTGAATGCGACCCGCCGCCTTCACCAGCCGCTCGACGGGGTACGCGATGCTGGCGGCGAGGAAGGTGCCTACGATGACGCTCAGGACGAGGGCGGCGAACGAACCCAACACGAGCAGGCGCTGCAGCGCGCCGAGCGGTTCGTACAGGTCGGTCGCCATCTGGACGCCGAGAATCAGTCCTCCCGCAGCGATGAAGCCGTACTTGTAGTCGATGCCCGCCGCATCCGACCAGATCGTGGTGGTCGAATTGCCGTCGCGCTGGGCGCGGCGGACTTCCTCGAGATACGGGGCCAGGAAGCGCAGCGGCGTCCCGATCGGCACCTGGTCGCCGGGTTCGCGGGTTACCACCGAAGTCAGGTCGGGACGGAAGATCCAGGCGTTGGCCACGTAGTGGGTGGCGAGGCTGTCGAGCTGCGCCTGGGCGCTGATCCACTCGAGATCGACCTCGTCGCCCGGCTGGAGGAACGACCAGAAGTCGGGGTCGACCTGCGTTTTTGCGAATGCTCCCGCGACGTGAACTAGGCGTCGATCGATCTCCGTCTCCAGCGCCGAACTCGCGACCCACCACGTAGTGAAGCCGAAGGCGACCGCCAGCAGGAGCGAAAAGGCGGCCAGCAGGAGGACGAACCGGCGTCGAAGGCTGACGCGCGGCGAGCCGACGGAAGGCTCCTCCGCACCCGCCTCTTCCGACGGACTCACCCGCAGTCCACGAGCTCGGTGAGGATCGGAGATTGGAAGCTCACGGGCGAAAGCAGGCGCGGGGTCACGACGACGTGGAAGGGCACCTGTCGTACCTCTGCAGGAGAGCAGAAGTCGCCGGGCACCCGCTCTACCAGAGTGATGACGGTGCCCAATTGCCCCGCCGGCCGCACCGCGCGCACCTCGAGGCTATCTCCGGCTTCGCGCCGCTCGCCTCGGGCGGCCACCACCACCGTCTCTTCGGCGAAATCGACCGGCGGGACGGGTTGTCCGGGTGCATGGATCGCCCAGAACGACTCGAAGGCGACGGCGTCCTGAATGACGGTCGGGGCAGTGAGCCCCGAGGGGGTGTCTTCACCCTTGTCCAGAGTGGCGAAGGGCTGCGTCCCTTCATAGGCCGACTCGAAGTTTTCACCCACCGTGTAGTCCCTCGCCAACCGAGCGAGGTTGGCCACCCGCGGCGCTCCCGGATCGGGTAGCGCGCCGAATGGCGTCAGACTCTGCAGGAATCCGGGCACACAACGCGTCCAGCTGCGCGACTCACCCGAAGGGGTGTCGTGAATCCGCAACGTGACCCGCGAATGGATGATCGCGCAGGTCGGGTCGAGCGTCTGGTCGAGGTCGCCCACCTGAAGCCCCGGATTGCCGTCGGCGTCGGTGATCCACTGAGCGTACGTGTTGGCCAGCGCCGCCGAGGGCGCCTCGAGCTCCTGTGTAGCGACGTCTCCCACGACACCGCGATACCGTACCTCTTCGTGCACGGTCCAACGCCCATTGGACGTCCACGACAAGATCTGCTCCACTTCGCCCAGGCCGAGGGCCAGCGGAGCGACAACCGTCACTTCCATTCCCCCGATCTGGCCGAAGCGCAGAGATCCGGGATCAATGGGTCCACCCCCGTCGCACGCCATGGCTGCGAGCGGCAGCGCGAGGGAGATCGAAAGCAGGCGGAGGCGGCGTGGCAACATGGTCGGGTCTTGACGCGGTGTGAGCCCCAGCGGAGGATGGCGGCATGGATAATCGCAGCCGCCTCAAGGCGCTCCTCGTGGAGCGCTCGGTCCGTACCGGAGACTTTACCCTCGCGAGTGGCGCGCGTTCGTCGTACTACGTCGACGCCCGACGCACCACGATGTCGGCCGAGGGACAGGCCCTCACTGGAAAGGTATGCTGGGAGGCCCTGCGCGCCAGCGGAATCGACTTCACCCACGTGGGTGGTCTGACCATGGGCGCCGATCCCGTCTCGTACGCCATCGCCCGTGAGAGCTTCGATGCGGGCGACCCCCGCGACGCCTTTTCGGTGCGCAAGCAACCGAAGGGGCACGGCACCGGGCAGCAGGTCGAGGGCGGGCTGCCCAACGACGCGCGCTGCATGGTGGTCGAAGACTCGATGACGAGCGGCGGTAGCGCGCTCAAGGCCGTCGAAGTGCTCCGGGCCTACGGGTGCGACATCGCAGGCGTCGTCACCCTGGTCGACCGCGAAGAGGGCGGCCGCGCGCGAATCGAAGAGGCCGGGCTCCCGCTCGTGGCCGTCTTTACCGGAGGGGAGCTCCTCGAAGCCGCTCGCGCCGCCGAAGCCGCGTCGGACTGATCAGTCGAGCAGTCGCAGCGGCATGACGAGGCAGAGGTAGTCGATCGCTTCGTCGCCGTCGGTGAGAGGCTCGACCGTCGCCGCCCGCTCCGGGGCTTTGAAGCTGAGTTTGACTTCACTTGTCGGCATGTAGCGGAGCACCTCGAGCAGGTAATTGGCGTTGAACCCGATCTCCATCTCGCCACCCGTGTAGGCGATCTCGAGTTCGTCATGCCCCTCGCCCAGGTCGGGGGTGAGTACGTTGAGGTGCACGCGGTTCTCTTCGAAGGTCAAACGAATACGGTGGGTCTGGTCGGAGGCGACGACCGCCATTCTGCGTACCGCCGACTCGAGCGCCTTCTTGTCGATCGTGGCGTTCTTGTCGTTGTCTTTGGGGATCACCTGCTCGTAGTTCGGATACGTGCCCTCGATGAGTCGGGTATAGACCTCGGTCTGTCCGGACCGGAATCCGAGATGGTTCCGGCGGGCGGAGCCGTCGGCCCCCTGGTCCCACGCGACATGAATGTCGTCGGCGTCCTTGAAGAGCCGCTGAACCTGGGTGAGCGCTGCCGGAGGCACGATGAAGTCGGTGCTCGTGATCGTGCCCGGCCCTGTGGGAACCCCCATCCGAGCCAGGCGGTGACCGTTGGTCGCCACCATTCGCATCGCGCCGTCGCGGAGCTCCCACAGGACTCCGTTGAGGATCGGGCGGCTTTCTTCGCTCGACACCGCAAACGAGGTGTGCTGAATCAGGCTCTGGAGATCCGTGCCCTTCACCTGAACCGCCGCATCGAAGTCGACGGCGGGCAACGACGGAAACTCGTCGGCCGGCAATCCGTTGAGCTTGAAGCGGCTGCGTCCACACGACAACTCGATCTGGTCGGAGCGCGTCGAGATCTCCACCGGCTGGTTGGGGAGTTCACGCGTGATCTCCTGCAGCTTCTTGCCGGGCGCCGTGAGGCTGCCGGCCTCGCGGATCTCGGCCGGAACCTTGACGCGCACCGATACGTCGAGGTCGGTCCCGCTCATCCAGACCCCGTCGGTTTCGGTCTCGAAGAGGATGTTGGAGAGAACCGGGAGCGTCGTCTTGCTCGGGATGCTCGACGAGACCGAGGCCAGACCGCTGTGAAGGTTCTGACGCGTGATGGTGAACTTCATGGAGACTCCGACTCCGAGATGGACAAATGCACGTTCCCACAGGGCCCTACTGTGAGTTCTCTATTCTAGAAAATAAAAGGAGTAGTAGTAGGGGCTGTGGAGTTGTGGACGACGGGCTCGATTCGAGCCGGATGTGCAGGGGCACCGAGCCCAACCGGGCTGCGCCGACGGTGTGGATGCGAGGTGGACAACCTCGAGGCCCGGGGAGAACTCGCGAGCCCGCGGCTGCGCCGGGTGGAAAACCGGTGAGTTATCCCGGACGTCGTGGAGAAATCCAAAGGTCACCGGAGCCCTCCGTCGGTCCCGTTCAGAGATGACCGTAGTTGCTCGACCCGGGCGGCGAAACCCGGATCTTCGGCCATCGTGTCTTCGACTTTTCGGATCGAGTGGATCACCGTGGAGTGGTCGCGACCTCCGAAGACTTCGCCGATCGCCACCAGGGGCGTGTCGAGAAACTCCTTGATCAGAAACATGGCCACCTGTCGTGGCACGGTGAGGTCTTTCGTGCGTCGCTTCGAAGCCAGCGCGTCGGACTTCACCTCCCACGCCTGCGCGACGACTTCGCGGATGCGCAGCGGCGTGAGGGCCGCCGTCGGCGACATCTCCTCGCGATCGTCGGTGCGGATCATCCCCGAAAGTGCCGTGCGCGCGAGCGGCTCGGTGATGTCCTGGTTGGTGAGCGACGAGTAGGCGAGGAGCTTGATGACCGCGCCCTCGAGCTCCCGAACCGAGGCTGTGCACGACCGCGCGATGAAGTCGATCACGGCGGGGTCGAGCGTCAGCCCGTCGTCTTCGGCTTTCTTGCGGAGGATCGCCACGCGGGTTTCCCAGTCGGGTGGCTTGATGTCGACGACCAGTCCCCACTCGAACCGGCTGACCAGGCGGGCTTCGAGTCCCTTGATCTCCTTGGGTGGCCGGTCGCTCGTCAACACGATCTGCTTCCGGGCGTCGTAGAGCGCGTTGAAGGTGTGGAAGAATTCCTCCTGCGTGCCCTCCTTCTCCTTCATGAAGTGCACGTCGTCGACCAGCAGCAAATCGACCTCCCGATATCGCTGTCGGAACTCGCGCGTCTTGCCGTCGCGAATCGAGGTGACGAGGTCGTTGACGAACTGCTCGGTCGTGATGTAGAGCACCTTCGCCGTCGACGCGTCTTCGAGGATGCGGTTGCCGATGGCGTGCATCAGGTGCGTCTTGCCGAGCCCCACCCCACCGTAGAGGAACAGCGGGTTGTACATCCGAGCGGGCTGCTCGGCGACAGCGTTGCAGGCGGCCGACGCCAGTTGGTTGTTTCCACCCACGACCCAGCGGTCGAAGGTGTAGCGCTCGTTGAGCTGGGGTCGGCTCACCCGAGGGGTGGGCGTGGCCGTGCGGGTCGGTTCGGGCGGCCGAGGCTCGGGCTGCGGCGGAGGCGCGGCCTCCACCACGGGGATCATCGGCACCGGACCGGCGTCGGAGCCCTCGAGGACTTCGATGCGGATCGGGCGCCCCACGACGGAGTGCAGGATGCCGTCGAGCAACGGCAAGTATTTGTCTTCGATCCACTCGGCGTGGAACTGGCTCGGCGCCTCGACCTGGAGTGCGGAGTCGGTGAGCGCCACCGCCTTCGTCGCCGACAGCCACGTCTTGAAGCTCTGTTCCGGCATTCCCGGCCGAACCGCGCTCAACACGCGGGACCAGAGCTCGGTGGCTGTGAACTCCATGGGCGACGGGATCGCGCCGCGGCGGGCCGAGCGACCGGAATGCGACCGGTCCGGCAGTCCGGACGACACGACCAGGCTGAGGGATGAGGATCGGGTTTGACCCCTCCGCAATCGAGGGCCGGCGAACCTAGGAATCGACTGTGGAAAAGTCAACCGATCTTCAGGCGTGGTGCGTCGAGATGGACGTGTGGGAGCACGCTCGGGAATGGGTTGACGCGCCCCGGGGGCCAGCGGTAGCTTTCCAAGCTCGTTTCCAAGCGATTTAGAGACTCCGAAGCTGGACTGAACCGATGAAGCCGACCTACCGCCCCCGGAACCGCAAGCGGGTCAACAAGCACGGGTTTCGCGCCCGCATGAAGACCAGGAGTGGTCGCAAGGTGCTGGCGGCTCGCCGCAAGAAGGGTCGCGCGCGCCTGACGGTGAAGATCGGTTCGAAGTAGGCGGTATGGACGGAGCTCGGGAGACGGCTGGCGAGCCGGATCCGGTCCGTCCTGACACGAGGTTCCCGCCGGAAGTCCGGGTTCGACAGGGCTCCGACATTCGCCGGGTCTTCTCGAGGGGGAAGCGTTCGAGGACACGCCATCTGGACGTCGTCTTCGACGCTTCCCCCGTTTCGCATCCTCGACTGGGTGTGATCGTGCCGAAGCATCGGCGACGGGTCGTCGATCGCAACCGATTGAAGCGCCGTCTGCGCGAGATTGGACGGCGCGATCTGCTCCCGAGGTTGAGGGAACTGGGGGTGGGGGTGGATCTTCTGGTGCGGGCGAGAAAGGAGGCCTACGAGGCCGGGTTCGAAGAACTTCGGGCTCAACTCGTAGAATGGGTGGAGCGAACGTGGTGCGAAGAATCCTGATCGGCCTCGTTCGCGTCTATCAGGTGGGGATTTCACCGCTGACCCCGCCGTCGTGCAGATACACGCCGACCTGCTCGGCGTATGCGGTGGAGGCGCTGGAGCGCCACGGGGCGCTCCGGGGCGGATGGATGGCGGTGCGAAGGATTATGCGCTGTCACCCGTGGGGAGGATCCGGTTTTGATCCGGTGCCGACGCTGCCCGGCGCGACCGTGGACGCAAAACGCACCTCGACGGAATAGATGCCATGAGCACCGAAGGTCGCTTCGTACTCGCCCTGGGCCTGATGTTTCTCGTCATCTGGGCCACCAATCGGCTGTTCCCGCCGATCATCGAAGAGCCGGTCCTGGCGAACTTCGACTCGACCACCGTGGGGGGCGACGCGCCGGCCTCCGATCTCGTGATCCCCCCAGCCGCCGGCGCCGACGCGGCGGGTGAGTCGCTCGGGGTCACGGGCGGCGACGCGGCCGCTACGCAGAACGGCGGCGACGACCCGGCCGCGGGTCTACCCCGGCCACCGGCCCAATCCATCCTCGTCGAGTCGCCCGAATATCGGTACGAGTTCACGAGTCGGGGGGCGACGCTCGAATCGGCCGAGATGCTCGACTACCAGGCGCTGAACGGGCGCGAAGGCGTCGTTCAGCTACTCCCTGAAGGAACGTCGGCCCTCGCGAAGGCGCTGGTGGTCGGCAACGACACACTCCCGCTCTCCGACCTCGACTTCGACGTCACGCCGGCCGAGGGGTTGCAGCTCACCGCCGACAGCGGGCCGCGCGAGCTCCGCTTCACGCACGATCGCGCCGGCTCACCGCTCCGGGTCGAGTTGACCTACACCTTCCGTCCCGACGACTACCTGATCGACGTGCAGGCCGAGGTGCAGGGCGTGAATCGCCCTCTTCTGGTTACCTCGCTCGGTCGGGGGCTCGCCTTCAACGAGGCGGACTCCGCCCAGGAGGCGCGGGTCATGGCGTGGGTCGGCAACCACCTCAACGACGGCGTGCGTTCGACCGAGATGCGCAAAGTCGATCGACCGGAGCTGCACGAAGGGCCGTATCTGTGGGCCGGGGTGAAGAGCAAGTACTTCGTGATGACCCTCCTCCCGGGCACGGGTGAAGGTGAAGAGGGACCCTACCTCGGCGGCGTCATCACGAAGCCTGGCCTCGAGGAGTTGCGCCCCTCGATCGAGGTGACGCAGGCGGTGGCGAACAGCGGGCTCACCTCCTACCGGCTGTATCTGGGCCCCCAGGTCTACTCGCGGCTCCAGGCGGTGGGAGCCGACATGGAAGAGGTGAACCCGTACGGATGGAAGTGGCTGCGTCCGATCATCCGGCCCTTCGTGTCACTGACCCTCTGGATCCTCAACTTCCTGCACGACAACCTGAGCGTCGGCTATGGCTGGGTGCTGATGATCTTCGGGGTGTGTATGCGGATCATTCTGTGGCCGCTCAATCACAAGGCCATGCGCGCGCAGATGCGCAACCTGGCCGTGCAGCCGCTGGTCAAGGAGATCCAGACGAAGTACAAAGACAACCCCGAGCGTCTCAACAAAGAGATGATGGGGCTCTACAAGGATTACGGCTTCAATCCGCTTGCGGGATGCGTGCCGATGCTGATTCCGTGGCCCGTTCTCATCGCGCTCTTCTTCGTGTTCCAGAACACGATCGAGCTCCGGGGCGTGCCGTTCGCATGGCTGCCCGATCTGTCGGCCAAGGATCCGCTGTTCATCCTGCCGATCATCCTCGCGGTGTCGATGTTCTTCCTGCAGTTCATCTCGTTCCGCTCGATGCCGCAGGCGGGGCAGAATCCGCAGATGAAGATGATGATGTACTTCATGCCGCCGTTTTTCGGCTTCATCTTCATGAACTTCCCGTCAGGTCTGAACCTCTACTACGCGACGGTCAACGTGGCCACCCTCCCGCAGCAGCTCATCATCGCGAGGGAGCGAAAGGCCGCGGCCAAGGCGGGGCCGGTCAAGATCAAACGCAAGGGCAAAGACAAGTAGCGAGAGAGGCGGGTCGGTGGGCGTCGAGTTGATCGATACGATCGCGGCGCTGGCGACTCCGCCCGGGGTCGGCGCCATCGCGATCGTGCGTGCGTCGGGGCCCGGGGCCCGGGGTCTGATCGACCGGTTGGCGCCCGAGTTGGCTGACGCGCCGGAGCCCCGCTACGCCCATCTCGTCACCCTGGTCGACCCGGAATCACGGGTCGAGGTGGACCGGGGACTCCTCACCTGGTTTCCCGGTCCCGACTCGTTCACGGGCGAAGACACGGTGGAGTTCGCGGGCCACGGCGGAGAGGTGGCGAGCCGACTCGTGTTGCGCGCCTTCATCGCCGCGGGCGCCCGGCAGGCGGAGCCGGGTGAGTATACGCGGCGCGCCCTGGCCAACGGCAAGATCGACCTCGTACAGGCCGAGGCGCTGGGGGACCTGATCGAAGGCAACGCCGAGGCGGTGCACGGGGTGGCGCTTCGACAACTCGAACGCCACCTGTCGGACAGGGTTTCGGCGATCCGGGAGACCATCCTCGAGATCGAGGCGGTGCTCGGACACCACATCGACTTCCCGGAAGAAGATGATGCGCCGGTGCCCGTCGACGAGATCGCAGCACGGGCCGAGGCGTTGGCCGCCGACCTTCGACGGATCGTTGCCGCCGCCCCCGAGGGCAGGCGCCTGCGCGCGGGCGCGGTCGTGGTGCTCGCGGGTCGGCCCAACGCCGGCAAGTCCACCCTGTTCAACGCCTTGAGCGGCGAGGAGCGAGCGATCGTCACCGAGATCTCGGGCACGACGCGAGACGCTCTCGAGGTCGACGTATCGATGGACGGCTACCCGGTTCGCCTTGTCGACACGGCTGGACTCGCGGAGACGCTGAACCGTGTCGAGCGTCTCGGGATCGAGGTGGCCGAGCGATTCATCGAGAAGGCAGATCTGATTCTGCACTGTGTTGCGCTCGACGAGGAGCCGGGCGGGGGGGAGACCGCGGAGGAGGCGGAGGCGGTGGAACGCACCCTCTCGGGGCGAGCGGTGTTGCGCGTGGAGACGAAGCTCGACCTGGCCGGCGAAGTGCGTGAGGGGCCGGGGAGCGGTACCGTTCGCGTGTCGGCCCGCACGGGCGAGGGTCTCGATCGACTCAGGGCCGACATCGTGCGGCGGGTGTTCGGACGCCTTCAGGGCCTCCCCAGTGACGTACCCGTGCTCCTTCGCGAGCGGCAGGCGCGGCGGTTGGACGAGGCGTGTTCGGCGGTCGATGCGTTCGCGCGCGCGCTGCGAGAAGGGGTCCCGGCGGAGTTCGCCGCGACCCACCTCAAGACGGCGGAGTCGGAGCTCGAGGGCCTGGTCGGCCTCGTCGAGCCGGAGGCGGTGCTGGATCGGCTGTTCGCCTCGTTTTGTGTGGGCAAGTAGGAGACGGCGTGATGCACTACGAATACGACGTGGTGGTTGTGGGCGGTGGCCACGCCGGTACCGAGGCGGCCGCAGCCGCAGGTCGTCTCGGCGCGCGCACGCTGCTGATCACTCCCGACCTCGAACGCCTCGGGCAGATGAGCTGCAACCCCGCGATCGGTGGGATCGCCAAGGGTGTGGTCGCTCGTGAGGTCGACGCGCTCGGCGGCATCATGGGCCGCGCCACGGATGCCTCGAGAATCCACTATCGCATGCTCAATCGCCGGCGTGGACCAGCCGTGTGGGGGCCTCGGGCGCAGTGCGACCGCTCGCTGTATCCCAAGGCGGTGCGTCGCGCGATCGAAGAGGTGGACCGCGTCGACCTGCTTCAGGATCTGGTGATCGGCTTCTCGAGGAGCCGGGTCAGCCACGACAGGATCGGTGGTGTCGTCACCAGAGGTGGTGCGACGGTGTCGGCCGCGAGCGTCGTGGTGACGGTGGGCACATTCTTGCGGGGTAGAATTCATCGAGGCCTCGGCGAGGGAGTCGGGGCCGGGAGGGCAGGGGAGGCTCCGTCGATCGCGCTCGCCGAGGCGATCGAAGCCCAGGGGCTCGAGGTCGGGCGGTTCAAGACGGGAACGCCTCCCCGAATCGACGGCCGCACCGTCGACTTCTCGGTAGTGGAGCGTCAGGACGGCGAGGGCGACGACTACCGCTTTTCGGCCTATACCCGAGAAACGAGTCTCCCTCAGCTGCCCTGCTGGATCACCTGGACAGGCGAGGCGCTGAAGTGCGTCGTGACCGACAACCTGTCGAGGAGCGCGTTGTACGGGGGCGAGATTTCGGGGAGGGGGCCGCGGTACTGTCCGTCGATCGAAGACAAGGTCGTGCGGTTCCCGGATGCCGAGCGGCACCAGGTGTTCCTCGAGCCCGAGGGGTTGGAGACCGCTGAGCTGTACGTGAACGGGCTGTCGACGTCGCTCCCGGGTGACGTCCAGGAGCAGTTTCTTCGCACGATCCCGGGTCTCGAACGCGCGCGCATGACGCGGCTCGGCTACGCGATCGAATACGACTATTTCCCGCCCCACCAGCTGCGGCATACCCTCGAGGTGCGCGCGATCCCGGGCCTCTACTTCGCCGGGCAGATCAACGGCACGACAGGATACGAAGAAGCGGCGGCGCAGGGGATCGTGGCCGGTGCCAACGCCGGTGCGCGTGCCTTGGGCACCGAGCCGCTCGTGCTCGAGCGAGACGAGGCCTATATCGGTGTGTTGATCGACGATCTCGTCACGCGCGGCGTCGACGAGCCCTATCGCCTGTTCACATCGCGCTCGGAGTTCCGGCTTCTGCTACGCCAGGACAATGCCGTGGCGAGGCTGGGGGCGCGCGCCCGCGACATCGGGCTGCTCACCCCGTCTCAGGCCGAAGTCTTCGACTCCATTTGCGCGGACGAAGAGCGGATTCGACGTTGGTTCGTCGAGACCCGGCTCCAGCCCGATATCGTGCGCCCCATCCTGGAGGAGGTCGATGCGGGTGGGGTGGTGGGGCCGGTACAGGCGAGCGAGCTCTTGCAGCGGCCGCGGGTGGATGCGGCGCGTCTCGCTGAAGCGGGAGGCCTGCAAGTGTCTGGTGCGCAACAGGTTAGCGCCCTAGCGAGTGTCGGTGTCGAGCTCCGGTATGCAGGGTACGTGATGCGCGAGCGTCAGCGTGCGGAGGTGCTCCGGTCGCGAGCGGCCTTTGAACTGGCGGACGATCTACCGTATAGGGCCTTCGATAGCCTGTCTGCCGAGGCCAGGGAGAAGCTCGCGCGCGTTCGCCCGACCTCCCTCGCCCAGGCTGGGCGGATCTCAGGCGTGTCGCAGGCGGATCTCCAAAACCTCGTGATGGAGGTGCGGCGATATCGGCGGGGCGCGGTCGCTCCATTCATGTGACGCGCGCATGGCACTTGGGATGGCGGAGGCGCAGCTCGATCGTTCCGCTTCGAGCGGCTGCTGGCGGGGCACGTGTCCAGTGAATCCCGGCCGCTAGCATGGCTCGAGGCTCCGAGCTTCTCGCCGCATCGGTTCCCTGCTGATCCGTGACCTCTCGATCGTGGCGTTGCATGCACGGGGAGTGTTCCACGTGGAACATCGGCCGGCGACGGCGCCTTGCCCCCGAGGCGGGTGAGGAGGAACGCATGCTGTGCGGATCCGCGCCCCGTCGTTTCCGGAAGGCGACGCCCACGAGTGCCGCGCGCCTATCGGAGGCGGCCCCCGGGGATCCAGAGGGCGATCGCTGTCGGAGTCACGGCGTGCCGACCACGGTTGACGTGGCGATCCGGGGGGTCGGGATGCGGGCGGGGTCCTGGCCGAGTCCCAGGCCGCCTAAGGCGCGGCGTTGGCCTGCTGGGCGCGTGCGGCGCCGCGCATGGCGCCCTCCGTGGGGCGGTTTCCGGCTCTGTGTTCCACGTGGAACAACAGTAGGCCTCGGCGCTGAGGCGGGACGGCGTGGTTGTCCCTGCCATGGCCTCGCCCCGCTCCGCAGGCCTTGTTTCTTTACGGCTCGCGGCGACCGCACCTATATTGCGTCCCCCGTCCCGCCGGGCGGCCTCCGCCCTGACCCCCGCACCACATGTCCATGTCGCGCGTCATCGCTATTGCCAATCAGAAGGGGGGCGTCGGAAAGACGACCACCGCGATCAACCTCGGTGCCGCCCTCGCGGTTGCGGAGCAGCGGACTCTGATCATCGATATCGATCCACAGGGAAATGCAACGTCCGGCCTGGGTCTGGAGGGGAGGGCGGCCCGGCCCACGGTGTACGATGTCCTCGTCGATCGGCGGGATCTGGCGTCGTGCATCGCGCGCGGGCTCCACTTCGAGCATCTCGACCTGCTGCCATCGACGAAGCACCTCGTCGGAGCAGAGATCGAGTTGGTGGGTGAGGGTGGCCGCGAGACGATCCTGAGACGGGCGCTCGCGGGTGTGCGCGACAGCTACGACTTCGTGCTGTTCGACTGCCCCCCCTCACTCGGCCTCCTGACGCTCAACACACTGGCGGCGGCCGATTCGGTGCTGATTCCCATTCAGTGTGAGTTCTACGCCCTCGAGGGGTTGAGCCAGCTTCTCAACACGGTCCGACTCGTCCAGCGGGGGCTGAATCCGTCGCTGGAGATCGAGGGTGTGCTTCTCACGATGTACGACCGTCGCCTGAATCTGTCGAAGCAGGTCGCGGAGGAGGCGATCCAGTATTTCGGCGAGAAGGTCTACCGAACGCAAATCCCGCGCAATGTGCGCCTTGCCGAGGCGCCGAGCTTCGGAAGCCCCATCGTCGTCTACGACGCGTTGTCGGCCGGCGCGCAAAGTTACCTGGCGCTCGCGCGCGAGGTGATCGGCGCCCGGGATGGACGTCGCACGACGGCGAGGGTGTCATGAAGAAGGACCGGCTGGGGCGCGGGCTGGGCGCCCTGCTCGGCGACTACCTCGAGTCGGATGCACCCGACACGGAGGTTCGGCGGCTCCCGGTGGGATCGATCGTTCCCAACCCCCTCCAGCCCCGCCAGGTTTTCTCCGAGGAGGAGCTGGCGGAGCTCGTCGACTCGATTCGGGAGAATGGTCTCCTCCAGCCCCTTCTCGTGCGTCCGGACCCCTCCAGTAGCGAGCGCTATCAGCTCGTCGCCGGCGAACGCCGTTTTCGATCGATTCAGCGCCTGGCCTGGACCGATGTGCCGGTCGTGGTCCGCGAGGTGTCCGACGAGGCTCTTCTGGTGTTGGCCCTGGTGGAGAACCTCCAGCGCGAACAGCTCAACGTGCTCGAAGAGGCCGAGGGGTATCAGGCGTTGATGGATCGCTTCGGCCTGACCCAGGAAGAGGTGGCCACCGCCGTTGGGAAGGAACGCAGTACGGTGGCGAATACCCTCCGCCTTCTCCGCCTGCCGCCATCGATCCGTAAGTCATTGCAGGTTGGTGATTTAGGCATGGGCCACGCCCGGGCCCTCCTCGGTATGGACGACCCGGTGCGCGCCGCCGACCTCGCGCGACGCGCCATCAAGGAGGGGTGGTCCGTGCGGGAGGTGGAGCGCCAGGTACGCGCCCTGCGAAGCGGGGCCCGCAAGACCTCCGGGCCCAAGGGGCCCCGCCGCTCGAGCGACCCCGTGATCCTAGCCCTCGAGGAAGCGCTTCGGGAGCGGCTCGCGACCCGGGTCCAGATCCGCGGGGGTGGTCGTAAAGGCAAGGGAGTCATAGAGGTACCGTTCCATGACGCCGAGGACTTCGAGCGGGTCTTCGCGCTGGTCGCCGGAATCGAGGCGTCGGACGTCCTGGGATGAGTGAGGGAGACACGACGGTCATCGTCGTCCCTGGCGACGGCAGCGAAAGCCGAACCTACCGCATCCCTCCCGGCAGGGTTCGCCTGATGAAGCGCGGCGGTTGGGCTCTCGCGGTCCTCACGCTTCTCCTCGCGTCCACGTGGGGTGTTCTCTTCGTGAAGGCTCGCCAGGCCGGGCGACTCGCCGCCGAAGTCCGGGGGCTTCGTCAGGAGCGCGAGCAGACCGCCGAGCTCGCCACCGCCCTCGCAGAGGTCGAGCGCCGGTACGCGCAGCTGCGGGCGCTCTTCGGTGCGGATGTCGCGGGCGCCGACAGCGAAATCTGGCTTCCGCCTCCGGCCGGTACGCGGGGCGCGGCGGCCTTGGATGACGACGGCACGCCCACCAGCTGGCCGCTCACGCAACGCGGCTTCGTAACTCAGACACTGATGGCGGATCCCGAGGCTAACCGTCATCTGGGCTTGGACATAGCGATACCCCAGGATTCCTACATTCGGGCCGCTGGGGGCGGCACGGTCGCCGAAGCCGGCGAGGACCCCGCCTACGGGCGCTACATCGTGATCGACCACGGCAACGGCTACCGATCGCGGTACGCCCACGCCAATCTGCTGTTGGTCGAAGAGGGCACGCGCGTGCGGCGAAACGAGCTGATCGCTCTGTCGGGAAACACGGGTCGCTCCACGGCACCACACTTGCACTTCGAGATCCTTCTCGACGGCGAAGCCGTTGATCCCCTCTCGCTGGTTCAGCAACCCGCATGAAGTTTCGGAGCAACGCCATGGCACGCGACCGCACACCTACATCATCGCAAGACGCGGTGATCTCGATCATCGGACCCGGCATGAACGTCGTCGGAGATTGCGAAACCGACGGTACACTCCGCATCGAGGGGCGTATCGAGGGCACGATCCGGGCGGGCAAAGCCGTGGTCGTCGGCAAGGATGGCGAGGTGAGCGGAAAGATCTTCACCCAGGACGCGATCCTCGCCGGCCGGGTCCAGGGGAGCATCCACGCCGCTTCGCGCCTCGAGGTCCAGGCGACCGCGCGGATCGATGCCGAGGTACGCGCCCGCCGCATGCAGCTGGAAGAAGGCGCTGAGGTGAACGGCACGCTGATCATGGGTGAGAGTGCCACGGGCGACGTGGCCAAGGGCCCCCGCAAGATGGCGGTCGAAGCGCCGGCGAAGGCGGGCTGAGGCCGCGTGGAAAACTCTCCCGGCGGGGTTTCCCACAACAGCCGTCCACATGGATTTGTGGCTTAGCCACGCGGCACTCGGCAGGTTTTCCACGATGGGGTGGGGTCGCGTTCGGCCGAGGCTTTCCACACGGATGTCCCGGTGGATGTGGACAAATCGAGTGCCGTCCAGACTGGTAGGCGAATGCATACTCTAGAATCGTTGGTCCAATTTCTGGACGAGTACCTGGGCACCGAGAGCCACCCGGATTACCCGACCGCGCTGAACGGGCTGCAGGTCGCCGCGCCGCCGGGGCGGCCGGTCGCGAAAGTCGCCGCTGCCGTCGACGCGAGCGAAGCCGTCTTGCTCGATGCGGCGGACAAGGGGGTCGACCTGTTGATCGTGCACCACGGGCTGTTCTGGGACGGCCTCCGACCCGTAACGGGGCGCCGCTACCGCAAACTGAACCACCTCCTGAGCAGCGGGATGGCGTTGTACTCGGCGCACCTGCCCCTCGATGGTCACCCGGAGGTGGGCAACAGTGCCCTACTGTGCCGAGCCATGGGCATTCAGATCGCGGGTCGCTTCGGCAGTTACAAGGGCACTGACATCGGGTGGTGGGGTCGCCTGCCCTCGCCCCTGGCGCCGTCGGCGCTGGTGGATCGGGCTGCCGAGGCGGTGGGCGGTCCCGCGCGCGGCATCGGCGACGGCGAGGGGCTCATCGAACGTGTAGCCGTCGTAACCGGAGCGGGAGCCAGCTTCCTCGAGGAGGCCGTGGACCGGGATCTCGACGCGCTCGTAACGGGCGAAGGGGCCCATCACAGCTTCGCGGATGCCCACGAGTTGGGTGTTCATCTCGTCCTGGCGGGACACTACGCCACCGAGACGTTCGGGGTGAGGGCGCTGAGCCAGCATGTGGCCGAGCGCTTCGACCTGGAGTGGGCCTTCCTGGACCACCCCTCCGGCCTCTGACCCGTTGGAACGGGGTCGGCGTGGCCTCGCCGAGCCTGACGTTGTGGCCCGAGCGCACGCCGCGTACGATGCGGCAGCTCCCTTCGAGCGCCCCTGTTCACCCTCGCGGTTTTTCGCTCCTCATGAGGACGACTCTCACCTCGTCTGCCGCGCGCATCCCTGCGGTGGCCCCTGCGCTTCGCCGCGTTGGAAGCGTCTTCGCGGCACTCACCTTCCTGCTCTTTGCGCCCGACCCGTCCGCGGCTCAGGTGCCCACGCCGGCTTCGGTGCTCGGCTTCACCCCGGGGACGGATCGCCAGCTCGCAAACTGGACGGAGATGCTCGGGTACTACGAGACCCTCGCCCAGGCCTCGAACCGGGTCGTGCTCGATACACTGGGCACCTCGACCGACGGGCGTCCCTTCGTCGCGCTTACGATCACGAGCCCCGGCAACCACGCCCGGATCGACGAGCTGCACGACGTTCAGATGCGCCTCGCCGATCCTCGCCGGATTGGCGACCGCGGGGAGCTTCGGCGGCTGCTCGAGCGCGGGCGCACCGTCGTGCTCATCACGCATGGCATCCACGCAACCGAGGTGGGGAGTGCTCAGAGCGCCGCCAACCTCGCCTATCGCCTGGCGTCGTCGAACGAACCGCGGGTCCGGGAGATCCTCGACGATGTGATCCTCATCCAGATCCCCTCGCTCAACCCGGACGGCATGGAGTGGGTCGTCGACTGGTACGACCGCTGGAAGGGGACGGAGTACGAGGCGGCCCCCTTACCCTGGCTATATCACCGGTACGTGGGACACGACAACAATCGCGACTGGTACGCCTTCACGCAGGTGGAAACCCAGCTGACCGTCGAGAAGGCCCACAACGCCTGGCACCCGCAGATCGTCCACGACATCCACCAGATGGGCGGCGGCGGCGCCCGCATCTTCTTTCCCCCCTACACCGAGCCCTGGGACCCCAACATCGACCCCGCACTCACGGCGGCCGTCAACCAACTCGGGACGTACATGGCGGCCGAACTCACGGCCGAGGGGAAGTCCGGTGTCCTCGTGCAGGCGATCTACGATGCGTACACCCCGGCGCGTGCCTACCAGCACTACCACGCGGGCGCTCGGATCCTGAGCGAGACGGCCAGTGCGGATCTGGCGACGCCGGTGCGCGTGGACCCGGCCTTCCTCAGCGGGGGACGGGGGTACAACGCCGCAGAACGAAGCTGGAACTACCCCGATCCTTGGACGGGAGGACAGTGGGGCCTGCCCGACATCGTCGACTACATGGAGTCGGGGGCGATGGCCCTCCTCACCAACGCCGCTCGCAACCGTCGCTACTGGCTCGAGAATTTCCATGCGATCGGCGAGCGCGGGATCGACGTTGCCGAGGGAGCTCCCGAGGCGTGGCTGATTCCTGCCGATGGTGGCACTCCTGCCGCGGTCGACTACGCGCTCCGGGTTCTCGCGATGGGCGACGTCGAGGTGCACCGCGCCCGAGCCCCCTTCGTGGCCGACGGAGAGCGCTTTCCGGCCGGAACGTGGGTGATCCCCATGCGCCAGCCGTATTCCTCGTTCGTGCAGACCCTCCTCGAACGGCAGGAGTATCCCGACCTGAGGGAGTATCCGGGCGGCCCCCCGAAACGCCCGTACGACGTGACCGCGCACACGCTCCCCCTCCTTCTGGACATCGAAGCGGTCCCGATTCGGTCGGCGCTCGGCGTCGCGCTCAGCGAGCCGATCGAGGCGCCCGCTTTCTCGTTCCGAGCTCCGGTTTCGCTCATGGGCGACGGTGCGCCTCGCATTGCGATGTACAAGGGACGTCGCGAGCCGATGGAGGCCGGGTGGACGCGCTGGGTGTTCGACCAGCACGGACTCGCCTACGACACCCTGAGCGACGCGCGGGTGCGGGCCGGCGGCCTCAACGACGACTACGACGTGATCCTGATTCAGGATCAGAGTCCGCTTCAGATCAATGCGGGCTTCCCGGAGGGTACGCTCCCCCCGGAGTACACCGGGGGTTTGGGAGACCCGGGCCGCCGGGCCCTGCGCGATTTCGTACGCTCGGGCGGTCGACTCGTCGTCATCGAGGAGGCGACCGATTGGGCGATGGAGCTCTTCGACCTCGGCGTGGCCAACGCCGTGGAGCGGCTTCCTCCGCGGGACTTCTACATACCGGGATCGCTGCTGTCGCTCGAGATGGAAGACGATCTCTTCGCCCAGGGGCTGAAGCCCGAGGTCGCATCGTGGTTCTGGCGATCCAGCCGTGCCTTCGACGTCAGCGACCCGACCATACGCGTGCTCGCGCGGTACGCGGAGAGCCCGCTGCTGTCGGGCTGGGCCCTCGGTGAGGAGCGTGTCGGTGGCCAGCCGGCACTCGTCGAGGCCCGGGTAGGCCGTGGGAGTGTCATTCTCTTCGGCTTCCAGCCCAACTATCGTGGTCAGTCCATGTCGACGTGGCCGATCCTGTTTCGAGCCTTGGCCGGTCGGCCTGCCCGGGTCTTCGACGACGGTTGAGTCGCGGCGGTGGGCGGGCCGCGCGACTACGACGCGGGCCGAATGACACGACGGTGATACTGACCACGGAAAATCATGAGCAACGTACGGACGTGCCCGAAGTGCGGGGCGCCCGCGCCCGGCAACTTCTGCGGCGAGTGCGGCGCGTCGATGAAGACCAGACACTGCACACAGTGCGGAGCGCCCCTCACACCCGGCGCCCGGTTCTGCACGCAGTGTGGTGCGTCTACGGCACCCCAGGCGGCCGATGGGGGCGGCTCGAAAGCGGCGTCGGGCCGCACCGCTGCGGCGGGCGGCGGTCGTAGCGGCGGCGGTGACTCCCAGGTTGGCTGGTGGGTCGCCGGCGGGATGATGATCGTGCTGATCACGGTCTTTGCCTGGCCCATTCTGCGCCCCGAAGACGTCGCGCCGGTCCCGCAGGTGCAGGCACCGGCGCCGACCGGTGCCGGCGCGGTCGACCTGACTTCGATGACGCCACTGGAGGCGGCCATCCGGCTGTTCAACCGCGTCATGACGGCCGCAGAAGCCGGCGACTCGACCCAGGCGCGCCAGTTCATCCCGATGGCCATCCAGGCGTATGAGATTGCGACCCCGCTACCCACGGTCGGCATCTTCCACCTTTCGACCCTTCAGCGGATCACAGGCGACTTCGCGACGGCTCGGGCGACGGCGGAGGGCGGCCTGGTCGACGACCCGGACCACCTTCTGCTCTTGTATGCGGCTGCCGAAGCTGCCAGAGAGGCCGGCGATACCGACTCTGCGCGCGGCTACTATCAGATGATCGTCGACAAGTACGACGCGGAAGTGGCCTCTGGCCTCACCGACTACACCGAGCACCGCAACATGATGCCTAGCGTTCGATCCGACGCCACCGCCTTCCTCGCCGGGGGCGGCTGATGGAGATCAACCCGTGAGTGACCACCCGTACGACGAGGGCGCGCTGGTGCCCGACGACGCCGCGGTCGTGCCCCCGCCGCCTCCCGTGCGCGAGACCGAAGACGAACGCTTCCTCGCGACGGCGGTCGAGGAACTCGCCCGTTCGCCACACTTCGCCCTGGCCAAGGATTCGTGGCGGATCTTCCGCATCATGGGCGAGTTCGTGGAAGGCTTCGAAAACATGACGGGCCAGGGCCCGTGCGTGTCGATCTTCGGCTCGGCCCGGGTACGCCCGCCCGACCTCATGTACCAGGCGTGCGTCGAAACCGCTCGGCAACTCGGCGAGGCGGGTTTCGGGATCATCACGGGTGGTGGGCCGGGGATGATGGAGGCCGCCAACAAAGGGGCACGCGAAGCCGGTGTCGCTTCGATCGGCTGCAACATCGAGCTGCCGTTCGAGCAGGGGTCGAACCCCTTCGTGGATCTCGACATCGACTTCCGCTACTTCTTCGTGCGGAAGACGATGTTCGTGAAGTACGCCGACGCCTTCGTGATCTTCCCCGGCGGGTTCGGGACGATGGACGAGCTCTTCGAGGCCCTCACGCTGATCCAGACGGGCAAGGTCAGAGACTTCCCCGTGGTCCTCGTCGGCACCGCCTACTGGAAGGGCATGGTCGACTGGATTCGCAGCACCATGGCCGCCGAGCAGAAGATCTCGCCTGAAGACCTCGATCTGCTCTACGTGACCGACGACCCCGCCGATGTGGTGAAGTACGTGCTGACCCGGTACAGGAGCCAGAACGGTCACGGTCCGGGCGAGGAGCCCACGCGCGTCGAGCGGCGCCGAGGTGGTGATCGGCGCAGGTCGTGATCTCCGACCCCCTCGCGATCACCACACTGATCGCGGGCGCTGCGGCGTTGGCCTTCGCGCTGGACCGCCATGTGCCCGCCCTCTCGAAGGTCGGGGCCTCCCTCTTGTGCATCGTGTTCGGGGCCGTGTTGTCGAACACCGGTCTCGTTCCCATCGACTCGGTCACCTACGGGGTCATCGGCGGGCCAGTCACCTCCCTGGCGATCGCCTGGCTCCTCCTCTCGGTCAACCTCGCCGATGTGCGCCGGGCGGGTCCACGGGTGTTGGCCGCCTTCGGCTTGGCCTGCCTGGGTACCGCCCTCGGCGCCTTCGTGGCGGCGGTCGTCTTCGGAGGCGTGTTCGGCGCAGACACCTGGCGGTTGGCGGGCACACTGACGGGCAGCTACTCGGGCGGTTCGGTCAACTTCGTCGCCGTGGGGCGAGGACTGGAACTCCCCGATCGCCTGTTCGCGGGGGCCACGGCAGCCGACAACGTGACGACGGGGCTCTGGCTCGGCGCCACCCTTCTGCTTCCGATCTGGCTGCGCCGCTTCTACCCACCCGTTCCCGACGATCTTGGAGCATCCCCTGCCTCGGGTGAGGCCCCCGAAGACCACCACCCGTTTTTCACCCGGATGCCGGCCTCCACCCTCGACCTGGCGCTTCTTGGCGCGGTCGGGCTCGGTCTTCTGCTCGCCGCCGAGCAGCTCGGGCGCTGGATTCCGCTCATCCCGTCGGTCTTGTGGCTCACCACCATCGCCCTCGCCCTGGGGCAGCTCCCGCTCTTCCAGACCGCCCGGGGCGCGCTCCAGCTCGGCAATGTGGCGCTGCATCTGTTCTTCGTCGTCATCGGCATCTTCTCGCGCTTCTCGGAGATCATGACGGTCGGGATCGAGGTGTTCTTCTTCACGCTGATCGTGGTGGGACTGCAGGGGGTGGTGGTGTTTGGGGTGGGGCGGCTGGTCCGGTTGGATCTGGGCACGTTGAGCGTCGCCTCACAGGCCGCAGTGGGCGGGCCGAGCAGTGCCCTCGCCGTCGCCGTCTCCCGACAGTGGCAGGGGCTCGTGCTGCCGGGCATCCTGATCGGCCTCATGGGGTATGCCGTCGGCAACTATCTCGGCTTCGCCCTGGGCTACATGGTGCGAGCCGCTGGGATCGGCTTGTAGCCGCCGCGGAGTGTCTTGTATGCCCCTTCCCAACGTGGCTATGATTGCGGGCTCCCTTGGCACTTGAAGGATCGTGCTTCGGGAGCTTCCCATACCTCGAGACAAAGACGGGACGCCGCCTGAAACAGGAGGCGCCTCCAGGCCGGCGGGCCCTCCCCGCGGCGAAGGAGGAAGTGCCGTGATCAAATCCGGTTCGGGCTCCGTGGCGACACGGGGCTATGCGCCCGAAGGCAAGGATACGGGCCTCGTAAAGCCCAAGGGCACCTCGCGCATTCGTGCGCACGAAGGCATCGATACGATTCCACTCCGTGCGCGGAAACCCGAGTGGTTGAAGGTCCGCTCCCCCGGAGGGGCCAACTACCTGCGCCTGAAGCAGATGATGCGGAGCGAGTCGCTCCACACCGTGTGTGAAGAGGCGGGTTGCCCCAACATCGGAGAGTGCTGGGAGGCAGGCACCGCCACATTCATGATCCTGGGCGACGTCTGCACACGGGCCTGCAAATACTGTGGTGTCGCCCACGGGATGCCGACCGAACTCGACCTCGACGAGCCCCGGCGAGTGGCCGACACCTGTGCGGCCATGGAGCTCGAACACGTCGTGATCACGAGTGTGAACCGCGATGAACTCGCCGACGGCGGGGCCGGCATCTACGCCGAGACGATCCGGCAGATCCGCGACCGGCTCCCGGACTGTTCCGTGGAGGTGTTGATCCCCGATTTCAAGGGAGACGAGGATGCGCTCGCCACCGTGCTCGATGCGCGGCCCGCGATCCTCGGCCACAACCTCGAGACGGTCGATCGACTGCACCCCGACGTGCGGCCGGGTGGTCGCTACTGGCGCTCGATTTCCTTTCTCGGCGCGTCGAAGAAGATCGCCCCCGACATCCTCACCAAGACCGGGATCATTCTCGGGATGGGCGAGGAGCCCCACGAGATCCGACAGGCGATGCAGGACCTGCGCGAGGCCTCGGTCGACATTCTCACCCTCGGCCAGTACCTCCGCCCGTCTCCTCAGCACATTCCCGTGGCGCGTTGGGTGACCCCGGCCGAGTTCGCGGAGTGGAAGCGAGTCGGCGAGCAGGAGTTGGGCTTCCGTCATGTCGAGTCCGGCCCCCTGGTGCGCTCGAGCTATCACGCCAAGGAACAGGCGCGAGAGGTCGAGGCCGGCGGACCGGGTCGCATCACCGACGTTCTCGAGGCCGACATCCCGGCACCCGCCGAGATCCGTCCAGAACTGAACCAGCGCATGCCGAACCTCGTTCAGATCGAGGTTCGCGAGCGCTCGGGCCGCAACTGAGACCATGGCCGATACCAATACCGTCGACCGCTCCGGAGCCCCCGCCGCTCTGAAGGGGGTCGCACCGGACACCGCGCTTCGACTGATGCGCGAGATGCTGTTGTACCGGCGTTTCGAAGAGAAGGCCGAGGAAGCCTACGCGATCGGGAAGATCGGTGGCTTCTGCCACCTGCACATCGGGCAGGAGGCCGCCGCTGCCGGAACCATTCTGGCGCTTCGCGACGACGACTACGTGATTTCGGCCTACCGGGAGCACACCCAGGCGCTCGCGAAGGGCATCACCCCGCGGTCCGTCATGGCGGAGCTGTTCGGTCGAGCGACCGGCTGCTCGGCCGGCCGCGGCGGTTCGATGCACCTCTTCGACTACGAGAAGGGCTTCATGGGCGGGCATGGCATCGTCGGAGCCCAGATGCCCCTCGCGGCGGGGATCGGCTGGAAGATCCACTACCGCGAGGAAGACCGGGTGGTTCTGTGCTTCATGGGCGACGCTGCCGTGAACCAGGGAGCCTTCCACGAGGCGCTCAACATGAGCGCGGTATGGAAGCTCCCGGTCATCTACGTGGTCGAAAACAACGAGTACGGGATGGGCACCGCCTTCTCCCGGGTCTCGGTGACGCCGATCTCCGAGAAGGCCTGCTCGTACGGGATTCCAACATCGATCGTCGATGGTCAAGACGTGCTCGAGACCTACACCGCCTTCCAGGGGTTGATCTCCGAGGTGCGGGCGGGTGGTGGACCGCGGTTCGTCGACCTGCAGACGTACCGCTTCAAGGGCCACTCGATGTCGGATCCCGTCTCGGGCACCTACCGGAGCAAGGACGAGGTCGACGGTAAGGTGCGCGAGGCCGACCCCATCGCGATTCTGCGCGAAGTGCTCATGGGGGCGGATCTGCTGGATGAGCAGGCCCTTCAGGCGATGGACACCGAGGCGCGCGATGCGGCCCAGGACGCCTTCGACTACGCCGACGAGTCTCCGATGCCCGACCCGAGCGAGCTGTACCAGCACGTCTATGGCCAGGTGAACCAGGGGCGGCTGTTTCTCGATGGTCGCGAGCGGCCGGGAGGCGAGGACTGATGGCCGAGATGACCTATCGCGATGCGCTCAACGAGGCGCTGCGCGAAGAAATGGCCCGCGACCCGGACGTCTTCCTCATGGGCGAAGAGGTGGCGGAGTACGACGGCGCCTACAAGGTGTCGAAGGGCCTCCTCGACGAGTTCGGCGACCGCCGGGTCGTGGACTCGCCGATCGCCGAGCTCGGGTTCGCCGGTTTGGGGGTCGGCGCCGCGATGGCGGGACTGCGTCCGGTGATCGAGTTCATGACCTTCAACTTCTCGATCTTGGCGCTCGACCAGGTGATCAACCACGCCGCCAAGATCCGCTACATGTCGGCGGGTCAGATTCCCTGCCCCATCGTGTTCCGTGGGCCCAATGGCGCTGCTCTGCAGCTCTCGGCCCAGCACTCCCAGGCCTGCGAGACGTACTATGTGCACGCGCCGGGGGTGAAGGTCGTGACTCCGGCCACGCCCGCCGACGCCAAGGGGCTCCTGAAGGCATCGATCCGCGACGAGGATCCCGTGGCCTTCATGGAGGGGGAGTTGCTCTACAACGTGAAGGGCGAGGTACCCGACGACGACGACTTCGTGATCCCGCTGGGGGTGGCCGACGTCAAGCGTTCCGGTGACGACGTGTCGATCCTCACGCACGGCAAGATGGTCCATGTGGCGCTGCAGGCCGCTCGCACGCTCGAGCGGGACGGGGTGAGCGCCGAGGTGGTCGATCTCCGATCGATCCGGCCGCTCGACGTCGACGCGATTCTCGGGTCGGTGCGAAAGACCAACCGGGCCGTGTACGTCGAAGAGGGGTGGGCCTTCGCGGGTGTCGGCGCGCAGATCGTCGCGCTCGTGCAAGACGAGGCCTTCGACGATCTCGACGCTCCCGTGGTGCGGGTGACCCAGGCCGACGTGCCCATGCCGTACGCGAAGAATCTGGAGCAGCTCGCAAAGCCCTCCGCGCAGCGCGTGGTCGACGCCTGCAACCGTGTTCTGTACCGCTGAACCCTGATCGCCGGCCTTCCCGGGCTCCCTGCGGAGTTCGGGGCGGGTGGCGCCGACCCTTAGACGAACGAGTCTCGAGATATGGCAACGAAGGTCCACATGGAGGCGCTCTCTCCGACGATGGAGGAGGGGCAGGTCGTACGGTGGCTGAAAGCCGAAGGTGACGCCGTGGCCAACGGTGACCTGCTCGCCGAAATCGAGACCGACAAGGCCACGATGGAGTTGGTGGCGAGAGGCGACGGCATTTTGCGCTCGATTTTCGTCGCCGAGGGGGGGACGGCTCCCGTGGGCGAGGTGATCGGCGTCATCGCCTCCGCAGACGAAGACATCTCGGCGCTGGTGCCCGAGGGGGGTGGTTCATCCGGTGGCGGCGCTTCCGCGCCGGCTCCCGCGTCCGACGCGCCAGAGACCCCTGCCCCGGCGGCGGCGCCGTCGGCGGCGGCCGCGCCCGCCCCGGCTACCGCGCCCGCCGAGGGGGGCCGAGTCAAGGCGTCGCCCCTCGCGCGTCGCCTGGCACAGGACGCCGGTGTCGATCTCGCTGCCCTGGCGGGTTCGGGCCCTGGCGGCCGGATCGTCAAGCGCGACGTCGAGGCCGCGAAGAGCGCGCCGCCGGCCGCCCCCGCGAGGCCCGCGACCCCCGCCCCGGCGCCGTGGAGCGATGCGGGTGCCCAAGAGGGCTTCGAGGAGGTGCGGGTGAGCCAGATGCGCAAGACGATCGCGCGCCGCCTCACCGAATCGCTCGCCCCGGTGCCCCACTTCTTCCTCACGATCGACGTCGACATGACCCGCGTGGCGGCCGCCCGCCGACGGATCAATGCCCTCGTCGAAGGTGACGGCGACCGCGTGTCGTACAACGACTTCGTGCTCAAGGCCACCGCGGCGGCTCTGGTCCGCCATCCCGACTGCAACGCCGCCTGGTTCGGAGATCACATCAAGCGGTACCACCACGTCCACATCGGTGTCGCCGTGGCCATCGACGATGGGCTGATCACCCCGGTCGTCAAGCATGCCGACCGTAAGGGTTTGGTCCAGATCTCGCGTGAAGTGAAGGAGATGGCCGGCCGGGCTCGTCAGAAGAAGCTCGCGCCCGACGAATACACGGGCAGCACCTTCTCGGTCTCGAACCTCGGGATGTTCGGGATCCACGAGTTCACGGCGATCATCAATCCTCCGGAGGCCGGGATCCTCGCGGTCGGTGGGGTCGAAGACACCCCGACGGTGGTCGACGGTGAGGTCGTGGTCCAGCCGCGGATGCGGGTCACCATGAGCTGTGACCACCGCGTGATCGATGGAGCGCAGGGGTCCCGGTTCCTGCAGACCCTCAAGGCCATGCTGGAAGAGCCTGCGGCCATCCTGGTCTGACGCCCGGAGCCCCTCGGGGTGGGGCGCTCGGCTCAGGGACGGCCCGACGGACGGCCTGGGGCTAGTGTAGTGTCGCCCAAGTCCTGATGCCGTTCGTGCGCGGGGGCATCCACGGGATGCGTCGTTGGAACTCCTTGCCGTAGCTATCGCTACGCCGCG
>JANQNV010000091.1 GCA_028279425.1 Longimicrobiales bacterium | reverse complement strand
GCTAAAGCGGCGGCGCTCATCGAGGCTCAGCGAATCGAAGTCGTCGAGCCCGCCGAACCAGATCCGGGTCCAATCCGGGTCGGTGATGACAATATCGGTTGCGGTCATCACGTCGCGCATCGCCTCCTGAAAGGTCGCCGCGCGGATCGATCGCGTGTTCTGTCGCACCTGGAGCCCAACGAACACGAGTGACGCAACCACCGCCACGCCTCCCACCAGCTCCCCGATCGCCCCAAGTTCCATAATGTCCATCCGAATTCCTCCTTGGAAGGAAAGCGTATCGCGGGCGAGTTAGGCGGAGTGGACAACCGACAGTCCAGCGGGGAGGAGCACCCGGAGCTGGCGTGGCGGGACTATCGCGCCACGCAGACGAAACTGCGGCGGCCGACTCGCTCCACCCGACAATCGCCCGGCCAGCCGAACAGCGTGTCGTTCATCCAGTCGGCGAACCTGCAGCGCACGGCGCTGTGGTAGCCCTGGGACATGTCGACGGCGGCGCAGAACTGATCCACGGAGCAGCCGGCGGTGTCGACAGGCGTGCCGTCGTTCGGCGTGCCAGGGCAGAGGTCGGTGTCGTCCTGCTCGCCGTCACCATCCGCGTCGGGGGCCTCGCAGACCGGCAGCTCGCAAACGGCACCAGTCACACCACATTGGCCGCCGCCGATGGTGCTACGAATCGCGAATGCAGGCTGTCGTGGAATCGCGCCGCCATCTACGTGGTCGAGAAAAACCAGCTCCCCGTCCGCGCCCAGGTCGGGAAACGAGCCACGATCCGGGCCGCAGACGTTACCGCCGGAAAACAACACGCCATCGCGTTCGGAAACGACCGTAACATCGCAATCCTCGACGATGATGTAGACCAGCTCCCCTGTTGCGGCGGCGAGTGTTGGCTGCCTAACGATCTGGGTTCCTGTGAAGAACGTCAACTGCGTGAGCACACCACCTGGTCCGATCTCGTAGAGGTTGCGGTCGCTTTCAAGGAGAGGCCCACCTCGTACAACAACTACGCGGCCGAAATCGTCCAAAGCCGGGCCGTCCTCGAAGCCTCCATCTCCAACGGGGAGGAATGTGAGCTGGCCCCGCGTGGTCGAGTAGATCTGGCTTTGGCCCAGTGCGTCCGGAGCGAGGTAGACGATCTCTCCAAAGCTGTTGATCGCAGGAAAGATGGCGCCCTGCGGATCAGTGACGTTCGTGATTTGGCCGCGGATTGTGGAGTGCACTTGTTGTATTCCAAACGCGTCTTGGACCACGTGCACTACTTCGCCGTGAATGTTGATATCAGCCTGCCCATTGGTACCGCTCGCCAGGATTCCCCGCGTGTTTGAAACGATCGAGTTGAGTCCGCCAACGGCAGCATTGAAGACGAGTTCAGTGCCATTGGTGGCGGGACCGAATCCATCTTGCGGGTAGAGAACGACGCACTGCACAGCGCTCTCGCAGACCTGAGCCCCCGCCACCACCGGGCCCGCCAGCCACACCACCGCGGCCACCAACACGCCCAACGTCCGGCCCATCGCCTTCCTCAACATCAGCATCGTCTCCTCCGGCCTCCTGGAGCCCCGCCAGCCTCCTGCGCCGTCGTCGTCGGAGATGATGGCACGGTGAAGCGCGCCGCGTCGAAAGAGCCCCGCCCCCCACCTCCATGGCCCCATTTCGACCGTGTCGGGGCCACAGAGCACCGCGGTGGGCCTTGGTGTTGGGGGGCCGATCCACGCCGCCGTACACTCCGTCGCGTCATGCTGCTCTGGTTCGTCGCCCTCTTCCTGGTCGGCACACAGGCCATCGCCTGGGCGAAGACCGGCGTGTGGACCAGCCACACGGTGCTCGACGTCTGGCTGCAACTCGGCCTCGGCTTCGATTGGTTGGAATCGTTGGTCGAAGACTGGGCCGGCATTGCGAAGATCGTCGTGTGGTTCTTCGAGTGGCGCGTGGGATCCGCTCTCTTCGCCCTGGGCATCGTTGAACTCTTCACCGTCGACCGGATCTACTTCCAGACGGCGGACTGGTTTGACAGGCGCAAAGCCGACCGTGCCCGGGAGCAGGTCAAACAACAGAGGGAACAACTCGGGTACGTCGAAGACGAGGGTGGTGGCAGTGACGAAAGCTGGGCCGATGATGACGACGAGGACGAGGACAGGTCGTAGTCACATTGGGCCAAGCCCTTGGAGTGATTCAGCGCGACCCGTAATGTGCGTACATCTCACACCTGTACGTTCGATCCGGGTTGAGAAAAATGCAGCGGATCCCGCACTACATACCCGCGCGACGCTCCACACATCGCTCCCCGTCCCATCCCCGCCACTTGCACGCGGCGACGGATGTCGTCCATGAGCATGTCTCGCCGAACGCGCGGACTCGTGCCGTCGGCAGAAGGCGGTCCTCCTCATCGTCGACGAGGTGATCTTGAACGGTGCGCTTGGACTCGATGCCCATCACTTCCATGATCGTCTCACGCGAGAGGTTGAGCGTTTCGGAAAGCGTTTCAAGGTAGAACCGAAGTCCTGGAGCGAGTCGAATCTCACCTCGCGAATTTTCATCGTCGCCGGCCACGCGTTCGGATGGCATACCGAGAATCCAGAGGCCTCAACGGCCGGTCACCCTAGACACCGACACCACCACCGGCTCCGCATAACTCAGAAACGCCCGAAGCGCGCCGGGCGAATGGAAGCAACACTCGAAGCGGGGGTCAGGGGGGCGTCGCAATGCTCTCCGTCTCCAAGGGTGCGGTTCACGAGAACACCGGGGGGTCTGGGTTGGAAGCCCAAGACGACTTTGCTGCAAGTCGAATCGCAGCCGCAGCGGAGCCACGGCGACAAGGCACGGTCAGGGACGAGCGCCCATTGGCAGGCGGTCTCCCATTGACCCAGGATACGCGGGGCGACGAGGAGCAGGTCGAGATAGGAATTGGTGGTGGCGCGAGGGCTTGCAGCAGTTCGAGGAAGGCGCGTGACCTCGCACGAGCCTTTGCCCTCCCGGGGATCGCTACTTCGGATTATTAGGCTTGCAAGACAACTCCGTTGCCATTCGAGCAGCGGCGTTTGGATCGACCCGTTCAGGGGGCTCGCGGGATCTGGAGTCGCTGTTGTTGTTGCGGGACTCGGGATTTCGAACCGGTGGGAATACCGATTCTGGGTGAGGCCGGCTGGTCCCCCAACGTATCTCCGAGGCGAATCCCAACCGGAGGCGGTGCGTTGCCCCCGACCCGCTCAAGGCCGTCGTTCTTCACGATCGGTCGTTTGTCCGGTTCGCCCGCGCCGAGATCTGTGGCGACGTGATCCACTTGCTCGAGTGCTGGTGCGGGGAGCTCGGGTCGGACTCGACGGTGTATCTGCGGAAGCTGTCGTTCGAGCTCGAGAGGGTGGATTGGGTAGAGCTCGAGAGTGGGGAGAAGATGGCGTTGAAAAGCTGGTTGGTGGACACTTGAGCGATGCCCGACCGATATCGCCGAGCGGGCCAAGGCTGCCCGTACTACCGGATCAAAGAGCTCTATAGCGACGAGATCAACCCGTCGAGGAACGTGAGCGGTCCCGAGGACGAGATTCCGGTGTGCCGTCACGGACGCTTTCGGCCGCACGTCGGAGAGAATCTCGGCTGCGACGGCGACAAGGAGCGGTGCGAGATCCAGGGTGGCTATCCGGGGGATCGCTAGGCGTGGTGAACCTCAACCGGATGCACACGCGAACGAAGAGCGGGAAGGAGATCCCCGAAGGCACGCTCGTCGAGATCTCCCACGGCGGTGACGGTTCCCACGTCCGGGCCAGGATCCGACTTCCGACCCAGATGGGTTGGACCGACCTCGGTAGGCTGGAGATCATCGACAACGCCGTCACGCTCCCGGTTCTGACGGCATTCCTGATGTACGCAAGGGAAGACGAAGCGTTCGTTGAAGACCTCTCGATCAAGCTCCTGTCCGACGGGATCCTGACGTGGTGGGATCAGGAAGACCTTCTACCTGGAGACCGATGGGAGAGAGTGATCGACAAGGCGATCCAGGGTTCCGACTTCATCGTGGTGTTTCTCTCGAAGAAGAGCGTCGACAAGATCGGACAATTCCAACGCGAGCTAAAATACGCCATCGAGCAGAGCAAGCTCCGGCCTAGCGATCACACCTACATCATCCCGCTCATCATCAACGATGCTCTGTGCCGGACGAGCTCGCTGACCTGCATTGGTTGAGAGCGAATCAGGAGGGCCGGTGCAGGCGCCTGCTTCGCGCGATGGCGTCGTAGCGACCCCCCCTCTCCTCCTCCCACCCCTCCGGCATACCGTCGAACAACCGCTAGCGGATCCGAGTCGCCACGGGCTGAGTCGCGCGGGCGAACTCCTGGTCCCTCGCTGCGACCCTTCTTCGACTCCGCTTGATCGGAGCTGGACGACCGGCCATCTCGAGGGGACCGACTAGATCGCACTGGCACTCCGCGCCAACGGAATTCCGCCAGACCGCACTGTTCCCGCGGGGACCAATTCGGAGATTTCACAGTTGGTGCTAACCCACCGTTTCGTGACCCACTCCGGCTGTGTGGGGGTGGTGGGGGGGCGAATATCAGCGACGCCTCAGCGACGTCTCGTGTCGTAGCGACTAACTCTGTGCACGCTCATGCGCCGGTGCGCAGCCTCCTGCGACATCGAGAGCGTAAGTAGCCGCTACTTCTGCATGTCTTTCCGCTTTCCCAAGCTGAGGGTCGCCGGTTCGAGCCCGGTTTCCCGCTCCATTTTTCAACGCCGGGTCGGCCACTTAGCCGACCCAGCGTTTTCTTTGGGCTGGCTTGGAAGCGCTTGCGCGCTGGCGGTACTTCGTCACCACCCGCACTAGCCCCGGCACCTACTCACAATTGATCCTCATTTGGAGGGGAAGCTGTGCGGCAGCTTGGAATCGCGGTTGGGATCGCGTTGGCGGCTCTGGGAGCGCGGCCGGCGGATGCGATGCTGTTCGAGTTGGTCGCACAAGGGACGGTCACCGCGGTCAACGCCTCCCCGCTCGGGGGACTGGTGTCGGTTGGGGACCCGTTCACCGTCACCGCGCTGCTCGATTCGTCGGTCCTGGGTGTCCCAACAGGAGGCAACGTCACCGAATACGCCGGCTCCGTGGTGGCAATCGATGTCATCGTGGGCGCGGCGACCGGAACGTTGTTGTCTCCACTACCTGCGGACGTGACGAACGACGGATTAGTTGGCGACGAATTCTCCCTCGGCGGGTTCGTGACCTACGGCGGCGCGAACGAAACGACGATCCTCGGGCTTCGCGACTCGGCTGGGACGGTGTTCTCCGATGGGTCGTTCCCGACATCCCTCGACCTTGCCGACTTTGACGCCGGCAGCTTCGTTGTGTTCCAATCGCCTCTCGAGCAGGTATTTGGCGATATCACGTCGCTCACCTACACCCCGGCCGAGGCACCCATCCCCGAGCCCTCCACCGCGCTGCTCTTGGGGCTCGGCCTCGGAGGGCTCGCAACCCGTTGCCGGGCCTACCCTTCCTCAGCCCCGTAGAGCTGCCGATGTAGCTCGGCGGCCAGGCCATTCGCGCATTCTTGAGGGTCGGCCGGTCTTCGGAGCACAACACGCCCACCCCCGTCTGGTCGAGGAGACGTTTCGGCGATCGATCTGGTGATTCAACGGGTGCCAGGTGATCGCCGTTCGGTCGCTCGGGCCCGCTTGCGAGTCGGCTGTCGCGATACGCTTCCCCTCGAAGGAGGGACTCCCATGGACATCATGGAGCTCGGTGCGATCGGGGAGCTGGTCGGGGGTGTCGCCGTCGCAACATCGTTGACCTACGTCGGCGTGCCGGTGCGCGAAACGAACCAGCACTCGCGACGGCGGCTCGCGAGCGAGGATGCTCCCGCTCCCATCCACGAGACGCATCCTTGGTGCTCGGCGGAGGCGGCGTAGCCATGGACCTCACCCAGCTCGCCAACCTCGGAGAGTTCATCGGTGGCGTCGCGGTGATCGGGTCGCTGATCTTCGTCGGGCTGCAGGTCCGCGCGAACACGAAGACGCAGAGAGCCGCCTCGGGAACCGACACCATGCGGAGCTGGGCTGAGTTCAACCAGCGGATGGCCGAGAACCAGGAGGTCGTCGCTTTGCTCCCGCGTATCTTCGATCCGAACGAGTCGCTCGCCAACCTCAATGAGAGCGAGATCGTCTATGTCGGTCTCCTCTCCCGTGGGCTGCTCCAGAGGTTCGAGGCGGAGTACTACCAATATCAAGCCGGGTTGTTGCATCCTGAACTCTGGGCTCAACACCGGAGCTGGTGCCACGGATTTCTCCAGTTGCCGGTGCCCGCCGCGTGGTGGGAGAGTGAGTTGCAGCAACCGCTCTACACGGCCGCGTTCATCCGCGACGTCGGTGCGCCCACCGACATCGCTCCCGTCAACATCGCGTCGCTGCCCGCGAGATGACACACTCCCGTGCCCCAGATCAGCGTGCAGCTCGCGTTCCGAATCCGCCGAGGAGGATCCGTCGTGTACATCGTGGAACCCGGGGCCGTCGGGGATCTGGCGGTCGACGCGGTCTAGGGAGGAGGTGTCCGTGATGTCCGCGAGCGAGCATCTACGCCGCGCCACGGTGCAGGCACATCGGGAGCTCCACGGATCCGATCTCGCGCGCCGTTTCGAGACGGGCTCGATCGCGCGACACGTCTACGTGGACTACCTGCGCGCGACCGCGGTGCTCGTCGCGAGCCTTCGAACCAGCCTTCGGCGCCGCGGGAACGAAGCCTTCGCTGGGTTTCTCCCGACGCTCGATGACTGGACGGATCGTCTCGGTGCCGACGTCCGTGCGCTCGCCGCGGACGACGCCGTGTCGAACGAACGAGCGCAGGACGTCGTCGTACGCTTCATGCAGGAGGTCTACCGCCACCTCCGCAGTGAGACGCAGTGGCTCTATGGGGTGCTCTACGTCCTCTACGGCTCCCACAATGGCAATCGCAGCATCGCGGCGGCGATCAGCCGGGGCCTGGAACTGGACGACGGCTCCGGAACGACGTACCTCCGCGCGACCGAGGGGGAGGAAGACGTCCTGGCGACGTTCAGGACGCTGGTGGATGCGCAGTTGGTCTCGAACGAGCACCGGGACCTGGCCAGCGAGGGTGCCGCCGCCACCTTCGCGTGCTTTCGCGACGTCTTTCGGGCGCTCGAGGAGGACGCGCATCGCGGGGTCAAGGCATCCGCGGTCAACCCGGAAGCGGGGGACCATCCGGTACCCAGAGATCGCCGTCTGGCGGAGCTGGCCTCGGAGGTGGGTCGGGCCTCGCACGTCGCCTTCGGGTACCTGTCTCGCCGCTACGGTAGCCGTGGCGAGTCCTTCGCACGCAGCGATGGGGTCTGGATGGTCACGCTGACCGAGATGTCTGCGACGGAATCACAGAGTCGCGTCGACTGGCTGGCGAGGATGCTGTCTGCTCGAGGCATCCCTTCGATCTGCCTCGAGCACCACCTGGAACGCCTGCACCATGCGCTCGACCGGGAGGGCGAATCGATCGAGAGCGATCCGGAGCGCCTGCTCTCCCTCTCGGCGCATGTCGGCGCCGCGCGACGGTCGGTGGTGTCCGACCAGGACTGGGTGGCGATCACGAACACGCCCGTGCCGTCGCTCGACCCGCTCGGTGCGGCGGTGGTCGCGAGTGCAATGATCGACCAGCGCTCCGGCCTCGCCGATTGCGCAGACTCGATGATCCGGTGGGTCGAGAGCACGCCCGCTCTCGCGGAGTCGGAGCGGGCGCAGCTGCTCGCCATGCTGCGACCGGGTGCCGGCGGCTGAAGTCGTCCCGAGACCGACCGGATTCCCGCGAGCGCCGCCCACGCCGCGGCCAGAGTCCAAGCGGGATCGCGTAGGGCCGTGACTACGGGGGCGGGCGTTGTCCGCGCAGCGACCATTCTTCGCGACCGAGCCGGTACACCACGCAGTCGTCGTGCCCGAAGCGTCGCGGTCCTACTTCGCGGAACCCGAGCCGCTGATAGAAGCGCCGCGCTCGGGTGTTCGACACGAGTGGGTCGATCAGAATCGTGTGCACGCCCACGTCGGCGAAACAGCGCTCGAACGCGAGCTGCATCATCTGCGTCCCGTGGCCGTTGCCCAGGTCGCCGGCCTCGCCGATCCAGATGTCGATCGCGCGAACCCCCGGCTCGACGTCGCCCCAGTAGCGGTCCTCGTCGCGCGCCGGGTCGAGGATCTCGAGCACCCCGATGGGTCGACCGCCGCACTCGGCGATGAGGATGTCGTGCCACGAGCCGCGGCCGATCTCCTGCGCCCAGTCGCGGCTTGCGTCGGCGGCGCCCGACTCGATGACGTGGGGCTGGGTGTCCCAGTACTGCAACATGGCGACGTCGTCGGGGGTCGCGTCGCGTAGCATGACGATCGGGGGCGTCACCCGAGCGGGAATAGCTCAGTTCCAGAGCCTTAGCTTCCCGGGCTGAGGGTCGCGGGTGCGAGGCCGGTTTCTCGCCCCACGTTCTCCCAATGCCCCCGGCCACTTCGGCCCGGGGTCGTTTTGGGAATCGGCGCGACAGGGTGGGCGTGGGCCCTCCAGATGTGCGTCAGGACGAGCGACCTAGCGCCTCTCCAACCGAGTGATCGGTCGCGCGCGACGTATGACACGCGGCGCGGTGGTAGCATCGGGGCCTCGTTCCCAGTGTTCCGACCCAAGCGACACGAAGGAGGCGTCATGCCGCTCTATCTCGATGAGATCTGGATCAAGGACCCGACCAATCCCGCTCAGGTGAAGGAATTCGTGGGAATGCTCAGCCAGGTGTCCAAGGACCCCGCCTCGGTGGGCGTGCCGTCCGAGGTGCGCATCGTCGCCGGACCCTGGGCCTCGAACGAAGAGGCGAAGATCGTCATGGTGATCGACATCCCCGATCACACCAGGACCTTCCAGATCTTCGGGACGACGGTGGCCCGTGGGCTGGTCGAGAAGCGCCGCCTGGCCCCGCTCGTCGAGTGGAGTGAGCTCGAGACGCTGGCCGGCTCGCTCTAGGCCGGCCGGTGGGCGGTCCCGCGCCGTTCTCGATCGCGGGGCCCGTTCCAGACGACGTCTGCTTCCCGGGTCGTGTGGGGTCCGGGCAGGCGGGACGGGTGTCGACCGATGGCGACGGGGCGGGCAACGAGTCCGACCGACGCAGCCCTCGCTCCCTCGAGTCTCAAGGCGCTCCGCCGGGCTCCGCAGAGGGCAAGGCGGAGATCGCCGCCAGACACGCCCGGTCTTCCTCGATGTTGCCCAGCCAGCTCCGGTACGTGGCGTCGTCGATGGCTTCGACTCCGTCGCCCAGGGCGGCGAGCAGCACGAGACGCTCGTCGGCGAGGGATGCGGTGGCGCTGCCACGGAAGCGGTACGCCCAACGGCAGCCCACCCGCACGAGGAGAAAGCGCTCCCGATCGGCGTCCTCGGACCCGTGGTCGACCTCGCGTAGCGCGGCGACCACGGCAGGAGCGAGGCTGGCGTCGTAGCTCTCCGCCAAGCTCCCGATCAAGTAGGTGTTCGAGAAGGTGTAGGGGTTCGTCAGGTCGAGGAAGTGCGCCACCGCGGCACCCGCCTCGAGCCCCTGCCAGGGGCTCTCCGCGGCCACGACGACCTCGCGCGTCGCGTCGCGATCGGGTTCGGGGTCGGGTGAGGACACGCAGCCGGTCTGCCCGGACGCCAGGCCGAGCGAGATGGCGCACGCCAGAAGCGGCGAGGCGAGGGGAGACCGGGGCGGCATGGGCAGAGGGTGCCGTCCGACGGCGGCCGAGGCATGGCTGTCACGCAAACGTCAAACGTCGTGTTGCTCCGCCCCCTCGCCGCTGGCTCCGTGTCCCGCGGGCCGTTCCACGCACCGTCCCGACTTGCGGCCGCCCGGCCCCCCCTCCGCGGTAGGCTCCGGGTCGAGGAGGGCGCTCGTGGACGCGACGACGCGTGGGGCAGCGAGGGGACAGGGAATCGAAGCGACGCGGAGCGGCCGTTTCCGTCTTGGCGGGCGCCCTGCGTGGATCGCCGTCGCGATGGGGTGGGGCCTCGCCTGGTGCGCGGGTGTGGCCGGCGCGGAGCCGCGGCCGGCGCCGATCCTCGACGTCCACCTCCACGCGCTCCCCGTCGATTTCCCCCTCTTCGGCGGGCCGCCCCCCCACACGATCTGCGCTCCCTTCACCACCTTCCCGGCCTGGGACCAGCGGGGGAGCTACCCCGAGCAGTTCGCCGCCCACGGCAGCGACCCGGGCTGTGGACACGCGATCGTGTCGCCCACCACCGACGAGGCGGTGATGCGCGAGACCCTCGCGATCCTCGAGGAGCTGAACATCGTCGCGGTGACGAGTGGCCCGCCCGAGCTCGTGGAGCGCTGGAGGCGCGCGTCCCCCGAGCGCATCCTGCCCGGGATCAGCTTCTTCCTCGACGAGAACGCGCCGAGCCCCGACACGATCCGTCGATGGCACGCCGAGGGTCGACTCGCGGTCTTTGGCGAGGTTGCCATCCAGTACCAGGGCATCGAGCCCGACGACCCGCGCTTTGCACCCTACCTGGCGATGGCCGAGGAAGCGGGGCTGCCCGTCGGGATCCACGTGGGCACCGGGCCGCCGGGAGCACCCTACCTGGGTTTCGAACACTACCGCGCGCGGATGCACAGCCCGCTGAGCCTGGAAGAGCCACTGCGTCGTCACCCACAGCTTCGTCTCTACGTGATGCACGCGGGTTGGCCGATGCTCGACGACACCCTCGCCGTGCTCTACGCGCACCCTCAGGTCTACGTCGAGGTGGGCGTGATCAGCTACATCCTCCCGCGGGCCGAGTTCCACCGCTACCTGCGACGACTGGTGGAGGCTGGCTTCGGCAACCGCGTCCTCTTCGGCTCCGACCAGATGATCTGGCCCGAGACGATCCGCATCGCGGTGGACGCGATCCACAGCGCCGGGTTCCTCTCGGAGGAGCAGAAACGCGCGATCCTCTACGACAACGCCGCGCGCTTCCTGCGCCTGAGCGAGGAGGAGATCGCCGCGCACCACGGCCGCTGAGGGGCCGACCCCGAGGCGGGCGCCGAGCGCGCGTGTCGCGCGTCGGCAGAGCGGGTGGAGCGCAGGAACGCGCACCCCCTCGCGCTAGGGCGCGAGGGACCCCGGGTCGAAGGCGAAGGTTCCGACGAGGACTGCGTACCAGACGAAGAGCACCGCCGTCGCGGCGATCCACACCCGGGGAGCCGAGGAGCTCGCTCCGAGGAGACCCGCCGAGACGACCGCGGCCTGGCCGACGCGTCCGGGGTGGGACCAGGGCATGGCGAGGGCCACGGTCGACACCACCGTGACCACGAGCATCCAGACCGCCACGCCGAGGAAGTAGCGTCGGCGCACGCGGGCGAAGTAGTCGCGCCACGACGCGACTGCCGCCGGGCTCTCGGGCATCAGCGCACAGGCGTTGAAGTAGTTGCACCCCGGGATCGCCAGGACCAGGAGGAAGACCGGGAAGTTCCACGCGACGCCCCGGAAGGACCAGAAGAGCCAGAAGAGCGCGATCGTCGCGAGGAGCTGCCAGACCACCAACGCCAGATGGACCCCGTCACGACGGCCGGCCGCGCTCGCGTGGCCCAGCCCCGCCACGAGGCGCATGCCCGTCACCGAGGCGACCAGCGAGAACGCGATCGCGAGGTATTCGAAGAGGCTCATCGGGGGGAGAGGGTACGGCGGGGATCGCGATACGCTCCCACCGGAGGAGGTGCGTCCCGTGAGCTCGAGGAGACCCGACACGACCCGAAGGGTTCGCGGCGCATCGTGGATGGCGCTGCTCGGCGCGTGCCTCGTCGCGGGCCCGGCATCGGGCACCGGCGGCGAGACGCGCACGGTCCGATCCCTCGAGGTGCAGATCCTTTCGACGATGCTCACCGACTCTCGGGGGCTCGGGGAGTGGGGCTTTGCCGCGATGGTGGAGGCCGACGGCTACCGGGTGCTCTACGACACGGGCTACCGACCCGAGACCGTGCTGCGCAACGCCGAGGAGCTGGGGGTCGACCTCGCGACAGCGCAGGACGTGGTACTGAGCCACAACCACGGCGACCACACCGGGGGGCTCCTGACCTTGCGCCGCACCCTCGTGGAGCGGCAGGCGTCGGCGCTCTCCCGGGTGCACGTGGGAGCGGGGCTCTTCACCCCGCGGCGCTACCCACCGCAGATCGCCCAGATGCTGGGCTCGCCCTTTCCCGCGATGCGGGAGGTCCGCGAGCAGTACGAGGCGCTCGGGGGCAGCGTGCACGTCCACGCCGAGCCCGTCGCGCTGGCGCCCGGCGTCTGGCTCACCGGACCGGTGCCGCGGGTCCACCCGGAGAGGAACTGGTCGCCCGGCGTGCGGGTGATGCGGGACGGGAGCTGGGAGCCGGACGAGGTGTTGGAAGACTCGGCGCTCGTGATCGACACGACGAAGGGGCTCGTCGTCGTGACGGGCTGTGGCCACGCCGGGGTGATCAACATCCTCGACTACGCGCGCCAGCTGGTGCCCGGGCTGCCCGTCCACGCGGTGATCGGCGGGCTCCACCTCTTCGCGGCCGACGACGACACCCTCGGCTGGACCGCCGAGCACATGACGCGACACGAGGTCGCCCACCTGGTCGGCGCCCATTGCACGGGTCTCCACGCCACGACTTTCCTCCGCGAACGCCTCGGGTTGCCCCGGGGCCGCGCGGTGGTAGGCGCGGTGGGCGCGACCTTCTCCCTCGGCGACGGCATCGACCCGCTGCGCCTCGCCCGCTGAGGCGGGGTCCCCACCGAGATCCACGCGTCGCCGGGCCGGACCCTCGGCGCGCTCACCCCCGGAGGCCTTCGATGCAGGGCAACGAGATCGATCTGCGTGTACGTCAGAACTATCCGGCGCTCCTGATGATGCTGGTGAGCCTCATCGTGGCGCTGGTCTTCGAGAATCTGGTCGGCGTGATTCGCGAGCGGCCGGTGCTGTGGGACGCGAGCCCCGAGACGCTCTTCTTTTGGAGCCAGTGTCTCGTCGGGCTGGCCGGCCCGCTCTGCTACTGGTTCACGCTCTCCCTGTCGGCCTCCGCCGTGCGCGCCGTCTTCTCGCCGCGCGACACCGTCGCGTCGATCCTCGCGGCCGTCGCCTTCAACGCCCTCGTCGCCGGGATCGGCTCGTTCGCACCGTCGGTGTGGCTGCTCGTGTTCGCGTTCTTGTTTGCCAGGGCGTGGCTCGCGTTCCGTGGCTACGGGAAGGTCTACGCCCGGGATCCGCTGGTCGGGGGCGACGTCTCGACCCATCGCGGGAGCGGCCGCATGATGGTGGGGGCCGGGCTCTTTGTCGCGGCCGCCGCGCTCTTCCTCCACATCGAGGTGATCGGGCTCCTCGGCGCGAGCGCGGGCGTGGTGACGGCGACGGCGTTCGTCGTCGCCGCCCACGCCATGTGGTTCCGCGAATGGCAGGCCGCGACCGGCGTCGCCAGCGCTTCCGAGTGGGTGGAGCCCGCGTCCTAGAAGAAGACGAAGGAGCGCACCACCACGTTCTTGCGGCAGGGAGCGTCCTTCGGGGCGTTCGGGTCGATCGCCGCCGAGTGGAACGACCAGCGCGACACCGAGCCGTCGGTCACCGAGTCGTAGCACTTGAGCATCGAGACCTCGGTCGAGGTCTGCTGTGGGAACCAGTACCACTCGTGGTCGGCGCGGTGGGTGAAGCGCGTGGTCTCCCCCACGCGATCGTCGTAGACCCGGTAGTTGGTGATGTAGGGCTGGTCGGCGAAGGAGGGCCAGGCGCAGAGCACGAAGGGGTTCTGCTGGACGGTCTCCATGGGCTTGGCCAGGTTGATCGACATGAAGCGCCGCGACATCTTCGCGTCGGCCTCGGCCTCGGTGTAGTGCTGCTCGCGTCCGAAGTTGCGGAGGTTCTTGGTGAGCAGCTCGCGGCAGCGCACCCGGCCGCTGTTGTCGTTGAGATCGTTGTGGACGATGTTGGCGTAGAACTTGTTGACGCCCGGATCCTTGTTGTCCTGGTCCTCGACGACGTCTCCCTGGTAGTCCTTGTCGAAGACGTCGTGGTTGTAGACGAGGGCGTCGGTCGCGTCGGGGAAGAAATCGAGCAGCAGCTTCTCGATCTCGGGGTAGAAGACGCGCTCCACCTCGTGGGCGTCATAGAAGTCGGTGCACTGGGACTCGCAGTGGCCCAGGGACACGCCGAGCTTGTCCATGCAGGCCGCGCTGCGCGGGTCGAGACCCGGGTAGTACTCCTCCATGCGCCGCGCGTCGCGCAGTACCTGGGGGAAGTAGAGTCCGCGGCGCCCGATGTCCTGCTCCTCCTTGGTCAACAGGCTGGCTTGCGCGGCGCGGGCCGGGTCCCGCCAGAGCGCGTTCGAGGTGACGATCGCGTAGGAAGGTGCCTCGAAGACCGTGTAGCGGAGGGGGAGCACGACGCCGCCCTCGGGCGCCTGCATCTTCTCGGCCTCGATGTAGTCCACGCATTCCTGCCACGAGCGGAAGCCCAGCCCCCACTTCGTCTGGATCGGACCCGGCGGGGCGTTCTCGATCCAGTCGATGATCTCCTGGCCCCCGCCCTTGGCGATCTGGTCGAGGGCGGCCTCGGTGGCGGCCGCGGTGCCCGCGTCGCCATCCCGGTCGAAGGACATGTAGGAGAGTCCGCCATTGGCGGCGATCGGCGCCCCCTGGCCCGCGGTGAGCTCGAAGGACGGCACGAAGGGCTTCGACGGCTGGTCGCTGACGTGGCTCTGACTCATGAATGGGCTCCCGTTGAGGACGCGGCACCCAATCGTTGCACACCGCTCTGCGGCTGCCCAGCGCGCCGCAACGCAGCCGCCGGCCCCGGGCCGACTCCCCGGGGCCAGGGATCGCCGGGTTCGGGCTAGCGTCCGGGGGACGCCGGCCCCGGCCGGCGGGGCGGAGGCGGGATGGACACCACGACCGGCGCGATCCAGCGGGAGATCTGGGCCGTGCTCGCCCTCTTCGAGCGCCCCCTCGTGCCCGAGCGCCTCGCGGCGGACCCGCTGGCAGGCCCGTTTCGCGCCCTGCAAGCAGGAGGCGATGGGGCCCACGGTGGTGC
>JANQNV010000078.1 GCA_028279425.1 Longimicrobiales bacterium | reverse complement strand
GCGAGGGACGCCGTGGACTGGAGGTGGGACGGGACGGCGACCGCATCACCCTTCGGATGCGCGGCCGGGATCGCGGTGGAGACCGGTTGGTTCGCCTGGGTGTGCCCGCCGGGGTCGAGGTGCGCGTCGAAGGCGAGGACGTCGACATCGAGGCGTCGCAACTTGCGAGCCCGCTCCGGGTGCGTGTCCTGGAGGGCGACATCCGGATCGAAGGGGCGGCGGGGACCGTGGAGGTCCGCACCGTCGACGGCGATGTCGACATCGCCGACGTCGAGGGACGGGTCGACGCCAGCACGGTCGAGGGGTGGGTACGGCTGGCCCGGGTGCGCGGCTCCGCCTACGCGCAGACCATGGACGGCGACCTGATCCTCGACGACGTCGACGGCGAGCAGATCTCGGCGACGACGGTCGACGGCGACGTCACCTTCGACGGCCCTCTGTCGCGCGGCACCGCGGTCGACCTCGTGACCCACGACGGCGACGTCTTCGTGACGGTTCCGCGCGAGGCGTCGGCCGACGTCGAGGTGTCGACCTTCGACGGAGAGTTCGTGCCGAGCTTCCCGGTCGAGGTGGGACGGATCCAGGCCGGGCAACCTCTTCGCTTCCGGTTGGGGCGCGGTGGGGCACGGTTGGGGGTGCAGGTGTTCGATGGAGATATCCAGCTTCGACATCGGTCGGGGCGCTGACTTCGCGGGGAGGAATCCAATGAGGGGGACGAAGATTGCGGTGGTGGCGATCCTGGCCGGGGTGGTCCTGACGCCTCGACTGATGCCGGGGCATCCGCTGGTGGAGTCCGTGGAGCGGTTCGTGGACCGCGCGATCGACCGCGTGTCGGACCGCTTCTCGGACGAGAGCGCCTACGCGATGCCGGAGGTCGAGGTCGAGGTCGAGGTCCAGGTCGCGGCCAGCTCGAGCGACGACGATTCGTTCGAATGGTCGGGACTCGTGGCCGAGGGCCAGGTGGTCGAGGTGCGGGGCGTGAACGGCCCGGTGGAGGCCGTGCCGGCTCGCGGCGACGAGGTCGTGATCGTGGCGCACAAGCACTCTCGCCGCTCCGACCCGGGTGAGGTTCGCATCGAGCTGATCGAGCACGACGAGGGCGTGACGGTGTGTGCCGTCTACCCGACGCGCTCGGGAGAGCGGGAGAATCGGTGCGGTCCCGGCGACGAGTACCGCAGCAACGTGAAGAACAACGATGTGTCGGTGGAGTTCACCGTGCAGGTGCCCGAGGGCGTCGACCTCGACGTCCAGACGGTCAACGGCGATGTCGAAGCCAACCGACTCACGGCCGACGTCGATGCGAAGACCGTCAACGGCGACATCGAGGTGACGACGCTGGGCTTCGCCCGCGCCTCGACCGTCAACGGGTCGATCGAGGCGAGCATGGGTCGCTGGATGCCACAGGGCGCCCGCTTCGAGACGGTCAACGGCAGCATCGATCTCGATCTGCCCGACGACGTCGATGCCGACCTCGATGCCAGCTGGGTGAACGGCGGCCTCGACTCCGACCTCCCCTTCACGGTCGACGGGGGCATCACGCGACGCTCGGCCAAGGGGCGGCTCGGCGACGGAGGCCCGGACCTCGAAGTGAAGACCGTGAACGGGTCCATCCGGATCCGCTGACCAGGGGTGATGAACGTGATCGATCGACGGTGGTGTGCGGGTGCGACCCTCGCGGGTGCGCTCGCCTTCATGGCGGTGCCGGCTTCGGCGCAGGAGAGCTACAGCCTCTCGGGCTCGCGGGTGGCGGTCTACAACCTCGCGGGAGAGGTCGAAGTCGTACCGGGTCGCGGCAACGATGTGGTGGTCACCCTCATGCGCGGTGGCAGCGATGCGGACCAGCTGACGGTCGAGACGACCGAGGTCGGCGGCTACGAGGCGCTCGTGGTCCGATACCCCTCCGACGAGGTGGTGTACGATCGCGACGGCCGGGGGAATTCCTCGACCACGGTCCAGGTGCGCGACGACGGCACCTGGGGCGGGCGCATGCGCGGCGGGGATCGTGTGCGGGTGCGCACGCAGGGACGGGGCCTGGAGGCGCACGCCGATCTCCGGATCGAGGTGCCGTCGGACCACGACCTGCGGGTGTTCGTAGCGGTGGGAGAGGCGTCGGCGCGCGGTCTGCGCGGGGACCTCGACATCGATACCGGGTCTGGAAACGTCGTCGTCGACGACGTGATCGGCGATCTGTCGGTCGACACGGGATCGGGCCGGGTGACGGTGTCGTCGGTCGAAGGTGAAGTGGTCGTGGATACCGGATCGGGGTCGGTGAACGTCGAGGCGGTGGTGGGACCGGCGCTGAGCATCGACACCGGGTCGGGTTCGGTCGACGCCGTCGACGTCGACGCCGATGCGGTGGAGGTCGATACCGGCTCCGGTTCGGTAGAGCTCGCTCGCGTCGCGGCCTCCGAGGTGGTGGTGGACACCGGGTCGGGGTCGGTCGATGTGCATGTGACGTCGCTGGTGGACCGGATCATGGTCGATACCGGCTCGGGTGGCGTGACCCTCCGGCTCCCCGAGGGCACCGATGCCGAGATCGAGGCCGACAGCGGCGCCGGTGGCATCGACGTCGACTTCCCCATGCAGGTGCGGAGTCAGCGCCGCGACTACATCCGCGGCGTCATGGGCAACGGACGCGGCCGCATCGTGGTCGACACCGGTTCGGGACGGATCCGCCTCGTGCGGAACTGATCGCCTTCCACGAGCGTGTTCGACAGAGGGGGCGGCGGGCCAGGGGGCCTGCCGCCCCTTCGTCGTTCGGCCCCCTCGGAACACAACGCCCGCGCCGGGGTCCCCGCTCTGTTCGCGCCTCGGGACGCAGGGCCCCCGGAGTACCCCGGGGGGCGCCCTGGACCTTGCCCTTCGTCGACGGGCGGCGGGGCGACTCGGGAAGAGGGGGTAGGAGTGTCGGCCACGTCGTTTCGGTTCCGCCATGCGGTCGACGTCCGGTTCAAGGACATCGACATCGGCGGGCACGCGCACCATTCGCATGCGCTGGTCTACTTCGAGGAGGCGCGCGCGGCGTATTGGCGGGAAGTGGCCGGGCGCGGCACGCTCGACGACGTCGATTACATCCTCGCCGAGATGCGGGTGCGATACCATGCGCGCGTGCTCTGGCCCCAGCGTCTCGACGTGGGTGTGCGGGTTTCGAAGCTGGGCAAGCGGCATTTCGCGATGTCGTATGAGGTGCGCTCGGAGGAGGGGGAGAGGCTGATCTCCGGCGAGAGCACGCAGGTGATGTACGACTATGAGGCGGCGGCGACGAAGCCGATCCCGGCCGAGATCGCCGAGAAGATCGGCGCGTTCGACGGCCCCTTCGGCCCGGGAGGGGTGCCGGCCGTCGACCGCGAGGGATGAGACGCGTCACCTGCGAGAAGGGCGGCTCGTGCGAGATGTAATGCGATGCACGCGCGGGGAGTATGTGAGGGTGAAGCGGAGAACGTGTCGTGTGGTGGAGCAGGATTTGAGGATTATTGACCCCCCGTGGGGGTTTGGAATAGATTCGCGGTCTTTCGCGCCGTTTTGCGGAACACCGGAACAAATCGAAGCACCTCTTCGGTATGTCCAAACCGAAGGGGCTGTTTTGCGCCCTGCTGTCGAGGGCCATCGCACACACACGGGCTTCTGAGAGCCCAGGGGAGACACGAGTATGAATGGACGGCTGAAGCTCGCACGCATGGCGCTCGCCGCCCTCATCGTCGCGCCGCTCGCGACGGTGCAGGCCACGTCGGCGCAGGAGATGGGACGCGTCCAGGTCCTCGTGCCCGATCTGTTCCCGACCGAGGGCGAGGACAAGGGTTGGGGCGAGGATGTCGCGAAGGAACTCCGCGAGTCGATCAACGAGCTGGCCACGCACCAGCCGATCGAGCGCAACGACATCCGCGACCAGCTGCGTCGCTTCGAGCTGAAGATGGAGGATCTGAACTGCATTCAGACCATCCAGCTCGCTCCGCAGATGAATGCGGGGGTGGCCTTCTGCGCGAGCTTCCGGGTCAACGGCGACAACCGTGAGCTCTACGACATCGCCTTCGTCGACGCGACGTCTTCGGCCCGTTTCCCCGTCGAAGACTTCATGGTCCACAAGGACGAGAAGGAAGAGGCCGCCGCCCAGATCGGCGCCGCCTTCGACGTGCTCGTGCAGCAGCTCCGGTTCCGTCTGTTCTGCTTCGACTACGCCGCGCAGGAGGACTACGCCGCGGCGCTCCGCAACTGCGACGACGCGCTCGACCTCAACCCCGACGACCAGGGCGTTCGCTACCAGCGTGCTCAGGCGCTGCGTCAGCTCGAGCGCCCGGAAGACGCGTTGGCCGAGGTCGAGACGATTCTCGACGTCGACCCCTACAACGAGGACGCGCTGAACCTCGGTGGATACCTCGCCACGACGCTCGGCCAGGCCGAGGCGGGGCGCGACTACTACAGCCGCTACCTCGAGGTGAACCCGAACGCCGAGGCGGTGCGTCGCCGGATCGCGTACGACATGTTCACCGCGGGTGACGCGGAAGGCGCGATGCTCCTCATCGAGCAGGGCCTCGAAGGCGACGACAGCGCCGACCTGCTGGGGGATCTCGGCAGCTACGCCATGGAGGCGGCACGCCAGGCGACGCCCGAGGGCGTGTCTGCCGCTGAGGACGTGCCGGCCGAGGCCGTCGCCCTCTACCGGCGTGCGATCGACGCCCTCGAGCAGGTGTTCGAGGTGCGTGGAGACTCGATGGATGTCGCGCAGGTGCGCAACATCGTGTCGGCCTACGCGCAGATCGGCGAGGCCGAGAATGCCGTCGCCTTCGCGGAGCAGGCGATCGAGGTCTACCCCGAGGAGGCCGCGCTGCTGTCGACCTACTCGACCGCCCTCCAGCGGGTCGATCGGATCGACGATGCGGTCGCCGCGCTTCAGCGGATCGAGGAGATCGAGCCCGACTACCCCGATCTCTTCGCGCGCCAGACGCAGCTCTTCATCCAGGCGGGGCGCCGTGACGACGCCCTCCCGATCATGCAGCGTGCCGTGGCTGCGGGCTCGGACCCGAACCAGTTGGCGATGCTGCTGTTCTCGGATGCCTACACCAACGGCCTCGACACGAAGAACCCGAACCGCGACCTCGACTACGGGATCTCGGGGATGGAGGCTGCCAAGACGCTCGACCTCAACGCAGAGACCAAGGCACAGATGGACTTCTGGCATGGCTACGGTCTCTACATGAAGGGGCTGGCGCTGCAGGAGCCCAACACGCTGCAGAGCGCGCAGGCCACGAAGCCGCTCTTCGAGGCGTCGATTCCGCTGCTCGAGGCGGGTGCCTCGTACGCGCCGTCGGTCGGGATTCCGCCGACGCAGATTCCCGATGCGGCGCGCCAGTACCTCGACATCCAGAACGCCATCATTCGACGGGGGCGTTGACGAGACGACCCGTCTCGACAGTTCGCAGGCGCAACGGCGCCGCGGGGGAGACCCCGCGGCGCCGTTTTGTTTGCGCCGCCACAACCACCGAAACCCAGGGTGAGCGGCCGCCGGGGACGGGGTGGGGAAGAGTGGCACGCCCGGTATTCGGGTTTTATTCGGACTGTTTTCCGCCCCGGAACGAGTGGGCCGCGTTCGGCATTTTGCCGCATTTTCTTCCCGCATTCGCGGGTTGGGGCCGGTCTGTGAAGCCGGTCGGCTTTTCCAGAAATCTCTCCTTGCGCCCCCCGGGGCCGCGACCTATCTTGCCTCGGCGTACCATTATCCTCCACTTCATCCCACTACGCACCCCTCGTGAACGGGTTTCTGGGCCGATACGAGCACCAGATGGACGAGAAGGGGCGAGTCTCCCTCCCTTCGGCGTTTCGCCGGGCGGCGGAGGGCGACCGCTTCGTTCTTCTCCAGTGGGAGCGCCCGTACCTCACACTTTTCCCCCCGGAGGTGTGGGCCGAGGTACAACAGCGCCTCGTGGAGTTCCGGAAGTCGGAGCCGACGGCGTGGCATCACGTGCGCGAGATCCTCGCGACCGCCGTCGAGGTGGGGCCCGATAAGCAGGGCCGGATTCTGGTCCCGTCGTGGTTGCAGGAGGCCGCCAACCTCTCGGGTTCGATCCTCCTCAACGGCAACATCGATCGCATCGAGCTCTGGGACCCCACCACGTACGACGAGACGGTGCGCAAAGCGTCGGGTCCGGACCTCGAGAAGGTCGCTCACCGGATCTTCGGATGAGTGGGTCGTCCGCTCCTGCCTTCCACCACGATCCGGTGCTCGGGCCGCGTGCGGTCGAGCTCCTCGACCCCCGCGACGCCCACCTCTACATCGACGGAACGGTGGGCGGGGCGGGGCACGCACGGTTGATCATGCAGCGCTGCCGGCAGTGCCGTCTTCTCGCCGTCGATCGCGATCCGGAGGCCCTCGCGGCCGCCCGCTCGGCCCTGGCGCCCTGGGCGTCGCGTGTCCGGTTCCTGCAGGCCCGCTTCGATGCGGCCGCCGGTGACCTCGAGGTGCGTGACGCCGGGATCGGTGGAGCGCTCCTCGACCTCGGGGTGAGCTCGCACCAAATCGACGAGGATCGGCGCGGCTTCACCTTTCGCCCCGGGGCGCCCCTCGACATGCGCATGTCGAGTTCGGGGCGCACCGCGGCAGACCTCCTGAACACGTCGTCCGAAGACGAACTCGGGTCGGTCTTTCGGGACTACGGAGAAGAGCGCCGTTGGCGGGCGCTGGCACGCGAGGTGGTGCGCCGGCGCGCCGAGACGCCCTTCACCACCTCCGATCACCTCGTGGCGGCCATGACGCGGGTCGCTGGCGGGACCGTCCACCACCAGGACAAGGCGCGCATCTTCCAGTCGCTTCGCATCGCGCTGAATGGCGAGCTCGAGGCGCTCGCTCGCGCGCTCCCCGCGCTGCGCGACGCCTTGCACGCCGGCGGAGTCCTCGTCGTGATCGCCTACCACAGCCTCGAGGACCGGCTCGTCAAGCACGCATTCCGCGACTGGAGCCGTGCCTGTGTGTGCCCTCCGGAGCTGCCGGTGTGCGCCTGTCGGGGACGTCCCCTGGGGGCCGCGTTGACCCGCAAGCCGGAGCGACCGGATGCCGACGAGATCGCCGCCAACCCGCGAGCCCGCAGCGCGTTGTTGCGGGCGTGGAGGAAGGCCGCATGAGGGCGATCGTCGTGCGCTTCACGGTGGCGATCGTCGTGCTCATCGCCTCGCTGAGTCTGGTCGCCGCCCGGCAGGGCAAGGGGATGCGGGTCTTCGCGGAGGTCGAGAGACTCCAGGACCAGATCGCACTCGAGCGCGCGAGTGAGGACGAGTTGGTTGCAGAGGTGCGTCGTCTGGAGAGCCGGACCGTGGTCGAGGGGCGCGCGGCCTCTGAACTCGGGATGCACATCCCGGTCGGGCCGGAGCTCCGCTTCTTCGGTGAGGAGGAGCGATGACGAAGCGGTCGAAGCGCCCTCGCCGCACCCCGGTCGCGCCGAGCGACTACGCCGGTCGCCGCCGCCTGCTACTCGCCGCCTGGCTCTTCGCCGGGGCGGCGATCCTCGTGCGTGCGGGCCAGGTGCAGGTGATCCAGGCGTCGCAGTGGCGGGCCGCCGCCGAGAGCCAGCACGCCGACTTCCGCACGGTGCCCGCCGCGCGGGGCACGATCTACGACCGCAACGGGGTCGCCCTGGTGCTCAGCCGCGAGCGGTTCGAGATCGCGGTCGCCGTCAACGAGGTGCTCGACGCACAGAAGCCGCATCTGCTGGAGGTGCTCGAGCACGACCTCGGGGCCACTCGCGACATGCTCCGCCGCATCTCCCAGCCCCGGAAGGAGAAGGACTGGGTGGTGATCGGCACGCGCTTCAGTGTGACCGACCGGGAGAAGGTGCGGCGGATTCGCGGCGTCCACGTGGATCGGATCGTCACGCGCGAGCGCCCGTACGGTGGCTTGGCCCTCGGGGTGCTGGGGAGCGAGGTCGACGGCGCGTGGAAGGGTGGGATCGAGCAGGCGTTCGACCACGTGCTCGCCGGTCGTCCCGGGCAGGAGCGGATCGCGAAGGATTCCAACCGGCGGCCCATTCCCGGCCAGACGGTCACGATGAGTGAACCGCAGCCCGGCGGCGACGTCACCCTCACGATCGACGTCGATCTGCAGGAGATCGCTGAAAAGGAACTCGATCGTGCGATCGCCGAGCACGAGGCGCAGGGAGGTGACCTCATGGTGCTCGCGCCCTACACCGGAGAGATCCTGGCCCTCGCCAGCATCCAGGGCGGGCACACCAACGCGCTTTCGGCGATCAACGCCCCGTACGAGCCGGGCTCCACCATCAAGCCCTTCACAGTGGCCGCTACACTGCGCCACGGCGTGGCCGCACTCGACGATACGGTCGATACGGGCGCGGGGTGGGCGATGATGCGGGGTCGGGACGTCACCGACACCCACCCCGCCGGGGTCGTCACACTCGCGGAGGCTCTACAGGAGTCGTCCAACATCGGGGTCGCCACGGCGGCCCTCCGGCTCAGCGACCAGCAACTCTTCGAGAACCTCCGCGACTTCGGCTTCGGCACCCGCACCGCCATCGAGCTCCCGGGCGAGGCTCCGGGCCACCTCGATCCCACGAGCGAGTGGGAGTACGCGAGCCCGGTGGCGCTGTCGATCGGTTACGAGATCGCCGTCACACCGCTGCAGATGGCCCTCGCCTACGGTGCGCTCGCGAATGGGGGCTCGCTGATGGAGCCGCGTATCGTGCGCGAGACGCGGTCTCGGCAGGGCGAGGTGGAGCGTCGGTCGCCGCGGGTGGTGCGCCGCGCCGTCGATCGCTCGATCACCGAAGCGGTCGGTGAGGTGCTCGTCGACGTGGTCGAAGACGGTACCGGCACCCGCGCCCAGATCGACAACTACCAGGTGGCCGGCAAGAGCGGTACGGCTCGTATGACCGAGGGTGGCCGATACGTGGCGGGCAAGTACTTCGGCTCGTTCGTCGGCTACTTCCCGGCCGATGACCCCCAGATCGTCGTGTACGCCAAGCTCGACGCACCGCGGAACGGCGCCTACTACGGCGGTGCCGTAGCAGCGCCCATGCTGCGCGCGACCATGGAGGCAGCCCTGGCCTCGCGCCAGTCGCCGTTGAGCCGGGCGCGGCTGATCCGTTCGACGCGTACCGCCGTCGACGCGCCGCCGACGGGGCTGCTCGACTCGCGGTTCGCCACCATCCGCCAGGAGCTCCCGGTCGAGTCGGACTCGACCGTGGGTGACCTGCGCGTTCCCGATGTGGTCGGGCTGTCGCCCCGATCGGCGATCCGCCGCCTTCACCAGGCCGGCTTCCGGGTCGTCTCGGAGGCGCCGGGGGCGATCCGCGGCACGCGGCCCCGGGCGGGCACGCGCCTGCAGCCGGGCGATACGGTGCGCCTCGTGCAGGGGAGCGACCGATGAGCCCGGGCGTGCCGCTCTCGGCCGTCGTCGCACTCCTCCGCGAAGTGGGGCTGCTCGTCGAGGCGTTCGGCACCACGACCGCACCGATCGAGGGAGCCGCTCAGGATTCGCGCCGGGTCGAGGCAGGCGACGTGTTTCTCGCCTGGAAGGGGACGGCGACCGACGCGCACGACCATGTGGCCTCCGCCGTCCGTGCGGGGGCGGTGGCCGCCGTGGTGGAGCGTCGCCTCGACGATGTGACGGTGCCGCAGCTCGTGGTGTCCGACGCCCGTCGCGCGGCCGCCCTCGTCTCGGATCTGGTGTTCGGACACCCCGTGCGCGACGCCCGGGTCGTGGCGATCACCGGGACCAACGGCAAGACGACTACGGCTCTCCTCATTCGCCATCTGCTCGCCACCGAGGCCTCGACCGCCTCGGTCGGGACGCTCGGGGTGGTAGGTCCCGATGGCCGCATCCACTCGAGTGCGGGTGCCCTCACGACGCCGGGGCCCGTCGAACTCGCCCGCACGCTGCGCGATTTACGTGCCGACGGCGTGGAGTGGTTCGCGCTCGAGGCATCGTCACACGCGCTCGACCAGCGCCGCCTCGACGCCCTGCGCGTCGACGTCGCGGTCTTCACCAACCTCTCGCTCGACCACCTCGACTACCACAAGACGTTCAGCGCCTACCGCGACGCCAAGCTGCGCCTGATCGAGCTTCTCAAGGTCGATGGTCAGGTGGTCATCAATGCGGCCGTGCCGGCGTGGAACCGCGTCGAGCTCACCCGGATGGTGCGGTACGGGATCGACATCCTGGCCGACGTCGTGGCCGACCGACTCGTCTGCGACGCCGGGGGGAGCCGCTTCCGGATCCGCTGGGGCGACCAGGCGGCCGATGCGCGCCTCCCGCTGCCCGGTCGGTTCAACGTCGAAAACGCCCTGGCGGCCGTGGTGGCTGCCGTGCAGGTGGGTGTGCCCTTCGAGGTCGCCGTGGCTCGCCTCGCGACGGGGCCCCAGGTGCCGGGGCGCATGGAGGTGCTACGCCGGAAGCCGTTCACCGTCCTCATCGACTTCGCCCACACTCCCGCAGCGCTCGACAACCTGCTCACCGTACTCCGGCCGCTTACGGCCGGGCAGCTGTGCGTGCTGTTCGGCGCGGGGGGCGATCGCGATCGGACGAAGCGGGTGCCCATGGCCGAGGCCGTCGCTCGCCACGCCGACCGGGTGTGGGTCACCTCGGACAACCCTCGCACCGAGTCGCCCGAGGCGATCATCGACGACCTGATGCCCGGCCTGGCGGGGGTGGACTACCGCCGGGAGGTCGACCGCGTGGCCGCGATCCACGGCGTGATCGCCGAGGCGTCGGAGGGCGACGTCGTCGTCCTGGCCGGCAAGGGTCACGAGACCTACCAGGTGATTGGAACCGAGCGCCGTCCCCTCGACGAGCGCCGTGTCGTGGCCGACGCGCTGGCCGCCCGGGGCATCACGTGACGGGCGAGACCTTCGCCTGGACCGATGGCGAGGTGCGCGACGCCCTCGGGCTGTCCTCCGATGGCGTGGCCCCCCGGCGCTACACGGGGGTGGCCACCGATTCCCGGCGGCCCGGGGCCGAGAGCCTCTTCGTCGCCCTCCAGGGGCCGCGCTTCGACGGCCACGACTTCGTGGCCGATGCCGAGGCGGGCGGTGCACGGGGGGCGGTCGTGTCGCGCGCGGTCGAGGCGAGCCCCGACACCGTGGTCTACCAGGTGCCCGACACCCTCGTGGCGTTGGGTCGGCTGGCCCGTCACCGCCGCGACGCCCTCGGTGCCGCGGTGGTGGGGATCGGCGGGTCGGTCGGCAAGACGTCGACCAAGGAACTCACCGCCGCCGCGCTGCGGGCGTCGCGCCGTGTGCACGCCACACGAGCCAACGAAAACAACCGGATCGGTGTACCGCTCACGCTGCTGGCAGCGCCGGCCGACGCCGAGGCGGTCGTCGTCGAGATGGGCACGAGCGAGCCGGGCGAGATCGAGGCCCTGACCGCGATCGCCCGCCCGGATGTGGCGGTGCTCGTCACGGTCGGCGAAGAGCACCTCGAGGGGCTCGGCAGCCGCGATCAGGCGATCGACGAGGAGCTCGACCTTCTGCGGGGTCTCTCGGCAGGTGCCAAGGTCATCGTGGGCGACACCCCTCCCGATCTCCCGGAGCGTGCCCGGCGAATCGTGCCGGACCTCCGCGTGGCCGGCTGGACCGAGCGCGCCGACCACGACCTGAGGCCGCGCGACGTCGCCGTGGACGGCGAGGGCCACCACACCTTCTCGTGGCAGGGGCAGCGGGTGCGCCTTGGAATTGCCGGGCGCCATGTGGTCGTCAATGCACTGCTCGCGCTGGCCGTAGCCGACGAGGTAGGGGTCGAGGCGTCGCTGGCCGCAGACGCGCTCGCCGCGGTGCGCCCCCACGGGATGCGCGGGGAGCAGCGCCGCATCGGTGCCCTTCGCCTGGTGCTCGACTGCTACAACGCCAACCCCCAATCCGTCGTCGCGGCGCTCGACCTGATCGAGCAGCGCGAGGAGGGCGCCCGCAAGGTGGCGGTGCTGGGCTCGATGCTGGAGCTGGGGGCGCGGTCCGAGGCGTTGCACCGCGAGGTGTTGTCGGACGCCCTGGGTCGGGGCCTCGACATCGTCGTCGCAACCGGCGCCTTCGCGCGAAGCGATGGCGCGCCGGAGGCGGGGCTGCCGGAGCTGATTCGTGCCGAGGATCCCGCGGTCGCCTACGAGGCGTTGCGGTCCCGGCTGCACGGCGACGAAGTCGTGTTGCTCAAGGGGTCGCGCGGCGTCGCCCTCGAGCGGCTCGTGCCGTTCTTCGAGGCCGACTTCGGCGCGTCGGAGGTGGCCTGATGCTGTATCACCTCCTCCCCGGGTTCTCCGACGTCAGCATCCTGTTCAATCTGTTCAACTACAACACCTTTCGTGCGGCCGGTGCCCTCGTGACCGCGCTGGTGATCGCCTTCGTGCTCGGGCCGGCCGTGATCCGCGCCCTGACGCGCTTCAAGGTGGGGCAGATCGTCCGGGCCGACGGGCCCCAGAGCCATCTCGTGAAGGCGGGCACCCCCACGATGGGCGGCACGCTGATCATCTCGGCCTGCGTGGTCTCGACTCTTCTGTGGGCCGAGCTCACGAACTGGTACACGGGTCTGTGCCTCGCCGGCTTGCTCTGGATGGGGGCGATCGGATTCCTCGACGACTACCTGAAGATCGTCCGGCGCTCGTCGGAAGGACTGGTGGCTCGGGCGAAGCTCCTGGGCCAGCTCAGCTTCGGGCTCGCCCTCGGGATCTTCCTGTTGCTGAACCCGATCTCGCCCTTTCCGTCGACCTGGACCGGGCTGCCCTTCTTTTCCGACTACGCGGCCGCCTTCTGGCCTCCGGCCTTCGTCGGCTTCGTGACGATCCTGGTCGGCTTCACCTCGAACGCCGTCAACCTGACGGACGGGCTCGACGGATTGGCGGGGGGACTGGGGGCGATCGCTACGGCGACCTTCGCTCTGATCGCCTACATCACGGGTCGCTTCGACACCTCGGCCTACCTCGGCCTGTTCTACCTCCCGGGCGCCGGCGAGATGGCGATTTTCGCGCTGGCGCTCGCGGGAGGCATCCTCGGCTTCCTCTGGTACAACGCGCACCCCGCCCAGGTCTTCATGGGCGACACGGGTTCGCTCGGCATCGGGGGGGCGCTCGCCGTGATGGCGATCCTGCTCAAGGCCGAGTTCCTGCTCCTCATCATCGGAGCCGTCTTCGTGGCCGAGGGCCTCTCGGTCATGCTGCAGGTCGGCTGGTTCCGCTACACCCGGCGTCGCTTCGGCGAAGGTCGGCGCATCTTCCGGATGGCCCCTCTCCACCACCACTTCGAGAAGCTGGGGTGGGCGGAAACGACGGTCGTCATCCGGTTCTGGATCCTCGGGATCCTCTCCGCAATGGTCGCCATCTCCACCCTGAAGATCCGGTGACCGCCGTCGCAATCCTCGGCCTCGGGAGCAGCGGCGCCGCCGCGGCTCGATTGGCCCTCGCCCAGGGAGGCAGTGTCTATGTCTCGGATCTCCGCACTGATGCCGCGACTTCAGCTCGTGCAGCCCAGCTTCGAGAGCTGGGAGCCGACGTCGAGCTTGGAGCCCACGACCTCGATCGGGTCGCCGACGCCGACACCGTCGTGGCCAGTCCTGGAATCCCACCGCACGCTCCGGTGCTTCGGCATCTCGCCTCGCGCGGGCGGCGCTGGATCTCGGAGCCGGAATACGCCGCACGGTTCTACCGCGCGCCACTGATCGCCGTCACCGGCACGAACGGAAAGACGACGACGACGCTGCTGATCGCGCATCTCCTGAACGAGGGCGGGGTGCACGTGGGCGTGGGTGGAAACGTCGGCGGGGGCCTCGCGCCCACCGCATCCGAACTCGCGATGCTCGACCCGGCGCCGGACTGGTACGTGTTGGAGGTGAGCAGCTTCCAGCTCGCCGACATCGACCGTTTCACCGCCGACATCGGCGTCCTCACCAACCTCGCGCCGGACCACCTCGATCGGTACGCCTCGCTCGAGGCCTACTACGGCGACAAGGCGCGCCTCTTCGACAACGCGACGGAGCGGAGCCGCTGGGTGCTCGGCGACCAGGCCGAGGTGCGCGCTCTCGCCGCGGATCACCCCGGGCAACGCTTCACCTTCGGCGTGGGCGGCTCGGAGGGTCTGGCGGCCTTCGTTCGCGACGGCGCCCTGATGCTTCGGGTCGGCGAGGTCGAGGAGCGCCTGATCACCCGCGACGAACTTCCGCTTCTCGGTGGCCACAACCTCGCCAACGCCCTGGCCGCGGCTCTCGTGGCCCGGGTCGTCGGCGTGGGACTCGACGACCTCCGGCGCGGGCTCCGCACCGCTCGCGCGCTCCCCCACCGAATGGAGCCGGTCGCGGAGCGCGGGGGAGTCGTGTGGGTGAACGACAGCAAGGCGACCAACGCGGCAGCGACGGTGAGCGCCCTCCTGAGTCTCGATCGCCCGACCGTCGTCTTGCTCGGCGGCAAGGACAAGAACGAAGACCTCGCGCCCCTCGCGGCGGCTGTCCGTCCGCCCGTGCGGGCCGCCGTCTGCTACGGAGCCGCCGGTGGGCGGATCGGCGATGCCCTCGAGCGATCCACGGCCGTGCCGCTGGTTCGGGTCGGGACGTTCGTCGACGCAGTGGAGCGGGGGGCCGAGTTGGCGCAGCCGGGAGACCTGCTTCTTCTCAGCCCCGCATGCTCGTCGTTCGACGAATTCGAGAACTACGAGGCCCGGGGACGTCGCTTCACCGAGCTGGCGCGTGGGGAGGCGGCATGAAGGACCGGCGCCCCCTCGATCTGGTGCAGTCGTCTGCGGCCCTTCCCGAACTCGGGCTGGGGCGGGGCTGGGAGGGGCCCTTCCTGTTTGCCGTCACCCTCGTGCTGCTGCTCTTCGGCCTCGTGACGCTCTACTCCTCCAGCGTGTTCCTCGCGCAGGAGGCCGGGTTGCCCGATCACCACTACGTGCTCCGCCAGGCGACTGGCGCGGCCGTGGGGTTGGTGGCGCTCGTGCTGTGCGCCCGGATCCCGTATCGGGTCTGGGAGGCTCTGGCGTGGCCCATGATGTGGGTGAGCGCGTTCCTGTTGATCCTGATCGTGCTTCCGTTCACGACCGGGATCGCCCCGCGCCTGAACGGTGCGCGTCGCTGGCTCGAGGTCGGCATCCGGTTCCAGCCGTCGGACCTCGCGAAGGTGGCGATCATCGTGTGGACGGCGATGCTCGCGGTGCGCAAGCAGGGCGACTTCCGCAGCCTGAGTCGCGGCCTCATGCCCTTCTTGCTGGTGTGGGGTCTGCTGGTGATTCCGGTGATCCTGGAGCCCGACCTGTCGACGGCGCTCCTGATGGCGACGGTGGCCTCGCTGGTCGTCTTCGCCGCGGGCGGCCGCATCGGCCACTTCGCCTTCATGGGTGTGCTCACCCTGCCCGCGCTCGCCACGCAGCTCGACGGGGGGTTCCGCCTGGCGCGGATCCAGGCGTTCCTCGACCCGGCGTCGGCGCAGGATGCGGCCGGCTATCAGCTCTACCAGTCGCTGATCGCCTTCGGGTCGGGAGGGCTGACGGGCACGGGCTTCGGGAACGGTCAGCAGAAGTACGCGTTCCTCCCCGAGTCCCACAACGACTTCATCTTCGCGATGATCGGCGAGGAGTGGGGATTCGTCGGTGTGGCGCTCATCGTCGCGCTCTACATGACCTTCGCCGTCCTGGGGTTCCGCATCGCGCGCCGCGCACCGGACCTCTTCGGTCGACTGCTCGCGCTCGGGATCACCAACCTGATCCTCCTGCACGCCGTCCTCCACATGGCGGTCGCGGTGGGTCTCCTGCCCACGACCGGGCTGGCGCTCCCCCTGATCTCGTACGGGCGGACCAACCTCGTCATCACGCTGGCGGCCATCGGTATGCTCATGGCGGTCGCGCGCGAGACCGACCAGGATTGGCGGCCCGAATTCGACGAGGGCCGGCGGCGCGACGACCTCAAGCACTCCGCCCGGAAGGCCCGCCCCAGACGACGTGTCGGGGCTCGGGGGGCCCGTGCATGAGGCCGGGCGTGACGGGGTCGAGGGCACGGTGCCGGTCTGGTTCGCCGGGGGCGGCACCGGTGGGCACCTCTATCCGGCCCTCGCGCTGGCCGAAGCGCTCGTGGCCCTGCGGCCCGAGGTTCGCCCGATCTTCGTCGGGGCGGAGCGGGGCGTGGAGGCGCGGATCCTGCCCGGACGAGGCGCCGAACACATCCTCGTGCCGATTCGAGGTGTGCACCGGGGCCTCGGGGTGCTGGCCAATCTTGGAGTCGGACCGGCGCTCCTGCGATCCATGCGGATCCTCGCGCGCGAGTTCCGCCGCCTTCGACCGGAGCTGGTCGTGGTGACGGGCGGCTACGCCGGAGCTCCGGCCGGGCTGACGGCCGCTCTGCGCGGCGTCCCCCTCGCCCTGCAGGAGCAGAATGCCCTGCCCGGCGTGACCACCCGCTTGCTCGCCCCGATGGCGCGTCAGATTCACCTCGCCTATCCGGAGGCGGCCCCCCGCCTCCCGCGGAGAGGCCAGCGGCGTGTGGAGTTCGCCGGCAACCCGGTGCGCCCCCCCGAGGCGAGGAGCGCGTCGTCCGACCGAGCCACCTTCGGCCTCTCGAGCAACCGGCCCGTCGTGCTCGCCACCGGGGGGAGCCAGGGGTCGCGTGCGATCAACGAGGCGCTGACCGACCTGGTGATCGAGCGCGCCGGAGCGGCGCCGCCGTGGCAGCTGCTGTGGGCGACCGGCCCGACCCACATCGAGGGGGTCCGGGATACGCTCGGAGCCCACACCGAGCTGCCCTGGCTGCACCTCACCGGCTACCTCGACGACATGCCCGTCGCCCTCTCTGCCGCCGACCTCGCCATCAGCCGGGCAGGGGCGATGACGACGTCGGAGTTCCTGGCCTGGGGGCTGCCGGCCGTGCTCGTGCCGCTGCCGACCTCGGCCGAGGGGCATCAGGCCAAGAACGCCGAGGCGCTCGAGCAGGCCGGAGCGGCGATTCACATGCCGCAGACGGCGCTCTCCGCAGCCGCCCTCGGTTCGGCTCTCGACGATCTGGTGGCCGACGGCGAGCGTCGCGAGCGCATGGCGCGGGTGGCCCTCGAACGCAGTCGGCCCGACAGTGCGCGCGACATCGCACGCCGACTCGACCAGCTGCTTCCGCCACGGAACGGGGGAGGAAGCGCATGACGACGCCCCGAGCGAAGACCGTCGCGCCCGATCTTGCGGCGCTCGCCCGTGAGGGCGAGGTGCACTTCATGGGTGTCGGTGGGGCGGGGATGTGCGGTCTGGCGGAGTGGATTCTCCAGGAGGGCGGTCGCGTGTCCGGATGCGACCTCAAGGCCGGCGCAACCACGGCCCGTCTCGCCGCCCTCGGCGCGGAGATCTCGATCGGGCACGATCCGGCCCACGTGGTCGGCGCCACGGCCCTGGTGCACACCTCCGCCATCCCGTCGGGACACCCCGAGCTCGTGGCTGCACGAGAGCGCGGGATCCCCGTGCTCAAGAGGGCCGAGGCCCTGGGCGCCCTCGTGTCTCCGGGCCGCGTGGTGGCCATTGCGGGGACCCACGGCAAGACGAGCACGACGGCTCTGACCGTACAGGTTCTGGCGTCGGCCGGTCGGGCGCCGACCGGCTTCGTGGGTGGGACCGTGGCCGCGTGGGGCGGCAATCTCCACCGTGGGTCCGCGGAGTTGTTCGTGGTCGAGGCCGACGAGTTCGATCGGTCCTTCCACGCGCTGCACCCCGATGTGGCGGTGGTTACGAATGTGGAGTCCGACCACCTCGACATCTACGGCGACGCCTCGGGGGTCACCGAGGCGTTCCGCGTCTTCCTCCGGCAGGTGCGACCGGGTGGAGCCCGAATCATCTGTGCCGACGACCCGGGTGCGGCCGCCCTCCTCGCCGACCACCCCGACGCGGGACCCACCTACGGACTGTCGGCCGGGAGCCAACTCCGGGCCGTCGAGGTGCGTCACTCGGCGGGAGCGACCCGCTTCCGGGTGATCGAGAAAGGCGTCGATCGCGGTGAGGCGACGCTGCCGCTCCCCGGTGACCACAACCTGCGCAACGCGCTCGCGGCGGGGGCCGTGGGGCGCTTCCTCGGTGCCGAGTGGGGCGATGTGATGGAGGGCTGGCGCTCGTTCGCCGGGGTGGGTCGTCGCTTCCAGCGGCTCGGCTCCGCCGCCGATATCGAGGTCATCGACGACTACGCCCACCACCCGACCGAGATCGCCGCCACCCTCGACGCCGCGTCGCGGGCCTTCGAAGGGCGTCGCGTCGTCGCGGTGTTCCAGCCCCACCTGTACTCGCGCACGCGCGACTTCCGAGCCGAGTTCGGTCGTGCCCTCGCCGCCGCCGATCTCGTTTGGCTCACCGACGTGTTTCCGGCGCGCGAGGCGCCCATCGACGGGATCGATGGCCACACCGTGGTCGACGCGGTGCGAGAGGCCGGGGGGCGGGTGCACTACGAGGCCCGGCTCGATCGACTCCCCGCGGCCGTGATCGACACCCTCCGCGCGGGCGATGTCGTGGTGGTCATGGGCGCCGGATCGATCGAGGCCACCGGGCCCGCCGTCCTCGCTTCACTCGAGGAGGCGATCCATGCGTAGGCGTGTGCGTCTGGCGCTCCGCGGGGCAGGTGTCGTCGCCCTCGCTGTCGCAATGGTGTGGGGAATCCGCTCCGCTCCCCCCCTCCTCGCCAAGCTCTCGATCTTCGACGTGGCGACGGTCCGCGTGGAGGGGGCCGAGCTGCTCGAGGATCGAGAGGTGTTGGAGGCGGCGGGTATTCCCGACTCCGCCAACGTGTGGGACGACCCGGACGCCTGGGCCGCGTCGCTCGTGGCGCACCCGGTGATCCGGAGTGCCCGCGTGCGCCGTGCTCTGCCCGCGACGCTGGTCCTGGAGATCGAAGAGCGCCGCGCCGTGGCCTTCCTCGCGACTCCCGTGCTGGAGCCGGTCGACGGAGAGGGGCGGATCCTCCCGGTCGACCCCAGCCGTGTGCGCCTGGATCTGCCGATCGTGCGGCTGCGCGCGAGAGATGGCGACGTCGACGGTGTGCCGACGCCCCACCGGGTCCAGCCGCAGATCGACGCGCTGGAGCGGCTGCGTGAGAACCCCGCGTTCCTGACGCGTCTCGCCGAGCTGCGCGAAGAGGCCGATGGGTCGGTCACCGCCTTTTGGGGGTCCTCGCCGGGGCTCGAGGTGAAGATGCGGCTGCCGGTCGACCCCAAGCGGCTCGACCAGGGGATGGAGGTGCTGTCGCGAGCACTGGCGGAGGACTCGACGAGAACCCCCCTCCGAATCGACCTGCGCTGGGCCGAGCAGGTCGTCGTGGGCTATCAACCGGACTGAGCGAGGATCATGCGAACCAACCTGATCGCGGGACTGGACATCGGTACGACGAAGACGTGTGTCGTGATCGGTGAGCTACCGGTCGAGCCGATGGTGTCGTCGGGCATCAAGATCCTCGGGGTGGGCCAGGCACGCACGAACGGCATGCGCGGCGAACGCGTCACCAACCTCGAGGAGACGAGTGCGTCGATCCGCACGGCGCTGAAGGAGGCCGAGCTGATGGCGGGGGTGACCGTCGATCGCGTCTACGCCGGACTGTCGGGCGATCACATCGAGGCGTGGCCCTCGATGGGGGTCGTCGCGGTCCACGACGACGAGGTGACGCCGGGCGACGTTCATCGCGTGCACGAAGTCGCCAAGGCAGTGGCGCTCGGCCCGGATCGCGAGCTGCTTCACGCGATCCCGGTGGAGTACGTGGTCGACCACCAGCGCGGGATCAAGGACCCGGTCGGCATGAGCGGGACCCGGCTCGAAGCCCAGGTGCACCTGGTCAGCTGTTCCGCGACCGCCGCCGGGAATCTGCGCAAGGCCGTGACGCGCGCCGGGTACGCGGTGCAGGAGCTCGTGTTGGAACCGCTCGCGACGGCGCGCGCCGTGCTGACCGAAGACGAGAAGGAGGTCGGCGCCGCGATGGTCGAGATCGGTGCCTCGACCACCGAGATGGCCGTGTACTACGAGGGCAAGCTGCGGCACGTCGCCGTGATCCCGGTCGCCGGCACTGCCGTCACCACCGATCTGGTGAAGGGTCTGTCGATCCCCTTTGCCGAGGCCCGGCGCGCGAAGGAGGCCTTCGGTGCCGCCTCCGGTCGGTTCGTCGACCCCCATGAGACGGTCGAGGTGCCCGGCCCGGCTCCGGGCCAGGTGCGTCACGTGGCGCGCGAGCTGATCGCCCACATCGCCGAGCAGCGGCTCGATGAGCTGTTCGGCCTGGTGCAGCGGGAGTTCGACCGACACGACCTCTCCGACAAGCTCGGCGCGGGTGTCGTGATCACCGGTGGCTCGGCGGCGCTCCCGGGCGTCATCGAGCTCGCCCAGCAGGTGTTCGCCGCGCCCGTGCGCCTCGGGGTGCCGGGGGAGGGGCTGAGCGGCCTCGCCGACAGCGTGGGGCGGCCGCGCTTCTCGTCGTCGGCCGGCCTCACCCTCTGGGGCTGCGAGCGATTCCACGAAACGGGGGAGGGGGCGACCACGGCCGCCTCGGCCGTCGTGTCCCGTGTGGGTGCCTGGCTCCGGGAGTTCTTCTGATGCCCACCCTCGAACGCCCCTCCTGGCAGCGTGCCGGGCGCGATCCACCTCTGCGACGAATGCGGGCGCCCCCTCGGCGCCTCGCTTCGGAGCTTCAACTCGACAACGCATCCCGAACGTACGCAGGAGTGAGACAATGATGATCTTCGAATTCGAAGAGGCCCCGGCTCAGAACGCCAAAATGAAGGTCGTGGGGGTGGGCGGCGCCGGCGGCAACGCCGTCAACCGCATGGTCGACGAAGAGCTGGAAGGAGTCGAGTTCATTTCGATGAACACCGACGCCCAGGCGCTCAAGGGCTCGCTGGCCCAGGTCACCATGCAGCTCGGCAAGAAGCTGACGCGCGGTCTGGGGGCTGGGGCTCGTCCGGAGATCGGCCGGCAAGCCGTGCACGAGAGCCAGGAAGACATCCGCAAGGTGCTCGAGGGCGCCGACCTGGTGTTCATCACGGCGGGAATGGGGGGGGGTACCGGAACGGGAGCGGCTCCGATCGTGGCCGAGATCGCCCGCGACATGGGGGCGCTCACGATCGGGATCGTTACGCGGCCGTTCGCCTTCGAAGGCAAGAAGCGCCTCCGCCAGGCCGAGCAGGGCCTCGCGGAACTCAAGCGAAGCGTCGATACCGTCATCGTGGTACCCAACGACCGCCTGCTCTCCGTCGTGCCGAAGGGCACCACCTTCAAGAATGCACTGAAGAAGGCCGACGAGGTGCTGCTCCACGCCACCCAGGGGATCAGCGACCTGATCCGGGTGAGCGGGGAGGTGAACGTCGACTTCGCCGATGTGCGGACGATCATGTCGTGCCGTGGGCCGGCCCTCATGGGTTCCGGGTTCGGCGAGGGCGACAACCGTGGTCAGGAGGCCGCGCAGGAGGCGATCTCGTCGCCGCTGCTCGACAACGTCTCCATCGCGGGGGCGCAGGGCGTGCTGATCAACATCACCGGCGGGATGGATCTCGCCATTGACGAGGTCACCCAGATTTCGACTATCATTCAAGAAGAGGCGGGTGACGAAGCCGAGATCATCTTCGGCGCCGTGCACGACCCCGAACTCGAGGGCAAGGTTCGGGTCACCGTGATCGCCACCGGCTTCGAAGGCGTGGAGCAGGAGAGGCAGGTGATCAACCACGATTTCCGCCGCCAGCCGATGGCGGTGGGACGTGCAACGGCGCAGGGGATCCACGCATCCAAGGTGCGGCAGCTCGACATCGAAACCGAGATCCAGCGCTCGCAGCCGCAGGTGCAGCGGCAGGTGGCCGTGGCGGGAGGCGCCTCGATCTCCGTGCAGCCGGCGCCGCAGCTGGGCCGGATGCCCGACCGCTCGGTGACGAGCGCGGAAATCGGTGAATTGGACATTCCGACGTTCATTCGTCGGCAGATGGACTGAGTTCCGGCAGAGGCGCGCTCCGGGCTCGACCCGGAGCGCGCGCCGGAGGCTCATGACGTCGATCCAAGATCTCCGCACATCGACCCTCCGTGGCCTGCTGGCCGCGGGGGTGTTGTGCGTATCGGCGTGTGGCACGCCCGACGCGGGGATGCTCGACAAGGTGTTTGCCGAGCCCGCGGAACGCCGGGAGGTGCGGATCCTCGGCCCGGGCGAGACGCTCGGGCAGATTCTGGGCGAGTCCCTCGATCGCCGGGATCAGCAGGCCGTCCTCCTCGCCTTCCAGGAACAGGCGAGCCCTCGGCGCATGCGGGTCGATACCGAGATCACCCTTCGGTTCGTGGGCGACAACACCCTTCGTGGGGTCGATGTGGTGGTGAATCCGGATGAAACCGTTCGGATCACGAAGGGACCGGTGGAGTGGAGTTCGTCGATGATCCGGACGCCGACCCGGATCGATACGCTCCTGGTATCGGGAGCGATCGAGGCGTCGCTCTGGAACTCCCTGATCGACTCCCCCTCGCTCGGAGGTATGCCGTTCAACGACAAGGGCATTCTGGTCGACGAGCTCGACAAGGTGTTTCAGTGGCAGCTCGACTTCTCGAGGCAGATCCAGCCGGGAGACGAGTACCGGGTGGCCTTCGAGCGTCAGGTCCGGCCCGACGGATCGATGCGCGGCGGTCACGTGATCGCGGCCGAGTTCGTCAACGTCGGGAAGTCGTACCAGGCCCTGTGGTTCGATCCGAACGGTGACGGGAAGGGTTCGTACTACGACGAGGACGGCAACTCGGTCCGGCGGTCGTTCCTGCTCAAGCCGCTGAGTTTTCGGCGCATTTCGTCGCGGTTCTCGACCGGGCGCCGACACCCGATCCTCAACACGGTGCGCGCCCACCGCGGCGTCGACTACGCCGCCGACACCGGGACACCCATCATGGCCACCGCCGACGGGGTGGTGCAGCATCGCGGTGCGCTCGGGGGGCTCGGCAACACGATCGTCCTCGCCCACGCGAACGGGTTCACCACCCGGTACGGCCATCTCAGCCGCTTCGCGGCGGGGGTGCGCGTCGGGAGCCGGGTCTCGCAAGGCGACGTGATCGGCTACGTGGGCATGACGGGGTTGGCCACGGGCCCGCATCTGCATTACGAAATGATCCGCAAT
>JANQNV010000057.1 GCA_028279425.1 Longimicrobiales bacterium | reverse complement strand
TCCAGCGTCGAGCCACCCGGGATTGGCACCCTCGTCGCGCCCGCAATGTGCCAGTTCCGGACCCCGGCCGCTCATTGGCACATGTGTGCACCCTCGTCGCGCCCGCAATGTGCCAGTTCCGGACCCCGGCCGCTCATTGGCACATGTGTGCACCCCCGTCGGGCCCGGAATGTGCCAATTCCGGGTGGGGGGAGGAGGATCAGGCGCGGGTCCCCAGGACCTGGCCGTGGAGAAGGGCCCAGAAGGCGTCGGGGCGGGCCCCCCAGCGGCGGAAGGCAGCGGCCATCTCGTCGAGCTCGGCCCGGCCCGCCATCCCGAACTCCACGGCATGGTCTGCGAAGGTCCCCTCGGTGATGCGAACCGCCCACAGCTCGGACCACCAGGCGCAGCTCTCGGCGTCGGCGAACACCCAGGGCCGCGCCGAGGCCTGGACCTCGACGAACCCGGCCTCGATCACCCAGGGGTAGAGGTGGCGGCCGGCGTCGGGCTCGCCCCCGTTGGCCCGAGTCACCTCGTGGTACAGGTCGCGCCACCTCTCGATCATCGGCTCGATCGGCGAGTGGACCATCGTGGCGTAGTCGGAGTCCCGAACGGCCACCAGGCCGCCGGGTCTGAGCACCCGGCGGAACTCGCGGAGCGCGCCGAGCGGGTCGCCCAGGTGCTGGAGGAGCTGATGGGCGTAGACCACATCGAAGCTGGCGTCGGGCCACCGCAACTCATAGGCCGACCCCACCTCGAACGTGACGTTGTCGAGCCCTCGTGCCCGGACCAGCTCCTCGGCCTCGGTGATGACCGACGGCTCCGTGTCCACGCCCACTACCCGAGCGCAATGATCGGCGAGACCGACCGTGATGGAGCCGGGGCCGCAGCCGACGTCGAGCAGTTCGACCTGATCGGACAACCGCGGGATGAGGAAGGCGGCACAGTCCTCGGCGGTGCGGCGGGCGTGGGCCGAGACGACCCGCTCGTGGAATCCGTGGGTGTAGCGCTCGTTCACCCGGCCGATCTCCCGGGGCCCGACGCGTTCACGCCTGCCCGGTCTGGCGGAGGAAGGTCAGGCTGTCGAAGTAGTCGACCCGGTGGGAGATGAGGCCGTTCTGCACGATCAGGCGGAACACGCCTCGAAGCTGGACCGGTGTTCCCTGGTACCGGGCGCGCATGACGTAGGCCGCGGCCACATGGTTCCCCTCGACGAGTATCTCCTCCGGTTCGTAGCTCAGGCCATCGAACGTGGAGAGGAAGTCGGGA
>JANQNV010000041.1 GCA_028279425.1 Longimicrobiales bacterium | reverse complement strand
GAGCCAGGCCATGACCAGCCCCCCGAGTCCCCCGAGGCCGACGAGGATGGCGCTTTCGGCCGCGAGCAGCCGCAGGATGCGCCCGCGAGCGGCTCCGAGTGCCGAGCGAAGCGCGACTTGCCGCTCGCGAGCCTCGGCGCGGCCCAGCACGAGGTTCGCCACGTTGGCGCAGGCGATGAGCAGCACGAGGGCGGCGGCAGCCCACAGTACGCGCAGGGCGCCGCGCGCCTCGCCCAGCACCTCGTCGCGCAGAGATGCGGTTTCGTAGGCCCACCCAGCGTTGAGGGCTCCGTTGGCCTCCGCGAACGACCGCGCGAAGACCGCCAGCTCCCGATCCACCGTTTCGATGGACTCGCCCGACCGAACCCGCAGCATCGCGTTGAGCCAACGCGCCGAAGCCGAGGGGTGCTGGTCCAGGTTGGCGAAAACGCCGTAGACCTCGGCTTCGGGGAGCACCACGTCGACGTCCGAGGGGAGCACTCCGACGATCTCGGCGCTGAACCCTCCGGGGAAGTCGAGTGTGCGGTCGAGGATCCCCGGGTCGGCACCGAAGTGGGTCTGCCAGAGATCCCAACTGATGAGCACGGGGGCGGCGACCGATCCCGTCGCATCGTCGGGCGCGAAGACCCGTCCGAGGTGGGCGTCGATCCCGAGCAGATCGAAGAGGCGCGCGGTGGTCGCGAGGTTCGTCACCCGCCGAGGAAGACCGTCGTCGCCGACGATGGTGCCCTCCGACGAAAGCCAGGCGGCCGCGTCGAAGGTCTGCGCATCGCGTTGCAACGCGAGCAGGTTGGCGGGAGATACGAAGTAGCGCTCCTGCCCGACCTGTCGATGGTTGGACCACAGTCGATGGAGTTCGTCGACGCGCTCGCCCGGGAGCGGCTGCAGCAGCACGGCGCGCACCACGCTGAAGACGGCGGTGTTGGCCCCGATGCCCAACGCGATCGTCACGGCCGCGACCCCAGCGAAGCCGGGCGAGCGGCGAAGCGAACGGGCCGACACCCGCAGGTCGCTCCACCACCCGCGGGGACTCGCCGCGAGCTCCACCCACTCCGCGGCCGCGGTGTGTAGAAGATCGACGGTGGTCCGCACCCAGAGGCCCGCGACCGCCGCAGCGCCCTGGGTGCGGGCCTCCGACAAGCGCGCCTCGAAGGCCGCATTCATTTCGTGGCCGAAGCGATCGCGGAAGGATCGCGGAAGCACGACCATCAGGAGTCGAAGCAACCGGGGGGTGCCCGGGGTCACGACTCCTCCAGGAGCGCTCTCACGTGGGGCGAGGCCATGAAGTCGGCGAGCCGCCGCGTTTCGGCGCGCGCCACCTGGCCGCCGAGGCGGGTAAGGCCGTAGTGTCGCCGGCGGGCGTCGGTTTCGTCGGCCGGCGGGGCGACCTCCTCGATGAGTCCCTGATCCAGGAGGCGTCCGAGAAGGCGATACAGCGAGCCGATCTCGAGGGTGACGCGGCCCTCGCTGCGGGCCTCGACCGTGCGCATGATCCCGTAGCCGTGTGCAGATCCGGCCGACAGAACCGTCAGTATATGGAGGTCTTGCGGCTTGAGCGGGAGAAACCGCTCGACATCGTCGGTGGAGTCGGGCATACCGTACAAAGCTGAAGTATGAGTAAATCGATGTTAGTGGCTTCGAAGCGGTGGGTCCAGAACCCGGCGACGCGATGGCACGGCCAGGTGAGCGAAACGCGAGGAGGAACGATGCGAGGTGAGAACTTGATCCGGCGTGTGGTGTGGGGTGCGGCGCTCGTCGTACTCGGCGGCTGCGGCGACGCGGCCTTCGAGGGATCGGCCGGGGTCGGCGCGCCCCAGATGGATGTCTTCGCCAGCTCGCCCGAGATGGAGGCGATGGCGGGCTCGCCGGCGGGGGAACTCATCGGCGTGCGGGAGCTGCCCCCCGAGATCGAGTTGGGGGCCTCGCAGCAGAACGCCCCGGACCCCGGCGTGCGGCGTCTGATCCGCAACGGGAGCGTACGGCTCGAGGTCGACGATCTCGACGCCGGGATGGAGACGGTGCGGGCGTTGCTGGACGACGCCGGCGCCTACGTAGCCCGGAGCGAGGAGCGCTCCACCTCGGGAGGCGGTCGCGCGGGCAGTCTGACGATCCGCGTCCCATCGGAGGGGTTCGACGCCCTCATGTCGCAGATCGAGGGTATGGGACGCCTGGTCGCCTCGACGTCGGGAGTCGAGGACGTCACCCGGGAGTACGTCGATGTCGAGACCCGGGTCGCGGTGGGTGAAGAAACCGTCGCCCGCCTGCGCGCCCTCGGTGCTCGGGGAGGCGGCCTGTCCGACCTGTTGGCGGTCGAGCGCGAGGTGGGCCGCGCCCTCGCCGAACTCGAGTCGCTCAAGGGGCGATTGCGCTACTACGACCAACGCATCGCCGAGTCGGAGTTGAGTGTCTACCTCACCCAGCCCGGGAGGGCGATGTCGGGCGGCGCGCTCCGACCGATCCGCGTCGCGCTCCAGAACGCCTCCCGCCTCATCGTCGAGTCGGTAGCCGCGATGATCTACGTCGTGGCGACGGCGCTCCCCTGGGCGATCGCCCTCGGGCTCATCGGGTTCTTCGTCCGGCGCTGGTGGGTCCGTCGACGTACCGCCTGACGGTGCGCCTGGGCGGCGGCTCGAGCGCCTCGGCCCCCGAGGCCGACCGGCGGGCCGCCCGGATATCCCGTCGGCGTGGTCGAACGTCCCCGCTCTGGTCCGGTGCGTCCCACGCGGGGTGGGACGTCTCGGGCTCCCTCTCCATCGTCGGACCGGAGGTGGGCGTAGCGACTCACGTGACGAGGGGGCGAAGGATGGCACGGTCGACGGCGATGACGGGGTCGAGTGGTGGTGGTGGTTGGAGTCGGCGGCGAACGGTCCGCCTCGGCGTGGCTCGGGGGGCGGTCGTGGCCGCACTGGGCGCAGCTGGAGCATCGGCGGCCCAGGGACAGATTCCCGACACCTTCACCAACCTGCAGCACTATCCTCCCGACATCTCCCGCGAGGCCCTCGTCGGTGAGATGCGGCGCATCTCGCTGTCGCTCGGCGTGCGGTGCCAGTTCTGTCACGTCGGGAGCCCCGACGGCGTCTCGTTCGAGGGGGTCGACTTCGCCAGCGACGACGATCCGCACAAGGTGACGGCGCGGTGGATGCTTGCGATGGTCGACGAGCTCAACGCGCGGGTGACCGACGAGCTCCCCGATCGCGGGGGTAGCCCCGTGGAGATGTCCTGCAAGACGTGCCATCGGGGACTCGCGCGCCCCCGTCTGCTCTCGCAGGAACTGCGCCTGACGCTCGACCTCGAAGGCGCCGATGGGCTCGTCGAAGCCTACGCGCGCGCTCGCAACCGCCTCGAGTCGGGCAGCTACGACTTCGGGGAGTGGGAGATCAACTTCCTCGCCGAAGACCTCGAGCGGGAGGGACGTCCGGACGACGCCATCGCCGTGCTGGAGGTGAACCGGGCTCAGCACCCGGAGTCGACCCCGATCCTGGCGAGCCTCGGGCGTCTCTACGAGGCCGGGGGTTCGGTCGATCGGGCGATCTCGATCTACGATCGCTTCCTCGAACTCCAGCCTGACAACGAGGCGGTCGCGGCCCGGCTCGAAGAGCTGCGCGGTCGGCGTCGTCCTTGACGGGGTAGCCGCTGCGCCGGAAACGTGGCCCATGGATGGATTCTGGAGCCGGGCCCGCCGGCGATGGCCGTTGCTGGTGGTGGCGTATGTCGTGGCGTGGACGGTGCCGGGGCTGATCACCACGGCCCAGCTCACGATCAGCTACGGTATTCGCGGCGACTATCCCGATCTCGGGCTGCTGCTCCGGGTGTCGCTGCCGGGCTGGTACATCTGGGCGCTGCTCGCGCCCGCGATCGCCTGGGCGGTGTGGCGGTGGCCGTTCGAGCGGTCGAGGTGGCCCCGCGTTCTCGCGCTCCACCTCGCCGCCAGCGTCGTCGCGGCAGCTGCCTGGGTGGCCATGGCGGTGCTGGTGCGCCGGGCCTTTTCGCTCCCGGGAACCACGGATGCAGGGGTGCTTCTCACCAACGCCGTCGGTGCATCGCTCCTGACCTACGGTGTCATCGCACTCGGCGTCCACGCCCTGCGCGCCCACCTGGAGGGTAGAGATCGCGAGCTGCGGGCGGTTCAGCTCGCGGGGGAGCTGTCGCAGGCTCGCCTGCGGGCGTTGTCGGCGCGGCTGCAGCCGCACTTCCTGTTCAACACGATGCATGCGATCTCCGCATTCGTCTCGTCGGACCCGGAGAAGGCCGAGACGATGCTGGCTCACCTCGCGGACCTGCTGCGCATGGTACTCGACGCGCCCGAGGTCGACGTCGTGCCCCTCCGGCGCGAGCTGGACTTCGCGGAACGCTACCTTGCCCTGCAGGAGATCCGATTGGGTGATCGCCTCCGCGTCGACGTCGACGTTCGGGGTGATCCCGCCGGTGTCGGAGTGCCTCTTCTGCTCATCCAGCCCCTGATCGAAAACGCGGTGGAGCACGGTGTGGCGTCGCGTCGAGGGCCCGGGTCGGTGACGGTTCGCTGTACGATCGCCGCAGGCCGGGTGCGCTTCGAGATCCGTGACGACGGCCCGGGGCTCCCCGAGGCGTTCGACCTGGAGCGTACCGGGCGCATCGGGTTGGCGACCACGGCGGCGCGCCTCCGCGCCCAGTACGGAGATGACCACACCTTCGACGTCGGCAACGGCGACGAGGTCGGAGTCGTGATTCGCATCGACGTGCCAGCGCGACCCGTGGCGTCGTCCCAGAGCCCGGGTGTCGGGCTCGCCACATCGCTCGCCTCATGACCCGCGGAGCGCCCTCGTGAGCTGGACGGCGCTCATCGTCGACGACGAGTCGCCGGCTCGCCGGCGTCTGCGAGACCTCGTCGCGGTGTTGCCCGACTTCGAGCTGGGAGCGGAGTGTGAGGACGGGCCGTCGGCGGTGCTCGCGATCTCGTCGCTGCAGCCCGACCTGGTCTTCCTCGACGTCCAGATGCCCGAGATGTCCGGGTTCGAGGTGCTGGCCCGGGTGGGGGTGGGCGCGATCCCGGCCGTGGTGTTCGTCTCGGCGTTCGATCGTCACGCCCTGGCGGCCTTCGACCATCGCGCCGTCGACTACCTGTTGAAGCCCTTCACCAAGGCTCGCTTCGACGACACCCTCGACCGCGTCCGTCGGCGGCTCTCGGCGGGCGCGGCCGACGAGACCGATCGGCTCTCGGCGCTTCTCGCCGATGCGGCGGCTCTCCCCGAACGCCTTCCGGTTCGTACCTCCGAGGGCACCCGGCTTCTCGAGTTGGACGAGGTCGGTTGGATCGAGTCCGACGGGAACTATGTCGTCGTGCACGCCGGCGGCGAGCGCTTTCGCATGCGTGCGACCCTTCGGTTCATCGAGGGGCGTCTCGGTACGGCGGGGTTCATGCGGGTGCATCAATCCTACATCGTCAATGTACGCCACATCGAGGCGCTCCAGCCCTGGAGTCACGGAGAGGTCGCGATCCGTGTGCGGGGAGGGACCACGCTGGTTTCGTCGCGCACGTATTCGGATCGGGTGCGCCGACTGATGGAGTTCTGAGTGCGGGTATCCCGGGATCTCCTGGCGGCCCTCGATGGAGCGGGATGCCCGGCGGCGTGATATGGTGGAGCGCAGCGCACCACCGCCGTTCCTTTCGACCGGCCCGGCCATGACCCGCATCGCTCCCGACGTCGCCGCCCGCTTCCGCGGTCTGTCGCGCCTCATCGGCAACACGCCCCTGCTCGGTGTCGACTACACGATCCGAGGGCGCCGCCGCCGCATCTTCGCAAAGAGCGAAAACCTGAACATGACCGGCAGCGTGAAGGATCGGATGGCGCTGCACATCATGCGTATGGCCTACGAGCGGGGCGCCATCCAACCCGGGGGACTGATCGTCGAGGCGACCAGCGGCAACACCGGGATCGCCTTCGCCGCCGTCGGTCGGGCGCTCGGGCACCCCGTGGCGATCTTCATGCCCGACTGGATGAGCGAGGAGCGCGTGAAGTTGCTCGCCTCGTTCGGCGTCGACTTGCACCCGGTCAGCCACGAGCAAGGGGGGTTCGTCGGCAGCATCCGGTTGGCGGAAGAGCTCGCGTCGTCGACCCCCGGGGCGTTTCTGCCGCGGCAGTTCGCCAATGAAGACAACTGCGCCGCGCACGAGACCACGACCGGACCCGAGATCGAAGCCCAGCTCGACGCGCACGGGCTGCGGCCGAGCGCCTTCGTGGCGGGGGTCGGGACGGGAGGCACCGTCATGGGGGTCGGCCGGCATCTTCGGCGTCGCTACCCGGACGTGCGGATCCACCCGCTCGAGCCGTCGAGCTCGCCGACCCTCCGGACGGGGCACCAGGTGGGTGAGCACCGGATCCAGGGGGTGTCGGACGAGTTCATCCCGCCCATCGTCGACCTCGACTTCCTCGACGCCGTGGTCGACGTCGACGACGGCGACGCGATCCTGATGGCCCAGAAGCTCGCGCACCAGGCCGGGCTGGCCGTCGGGATCTCGTCGGGGGCGAACTTCCTCGGTGCAGTCCAGTTGCAAGACGAACTCGGTGACGACGCGGTGGTCGTGACCGTCTTCTGCGACAGCAACAAGAAGTACCTCTCGACCGATCTCATGCGTGAGGAGCCGGTCGAAGAGACCCACGTGTGTCCGGACATCGAGGTGAACGGCTTCACGGCCTACGACCGCGTCTGCCCGACCTGCCCCCAGTCGAACCCCCTGCTCGCGTGAGGAGCGCCGAAGACGTCGTGTCGACCGAATCCCGTCCGCCCTACTTGTGGGCTGCCCTCGCCGGGGCGGCCGTCTTGCTGCTCTACGTGGTGACCCTGGCCCCCAGCACCGCCTTCTGGGACGCCAGCGAGTACATCGCCACCGGCCACATCCTCGGGATCCCGCATCCGCCAGGGAACCCGCTCTTCGTGGTCCTCGCGCGGGCGTGGTCGGTTCTCCTCGAGCCGACCGGATGGTCGGTGGCGGTGCGCATCAACCTCTTCAGTGCGGTGATGGCCGCTTCGGCTCACGTGTTGTGGTTCCTGGTCGTTCACGAACTCCTGTCCGGTGCGGTTCAGGGCCGCCGCGGCCCAGTGTTCGCTCGGGTCGGGGCGGCCACGGCGACGCTCGTGAGTGCGACCGCATTCACCGTCTGGAACCAGTCGAACGTCAACGAGAAGGTCTATACGGTCTCGCTCCTCACCATCGCGCTCCTGAGCTGGCTCGCGCTGCGGTGGCGGGCCCGGTTGTCGACGCCCGAGGGGCGCCCGGGCAATCTCCTCGTCTTGATGGCCTTCGTGTTGGCGTTGAGCGTGGGCAACCACCTCATGGCCTTCCTCGCGGCGCCGGCGCTGGTCGGCTTCATCGTGCTCACGCACCCGCGCGCACTGCTGGACTGGCGTCTGTACCCGGTCGGCGCGGCCGCCGTCGTGCTCGGGTTGTCGGTTCACCTGTTCCTGCCGATGCGGGCAGAGCTCAACCCGGTCATCAACGAGGCCGCGCCGCAGTGCGAGAGCCTCTCCGGGTCTCTGACGGCCATCGCGACGTGGGGTGCCCGGGGCTGCGAACCCCTGGGCGCCGCGCTCACGCGCGCGCAATACAAGCTCGAAGGCGAGCCGGGGCCGGGGCTCGTAGGGCCCCGACAGGCGCCGCTGAGTGCGCAGCTCATGCACTACTTCCAGTATTTCGACTGGCAGTGGGGCCGATCGATCGACGGCGACGACCGACTTCTCCCCCCGGTCCGCGTGTTGTTCACCCTTTTGTTCGCCGCCCTCGGGGTCGTGGGGGCGCGCTTTCTCGCGCAGCGGGACCGGGGTGGCTTCGCCTATATGACCGCGCTGTTCGCCACCCTGTCCGTGGGCCTGGTCTGGTATCTGAATTTCGAGTGGGGCTTCGCGATCCCGGACCCCTTCAACGATCCCTCGATCCACGAGGTTCGGGAGCGCGACTACTTCTTCATGGTCGGGTTTTCGGTATGGGGACTGCTTGCCGGCATAGGGGTCGCCGCCGTGTGGATCCTGCTCGCCGACCGGGTGGGTTCGTTGCGGCGTGCGGCGCCCGTGCTCCTCGTCGCCGGGCTCCCGCTGGTCGCGAACGCAGGTTGGGCCGATCGGTCCAGTGACCGGGTCGCGCGCGATTTCGCCTACAACCTCCTGATGTCGGTCGAACCCTACGGGGTCCTCTTCACGAACGGCGACAACGACACCTTCCCACTCTGGTACCTGCAGGAGGTGGAGGGGGTGCGGCGAGACGTGACGGTGATCGTCACGACCTACCTCGGCACCGACTGGTACGCGCGCCAGCTCCGCGAGCTGACGACGCCGTGCGCCGGCGGACGGGACTGGACCGACGACCCCACGCGCATCATCTGCCAACGCGAGTACGACACCGAGGGTGTGCCGGCGATCTATACCCACGACCCCGATACGGCGACGGTCGACCAGGTCGTGCTGGAACTCGACGAGCCCGTGCGCGAGCCGAGTCGGTCGATCCTCGACCTCGATGACGACACGGTGAGCCAGGTGGCCCGTACGGCGTTTCAGTTGGAGGCTGGACGCCGCTTCGCCTTCGGATCGATCCGCACCGAGTTGCCGCAGGACACCGTGCTGTACCCGTGGCACCTGTTCATGCTCGAGATCCTGACGGGATCCATCGAGGATCGGCCGATCTACTTCTCGAGCACGGGAGACGCGGCGTCGTGGCTCGGCCTCGAGCCCTATCTCGTGCGCGAGGGATTGGCGTACCGTCTGACGGCCGACGTCGGTTCGACGCAACCGGCGGCCGATCCCGGCGTGGTCGCCCTCCCCCTGGACGTACCGCTCACGAGGGTGACGGGCCGCTGGGTCGACGTGCCCCGCACCCGTCGTCTCGTCGACGACGTGTTCCTGCTGCGGGACGGCCTGCCGGAGTGGGAGCACTGGCCCGACATGGCAGCCTCCGGCTTCCCGCTGTACTGGGCGTGGACCCATTACGCCCTGGCGCAGGCGGCGGCCGTGCAGGGCGACCGAGCCGAAATGGCCCGTCAGTTGGAGCGCGCCGAGGCGTGGGAAAGGCTCGGAGCCTGACGAGCGAAACAGCCGCCGTGCCCGCCCCGTAGGGGCACCCGTCGCCTGCGCCCGGTAACGCAGGGCCGGTGACCGCGGGGCCTCGTCGGAGCACCCGCCGTCTCGACCCGGGGGGAGGGCATGGGGGATCTCAAGTTCGCGCTTCGCTTCCTGCGCAAGCGGTGGCTATTCTCGTCGGTGGCCGTGGTCATCATGGCCCTCGGGATCAGCCTCACCGCGACCGTCTTCGCGATCATCGAGGGGGCCATTCTACGCGGGCCCGACTACGACGATTTCGAGCGCATCGCATATCTCGAAACGACGATTCCCCAGAGCCAGTTCTTCCAGAACGTTCGGATCCACGACTATCGAGATTGGACCGACCGTCAAACGGTCTTCGATGAAATGGCGGCGTGGTACCACGTGCCCGTCATCGTGTCGGGAGATGGTGACCGGGCGGAGCGCTTCGAGGGGGTGCGGCTCACCTCGAGCACCTTCAGCCTGCTCGGCGTCGAACCCTTCATGGGGCGCACGGTCTCACTCGACGAGGACTTCGTGCCCGATACCGACGTCGTGGTGCTCAGCTACCACGTGTGGGCCAATCGGTACGACCGCGACCCTCAGATCGTGGGCAAGACGCTGCGGCTCAACGCGCGCCCCACCACGGTCATCGGCGTAATGCCCGAGGACTTCGCGTTTCCCGAAAGCCAGGACATGTGGCTCCCGATTCCGGTCGACCCGGCCACTCTGGAGCGGGGCGGGGGACCGGGTCTGCAGGTGATCGGCACGATGTCGGAGGGCGTCACCCTCGAGGCGGCACAGGCCCAGATGTCGACGGTCGCGCGGCAGCTCAGCCAGGAGTTCCCCGTTGCGAACCGGGACATCCTCCCGGTGCTGGAGATCTGGCGCGACGCGCAGTTCACCGACGCTGAAACGAAGGGGATTCTGTACACGATGTTCGCGGCCGTGATCGGTGTCCTTCTGATCGCGTGTGCGAACGTGGCCAACCTGCTGTTCGCCCTCACCGCGGCGCGCGGGAAGGAGCTGGCGGTGCGTACGGCCATGGGCGCGGCGCGCACCCGGGTGATCCGCCAACTGCTCATCGAGAGCCTGATGCTCGCGGCCATCGGCGCACTGCTCGGCGTCGCGCTGACCGAGGCCTCGCTCGCGGCATTCCGCCGCGCCGTCGTGACGCTCGGGCCGCCGACCTGGATGACCTTCGAGACCAGCGGGCTCGTGCTGGTGTTCGTCGTCGTGATCTCGGTCGTGGCGGCGTTCGCGGCGGGGTTCGTCCCGGCGCTGCACGCGACGCGCTCCGATGTGGCGGGGATCCTTCGGGACCAGGGGCGGGGTGGCTCGAGCCGGAGTGTGAATCGCTGGTCGAGCGGGCTCGTGACCCTCGAAGTGGCGGTCTCGTGCGCTCTGCTGGTCGCGGCCGGCCTCACCATTCGATCGACCCTCGCGGTCGGCGCCAACAACTTCGGCGTGAACACGTCGGGAATCCTCACCGCCTCGATCACGCTCCCAGGCGAATCGTATCCCGACTCCGTGGCGCGTCTCCTCGCCGTCGACCGGATTCAGCGTGATCTGGCGGCACTCCCGGGGGTCGAGCATGCCGTGGTGTCGTCGGCGCTTCCCGGAGTCGGGACCGGCAACTACTGGTACGGAATCCGCGATCGGGAGTACGCCAACGACGCCGACTACTCGTTCGCCGGTATGACGACGATTACGCCCGACTTCTTCGCGGCGCTCGATGTGGTGCCCCTGTCGGGCCGCATCTTCTCGACGCAGGACTCTCGCGACGCCGAGCGGGTCGTGATCGTGGATCAGCGCTTCGCCGAAAGGAACTGGCCGGGCGAGGACCCGATCGGGCGTCAGGTCCGTACGGGGCGCTCGGACTCGGAACAGCCGTGGATGACGGTGGTGGGTGTCGTCCCCGTGATCGAGATGTCGCAGGCCGACGACTTCGGGGGCGCGCCCCCCGAGGGCATGTTCGTCCCGGCGTCGCAGCGGCCGCTCGGCGGCTTCAACGTGATGCTCCGGGCGACCGGGCAGGATCCGCTGGCGCTGGCCGCCCCCCTCCGCGACGCAGTGTCGCGAATCGACGGCGACATCCCGGTCGAGCTGATCGATGCGCTCGACGGACGCCTGCGCGACGTCAACATGCAGTACGTCATCATCGGGTGGATGTTCTCGATCTTCGGGATCGTCGCGTTGGGGCTCGCGTCCGTGGGCCTCTACGCGGTCATGGCGTTCAGCGTGTCTCGCCGCCAGACCGAGGTCGGTGTGCGCATGGCGATGGGTGCCGAGCCGGGCACGATCTTGCGGCTGATTCTGGTGCAGGGCTCCAAGCCGCTGTTCGTCGGGATCGTCATCGGCCTCGGGCTGGCTGTGGGGTTGGGGAGAGCGCTCTCCACCATCCTGTTCGGGGTGACCGGGACCGATCCCGCCACCTTCGCCACGATCCCACTGTTGCTGGTTCTCGTCAGCGTGGTGGCCCTGCTGATCCCAGCCAGCCGGGCGTCGCGCATCGCGCCGGTGGTGGCGCTGCGAGACGACATGTGACGTCTCGGTCGC